>CAIXKG010000043.1 GCA_903919985.1 uncultured Opitutia bacterium | reverse complement strand
CCCCTTCCTCCGTCGTTATATGGCCGAGCATCGGGCAGAGTTCGACGCGGGTGCGAAGCTCGCCGACGGCGCCACGGTTCCCGGCACCAATCGGGTTATCCTAAGCCAGGCGGCGATCGTAAACGCGCTTCAGAACATCGACAACGGCCTGAACGGCCTTACTTCTGGCACAATCGGTAACGGTCCACTCTACCGCGGTACCCTCTCGTCGAGCTATCGTTTCCGGGAAGGCACGCTGAAGGGTCTTGGCCTGAGCGGCGGCCTCAGCTGGCGCGGCAGCAGCAAGCAAGGCAGCCGCGATCCGCGTCTTAAGTTCCAGACGACCGCGCCCACCGTGGCCCAGACTCAGGCGGCCGCCTACGACTACCTTTATGTGAAGTCGCAAACCACGAACAACATGGGCGTTAACTACGAGTATCGTTTTGGAAAGTATCAAGCCCGCTTCCAACTCAATATCACGAACATCCTCAACAACGACGATCCGATCTTCTCGTCGTACGGCGTAATCAACGCCGGCCAGTTGACGAATCAGAACGATGGTAACGCGCTGACGGTGTCGGGTTCCAATCCGCGCATGCAAGTATTGAACGGGTTCACCCAGTACGAGCCCCGGAAGTTCGTCTTCTCGACGACGATCAACTTCTAAAGCCCCGCGCTCGAGCGCGTGTCACTCTCAAGAGCCCGGCGCTTTGCGCCGGGCTCTTTTTTTGGGCGAACATCGGTCCCCGCCGGTGGGTACCAGATTAGCACAGCCAGATCGGGTCTCATTGTTAGGCGTTATGGAACGGGTTTTCGATAGGCCACAAGGCTCGCCGGTCCGCCCTCAAGAACGAGCTTACGGTAGCCGCGACGCGCGACTCAAGTTCCAGACCACGGCAGCCACCATCACCACCGCTCAGACGGTCGCGGCCGCTTACGACTACCTCTATGTGCCGTCGCAGCTGACGAACAACGTGGGCGCCAACTACACGCGCCGTTTCGGAAAGTATCAGGCGCGCTTCCAGCTCAACATCACGAACATCTTGAACAGAGACACCCCGGATTGGAGCGGCTACAGCGTGATCAACGCCGGCCAGATGACGAACCAAAGTAGCACCACCGCAATCGCCGTTGCGGGATCGAATCCCCGCATGCAGGTGCTGACCGGTTTCCAGAATCCGGAGCCGCGGAAGTTCGTCTTCACGACCACGGTCGACTTCTAAGGTTTCGCGCTCGAGCGCATGTTACTCCCAAGAGCCCGGCGTCCGCGCCGGGCTCTTTTTTTGCCAGCGAGCATCATCACAATGCGCGCCCCTAACCCGCTCCATCACGCTCTGCTCTGCCCGCCGCGAACCCGTGTCAGGAGGAGGATGTCAACTCATCCTTGGCATCCTCCTTCGGCGGGTGCGCATCGAAGAGCTTGGGTGTGGTGGATACGGGCTAACGCTCGACACCGTCGGTGAATTTCCATTTCTGGAGCGCCTGCCCCAACGCCTGACTCCGTGTCAAAGAAACCCCGCCAGCCCGCCCCCGCTCGCTCCGCTCTGCCGCTGGAAGGCGCACGCGATGCAAAGTCCGCGCCGGCCGTAGCGGTGAATTTCGCCCGCGAGACAAAACGGCCGGAAGGTGCGGTCGGGGGGGCGCCCTCCCGCTCGCTGCCGGCGCAGCTCTGGCACAACGTGAAGGAGTTTTCCGGCGCGGCGGGCGATGCGAGCCTCCTTTGGCCGCGCTGGTTTGTGCTGCGGGGCTTGGGTCTCATCTTCGTTCTCGCCTTCCTCTGCATCGTCGTGGAAGGGCAGGCGCTGGCGGGTCCGAATGGGATCTCCCCGGTCGCGCTGTATCTCAAACATCTGCGGAGCGTGGCGCCCGGGTTTTTCAGCGGGTTTGTTAGCGCGCCCAGCCTCTTCTGGCTCGATGCGGGCGCGGGAGCGATCACGGCCGTGGCGTGGCTCGGCTTCGCCGCGGCGGTGGCCCTGTTCTTTAATCTTTGGCCGCGGCTGACCTTGTTGGTGTGTTGGGCTTGCTTCCTCTCCTTCGTCGCCACGTGGATCGAGTTTACGCCGTCCCAGCAAGACGGGTTGCTGCTGGAGGTGGCGCTGATCTCGATGGCGTTTGCCCCGCCCGGAATCCGGCCCGGCCTGGGCGCCTCGCACCCGCCGCGACCGCTCGCGGTTTTCATGATGCGCTGGCTGCTCCTCCGCGTGATGTTGCTTTCGGGTCTGGTGAAAGTGTTCTCAGACGGCCCGCTGTGGCGCAACTGGACCGCGATGGACGTGATGTATGAGACGAGCCCGTCGCCGACCATCGCCGGCTACTGGATCCACCAACTGCCGCACGCGTATCATGTTTTCGAGATTTGGTTCACCTACGCGGCGGAGCTACTCGCACCGCTGCTGGCGCTGATCGGTGGACGGCGCGGACGGTGGCTCGCGTTCGGCCTTTGGGCGATGCTCCAGGCTGGGATTCAGCTCACCACTAATTTCGGCTGGCTCAACACCGCGGCGTTCGTCTTGGGGCTCCTCTTGCTCGACGACCAGATGCTTGCCTCGGCCGCCCGCCGGCTGCGTTGGGCGTCGCTGGGCGATTTTTTTGCCCGCGCGACGCCTCGCGCGCCCGGTGCGATTTCGCGGTGGAGCTTGCACGGTTTGCGCGCGGTGCTCGGGCTGCATTTTGCCCTCACGCTGTATTACTTTGCCGATACTTGCAGCGGGCCATTCGAAGACCCGCCTGCGGCGGTCCGTCTCTTCAGGGATTTTCGCAGCGCCAACGGCTACAGCCTCTATGCCCGTTTCGAGTCGGCTCATTTTCAAATCGACCTGGAGGGCTCGAACGATGGCGGTCGCACGTGGCGGACCTACCCGCTCCGGCATCTGCCGCAGCTCCCGGAACGCCAGCCGGAATTCATCGCACCCTATTTCCCGCGCTTCGATTACACGCTCCACGCCGCGAGCCTGCGGGGATCCAAGCCCTCCGTCGTCGCGCCCACCGCGGCGCATCTGCTGGCACGAAATCCACGGGTGATGGCGCTGTTCGAACGCGATCCGTTTACGGACCGCCCGCCCGCCGTGATTCGCATGCGCCGCTACCGTTTCACTTTCACCGATCCCGCCACGCTGGATCGCACGGGGCGCTACTGGACCAGAGAATTTGCGGGCGATTACCAGCCGGCGATGTTCATCGATGAACAGGGCCGCATCGCCCAATTCGATCTTGGCCCTGCTGACGCTGCGGTTCGGGCGGGCAATCACGCGGCGGCCTACGCGGAGTTCGAGCGACAGTATCAGCTGGGCAATCTCGAGGCCGGCTTCCGCTTGGCCGACATGATTGCGCGGGGACTTGGGGTACCGGTGCAGCCCGAGCGGGTCTTCGCGCTTTATTCCGCGCTCGCTCAGGGCGGCGAAGTGAAAGGGATGCACAACGTCGCGGTCTGCTACGAATACGGCATCGGCGTCGCACCGGATCTCGCGAAGGCGTGTGAGTTTTATCGTCGGGCCGCGGAGCTCGGACACTTTGCGTCGCTCCATACGTTGGGCCGCCTCGCCGCCGAGGACCGGTTGACGCCCCGCAACGATGCGCTGGGGCTGGCCGCGCTCGCCATTGCGGCCAGCCGAGCGGCCGATGACGAAGCCGCGCTGGCGTTCGTGCGCGCCAATCAGCCGGCGCTCGTGGCTAAATTGAAAGCGCGGATGTCGATGAGCGAGCTGGCGGAAGCGAAAGCGCTGGCGGTTGCGCGGCGGGCGCCACCGCCGTAATCGCGGTCATTTTCCATTGTCATGGCAAGGTGCGCGAAGTCCGCCGCCACAATGACCACTCTAGCTGCGAACTTCCTTTCAAATGCTCTCGAGCGGTTTAACCAAAACCGTAGCCGTTAACGCCATAGCAGTCAGGGACGCCCGCCGCGACCCCAAGCGGCCATGGGGAAACTTGCACGGTTGTAAGCAGACGCTCCCATTTTTTTGCGGAGGAACTTTACGCCGCGGCGGATTTGGTCTGTCGTTGCGGTCTGTTAAGAATTCGATGTCTGCCCGCTTTTCAGCTTCACCGCCCAGCCTCTGGGGTCTGCGATGAAAAAATCCTGGACGTGGGTCGCCGGATTTTTCGTCGCGGCGTTGGTGGTCTACGGGCCCGTGTTTTCCGCCGGGTTTATCTGGGACGATGCGGCCCATGTCGTTCGGCCGGCGCTGCAGTCCCTCGATGGCTTGAGACGCATCTGGTTCGAGATCGGAGCGACCCAACAATATTATCCGGTCGTTCATACGGCGTTCTGGCTCGAGCACCTCGCATTCGGCGACTCCCCGATGGGCTATCACGGGGTGAACGTGCTGTTGCACGCCGCCGCCTCGTGCTTGTTTGCGGGCGTGCTCCGACGGCTAGATGTGCCCGGGGCCTGGTTCGCCGCGGGCTTGTTTTTGCTTCATCCGGTCAGCGTCGAATCGGTGGCTTGGATCTCTGAACAAAAAAATACGCTGTCGTTGGTGGGGTACCTGTTGGCGGCGCTGGCTTATCTTCGTTTCGACGCAAGCCGCCGGCGGGGCCACTATGCGATTGCGACGGCTTTTTTCCTTCTCGCCCTTGGATCGAAGACGGTGACCGCGAGTCTGCCCGCTGCGCTCCTTTTGATCTTTTGGTGGAAACGCGGCCGGCTGGAGTTTCGGCGCGATGTCGCGCCTCTTTTGCCGTGGTTCTGCCTCGCGCTGCTGGGCGGAATGCTCACGTCGTGGGTGGAACGGGAATTCATCGGGGCCCGTGACGAGGATTTCGCCCTGAACGCGCTGCAACGCGTACTGCTCGCGAGCCGCGTCATCTGGTTTTACTTCGGGAAGCTCGTTTATCCGGTCGATTTGATTTTCATTTATCCCCGCTGGAAAATCGATGGCGCGCTGGGGTGGCAGTTTATTTTCCCGCTTGGGATCGTGGTGGCGGCTGCGGCGGCCTGGCACTGGCGACGGCAGCGCGGGCTCATCGTGGCCCTGCTGTTTTTTGTGGGCTCGTTGTTTCCCGCCTTGGGCTTCGTGAACGTTTATCCATTTCGTTTCTCGTATGTGGCTGACCATTTTCAGTACCTCGCGAGCTTGGGCATATTTGCGCTGGCGGGAGCCGGCTTGACCCGGGTTCTCGGTCGCTGGCCGCTGGGGCTTCCGTCCACGATCATCGTGGGCGGGGCGATTTTGCTGGGCACGCTGACGTGGCGCCAGAGCTCAAATTATCGAACGGAATTCGCGCTTTACGAAGCGACGCTTGCCAAAAATCCGAACGCAGCAATCGCGCATAATAATCTAGGCAACCTGTTGGTTTCGGCCGGTCGGTCGAACGAGGCGCTGCCGCATTTCGATGCGGCCGTACGGCTCGTCCCGCAATCGGCTAAGTATGAGTATAGTTTCGCCTTTGCCCTGATGGGATTGAGCAATCCCGCTGCCGCTGTCCCTCATTTTGAACGCACGCTCCAAATCGAGCCGGATCACGCCCTAGCGCGGTATGGGCTCGGCATGGCGTGGAAGAATCTCGGTCGGGCCGATGCGGCGGAAAAACAATTGAAGCTCGCCGTAGAGTTGAATCCCGCTTTGCCCGAGGCGCATTTCAACCTTGGCGTGGTATTGGGGCAGAAGGGCGACGCGCCTGGAGCGCTCGAAAATTTTGCCGTAGCCGTTCGCCTCAACCCCCAGAGTCCCGATCCGGAATTTAGCTGGGCGGTCCTGCTGGTGCTTTTGAACCGGTTGGACGAAGCGTGGCCGCATTTTGAAAGGGCCGGGAAACTGGCCCCCAACCGCGCGTATATTCAAAACTCCTTTGGTCGCGCCTTGATTATGGCCAAACGTCTGGACGAAGGCATGGACCATTTCCGTCAGGCCATTCAGATCGATCCAAATTTCGCCGAGGGCCACGCCAACCTCGCCGAAGCTCTGCGCCAAAGCGGCCGGACCGATGAGGCTGCGCGACATTTCGCCGAAGCCACGCGACTCGGCTGGAAACGGTAACTCTGGCCGAGCCGCTGATCGGCTGGAGACAAAATGATCGAACCGCAGCAAACGCTCATGAGATTAGCCAAAGCCCGAATCCGCAGATGGCATCTTGGCTGCTAGCCTTCTTAAACCACTCTTGAATATGGCGATCTGGGCCAATCCTAATCCATTTTTGTTCCGCATGAACCAGCCCTGAGCCGCGGGCTCCGGAGCCTTGGCCCGACGATCCCCCACCTGGGAAATCTTTTGCGTGGTTCCTCCCGGATGGTGGCCTTTTTGTCGCCCGAAGGACTTAATCACTCGCGCGACCTCTGGTATCGCAAGGTGAGTCATCGGCCGAGCGGACGACGCGATCCCGCGACCGAAAATTTCACGCACCTAGGGGCTTGAAATCACGTCTTTCCCGTGTGCTCTTAATCACCGTGAAATCGCTCCGATTGGCCAAGGCTTTTGTTTGAGCCACGATTTCTCAACCGGCCTCAATTTTGGTCACACCCCACGTCATGTCATTTCCTCCCGTTTCCCTCCGGCGCATTGTTGGCTCGGCTATTTTCATTTTCGTTTGCGGTGGTGCGGTCGCCGCCGATGATCCGGCGTTGGTAAAGTTCCGCACGGAAATCAAGCCGCTGCTCGAGAAATATTGCTTCGAGTGCCACGGCGACGGCGCCGAAAAAGGTCAGGTATCGTTTGATTCGTTTACGGACGTCGCATCGCTGCGGGATCATAAACTTTGGCTCCGGGCGCTGCGGAATGTCCGGTCGGGCATTATGCCCCCGGCCGAGGCGGATGCTTTGCCGCCGGCCGAGGCGCAGAAGCTCATGGCTTGGATTAAACAGGAAGGTCTCGGGCTCGATCCCGCTAAACCCGATCCGGGCCGCGTCACGGTCCGCCGACTCAATCGCGTCGAGTACCGCAACACGGTGCGCGATCTGATGGGCATCGATTTTGATACGCTCAAAGAATTTCCATCGGACGACACCGGCTACGGCTTCGACAACATTGCGGATGTTCTGACGATTTCGCCCATGCTCCTCGAGAAGTACCTCGACGCGGCGCAGACGGTCGTGGGGAAGGCCGTAGTGATCAAGCCACGCATTGTGGTCGAAGAGCCGATCCTCGGCCGCGAGTTTGCGACCATTAAAGTCGATACCACGCTGCCGGCGCCGAAAACTCCGCCGGCCGGTGAGGTCGCGGCGGCTCCGGCCGCGGCGCCAGCGGAAGCTCCGGCGATCACGCCGCCGGTCGCTCCGGTTCTGCCACCCGCCGCCGCCAACGTCGCAAATGGCGACGTCCCGCCAGGAGCCGTGGTGGCCGCCGGAGCGCCGCCGGGTGCGGCCGGACGCGGAGCGTTGCCGGGCCGCGGCCAATTCCAGCGCGGTCAAGGCGGTCGCCGCGGCGGCGGCCCGCCGCCGGTGACGCGGCCCGTGCCGACGGTCGAGGGCGACACGGTGGTGCTGTCATACTATACGCCGGCCGTGGTGGCGGCGAAACACACGCTCGCACACGCGGGTAAATACCAAGTGTTGGTCGACCTGCTCGCGCAGGAGACCTACGCCGATGACAAATTTGATCTGAACAAATGTCAGGTGATTCTCACGCTCGACGGGGAGCCGTTGATCGATGCGGAGTTTGTCCGTGAGGGCTATGGCCGGAAATTCGAATACACGTTCGATCGCGATTTGGCGGCCGGCGGGCATGAGCTCGCGCTGGAGATCAAGCCGCTCGGGCCGGAGACCCCGCAGTACCGCAACCTTCGCCTGCGCATCAATGCCATCACGCTCCGTGGGCCGCTGGCGCCGGAATTTTGGGCGAAGACTCCGGGTTATGATAAATATTTCCCCCGCGATGTGCCGACGGCGGCCAAGGCGCGGTCGCTGTATGCCCGTGAGATTCTGGAGAAGTTTGCCACGCGCGCGTTTCGCCATCCCGTCGATACGGCAACGCTCGATCACCTGGTGGCGCTCGCGGAGAAAGTTTCCATCCAGCCGACGCGCACCTTCGAAGATGGCGTTGCCCAGGCCATGGTCGCGGTCCTCGCTTCGCCGACATTTATTTTCCGTGAGGACCAGAGTGAGCCGCTGAAGAAAGGGCAGGCGAATCCCCTCGTGGACGAATACTCGCTGGCCTCACGCCTTTCCTATTTCTTCTGGTCATCCATGCCTGATGCCGAGCTGATCAAGCTGGCGGGTGCGGGTCAGTTGCGCGCAAATCTGCCCGCCCAAATGAAGCGCCTGCTCGACTCACCGCGGGCGGATGAGTTAGTGCGAAATTTCACGGGCCAGTGGCTGCAAGCGCGTGACATCACGACCGTGCAGCTCACGGCGATGGATATTTATCTGCGCGATCATCCGAATCCCCAATACGAGGAAGCGAAAGCCGCGTTCGCCCGGCTTAACGCCAAGCCGCGTTCGGCGCTGACGGCGGAAGAATCGGATCAACTCAACGCCGCTCGACAGCTGGTGAACAGCTTTCCGCGGCAGTTTGCCCCGCCCGGAAACGGCAACGGTTTCGGCAATCCCGATCCTAAACCGCAAATGACCGATAGCCTCCGCAAGGCGATGCTGCAGGAAACCGAAATGACCTTCGCCGACGTGTTGAAGGAGGACCGCAGTCTGCTCGAATTGCTGGAGAGCAATTATACCTTCCTGAACGAAGAGCTCGCGAAGCACTACGGAATTGAGGGCGTGACCGGCTCTGCCATGCGCAAGGTCACCCTGCCTGAGGGCAGTCCGCGTGGCGGAGTTCTGACCCAGGGCACGGTGCTTGCCGTGACATCGAATCCGACACGTACCTCCCCGGTGAAACGCGGGGTATTCATCCTCGGCGCTATTCTGGGTACACCGCCCGCACCGCCTCCGCCCGATATTCCTCCGCTCGAGGACGCCGCGAGTCCGGAGGAATTGCGCAACCTCAACCTGCGCGATACGCTCGCTCTCCACGCGAAGAAACCGATCTGCGCTTCCTGCCACTCCCGCATGGATCCGCTGGGCCTCGCGTTGGAAAATTTTAACGCGATGGGCATGTGGCGGACGACCGACATGGGCCAGCCGGTGCAGCCGGCGGGCACGCTCATCACGGGTGAATCCTTTTCTGATATCCGCGAGCTGAAGCATATTTTGACCACGTCGCGGCGGCGCGATTTCTATTACAGCGTCACTGAGAAAATGCTCACTTACGCTCTCGGTCGCGGCTTGGATTACTACGATACGCTCGCGCTCGACCAGATCGTGGCCCAGCTCGAAGCCTCGGGCGGCAAGCCTTCCGTTTTGGTCAATGCCATCGTCAATTCAGTTCCTTTTCAACAACGTCGCCCGTCGAACGGCGCCACGGCCGAGTATTCGCCGGCTCCTTCCGCCACGGAGCGCCTCGTGCAGGTCACCCCTTAAAAATATGAAAACATCCCGCCCTTCCTCTCCAGATTCAACTTTTGCGCCGATGGACCGCCGTCATTTCCTGCGCGGCCTCGGGGCCACGATTGCTTTGCCCGCCTTCACGTCGTTGCTCCCCACGCGCCTGCTGGCCGCTTCGGCTGCGCCGCAACTGGCGACCACCGCGACGGGCGCTCCGTTGCGCACGGCGTTCGTCATGATCCCGAATGGCACTATCCCCGGCGCTTGGTGGCCGGAGGGTGGCGAAACCGATTTCAAGTTTAACCCCACCCTGATTCCGCTGGAACCGCTGCGGCGCCAAGTCCAGGTCCTAAGCGGGCTCGATCATCTTAATGCTACCGGCGGTCCGGACGGCGGCGGCGATCACGCCCGCGGCACCGGCGTTTTCCTCACGGGCGTTCGCATTAATAAAAGTGCGACCGATATTCGCGCCGGAATCTCGATCGATCAAGTGATCGCCAATCAGGTTGGACACCTGACGCGCTTTCCTTCGCTGGAGCTGACCTGCGATCTCAATCGCAAGTCCGCCGGTTGCGACTCGGGTTATTCGTGCGCGTATCAGTACAATGTCTCGTGGAAATCGGCGACGACGCCGATGACGCCCGAGAATAATCCGCGGCTCGTATTTGAGCGGCTGTTTGGCGTCGGTCCGCACGGCGAACGTTCACAGCAGGTGCAAAGCCGGCTCGTGGCTCGCCGCTCGGTGCTCGACTTTGTGATGGACGACGCGAACCGCATGCAGAAGCGGCTCTCGACCACGGACCGGGAAAAACTCGACCAATATTTGACGGGCGTGCGCGACGTCGAAGCCCGCATTCAACGCGCGGAAAAACTCGGGGCCAGTCCGGACCCGACCGTCGAGACGCCGTCTGGGATTCCTCAGAGCCACGCCGAGTACGTCGACCTGATGTACGACATGATGCTGCTCGCGTTCAAAACAGACTCCACGCGGGTTGCGACGATGATGCTCGGCAACGACGGCGACAACCGCTCGTTCAGCCACATGGGCATTCCGGAAGGGCACCACGATTTATCGCATCACCAAAATAATCCGGAGCGCATCGAGAAAGTTGCCCGGATCGATCGTTGGTACGCGGAGCGTTTTGCGGGGTTCCTGACCCGGCTTGAAGCTACGCCGGACGTCGACGGGAATTCGCTGCTGCACAACACGCGGATTCTTTACGGCAGTTGTAACGCCGACGGTAACCGGCATTCGCACGACAATCTTCCGCTCGTCCTCGCCGGTGGTGGTGGCGGCAAATTGACGCCGGGCCGTTACGTGAAGCATGGCGGCAAGCCGCTCTCGAATCTCTTCCTCAGCCTCGCCGATCACGCCGGCGTGGAAAATCTGCCGCGCTTCGGCGACTCCTCCGGACGGCTGGCGAACGTGTGACGACCGCGCTCGGCAAGCAGCGCAATTTTCAACGCCCCGCCGGATCAACCGCGGACATGGTCCCAACGCGACCATGCTGCGGTGCCGGCGGCGGGCTAGCCCGCAGATTTCTCGCTCTTGCCCAAAGGCATTTCGCGACTGATCGCACCGGGCGAAACTGAGAATCGCGGTGACCTCGGTATCTGGGATCCGTGTCCTCTGGGGCCCAAGTCTTGGGTTGATTCAGGGGTGATTTCCCGGGTGAAAGGTGAGATCCGCACCGGCCCCGGCGGCTCGCACTTTTACTTGTTCGTCTGGGTCGCGGCGGGGACCTTTTTGCCGAACTCTTTCAGGATGGTGTCGATCATGGCGTACTTTTCCTCACTCGGCATCGCCGGGTGCAGGCCGGTGTGGCGCACGGTGCCGTCGGGGGCGATGATCGCCATGTAGGGAATGCCACGAATCGCGTAGTCGGGGTTGAAGACGACTTCATCACTGAACGCGACGGTCCAGGTCATCTGCTTCGCTTTGATGAAATCGTTCATCAGCGCCATCTCCCTGGCCGGATCGCCCTTGGTGTCGATGCGCGCGGGCTCGAGACCCGCCACGAATCCTTGAATACTGGTTACGCCCACGATGGTGACGTCGGCGTTTTTATAGTGTTCGGCGAGCTCCCGGACGTTGGGAAACGACGCGACGCACGGGCCGCACCACGTGGCCCAGAAATCGATGACCACCACTTTCCCTTTGAGGGCGGATAGGGTCGTGAGAGCGTCGCGGCTGCTCCATTTGAAATGAAGTTCAGGCGCTGGCTTGCCGATTAGTCCGGCCTGCGTTTCGGCGGTTTTCTTTTCTTCTTCGATGCCCGCGATAATGGGGTCGACGTTGCTGGCGATTTGGGGCGAAGGAAAATCAACCTTGAGCTGTTTCAAGAGCGCGAGGGCCTTGTCGTTGTCGTGCAGAACCTCGGCGTAGAGCGTGGCCTGCATAACGGAGATTTGCGCGACCTCGTCCGTTTTTTGGGTGCGATACTTGGCGCGGAGCGCGTCGAATGCCGTGATTTCGGGGGCAAGCTCGGCGGCCGTATCTTTTCCTTGCTGCAGCTTCTTCGTGATTTGTTCGACGAGGTTTTTGAGGTCGGCCGTGGGCGAAGCGAGCACGGCGGCGAGTGTGGCGGGCGGAGCGGCGGGCGTTTCGGCCGCGCGGGCGTGAATGAGTCCAAGCGTGAAACAGGACAGGACGAGGCGGAGTTTCATGGGGAGAAAAAGAAAGAGGACTGGAAGCGAGTATCGGGAACAGTCCCGGCGAGGATTCCAAGCCGCAATCGCGTCGCTCCGACACGCCTGCATTGACCGCGGAAGGGCGGGAAGGTTTTTTTCGCTCACCCCATGATGACCTCTGACCCCCGGCCGCCCCGCGTAATTCTGCAAGATATCGCACGCCGGGCGATGGTGGCGCGAGGGCTCGCACCAGATTTTTCCCCGGCGGCGCTCGCGGAGCTGGCGACCATTAACCGCCCGGCGGGGGCGATGGGAGCTAGGCCGGTCATGCGCGATCTGCGTTCGCTGCTTTGGTGCTCCATCGACAACGATGACTCGCGCGACCTCGACCAGTTATCCGTCGCGGAGGCGTTGCCGGACGGCGCGACCAAAATTTTGGTGGCGATCGCGGACGTCGCCGCCTTGGTGCCTCAACGCTCGGCGCTCGATGCCCATGCGCGGGAAAACACGACTTCGGTCTACACCGTGGCGCAGATTTTCCCGATGCTGCCGGAGAAACTCTCGACCGACCTGACGTCGCTCAACTTCGACGCCGACCGTCGCGCGGTGGTGGTTGAAATGGTGTTCGATGGGAAGGGTGCGTTGCTGCGGTCCGATGTTTACGAAGCCTTGGTGCACAATCGCGCGAAGCTCGCCTACGATAGCGTGGCGCCATGGCTGGAAGATACTGCGCCTGCGCCGGCGGCGATCAGCGCGGTCCCGGGACTCGACGCGAATCTCCGGCTGCAGGATCGCGTGGCGCAAGGCCTGCGTTGGGTGCGGCAGGAGCGGGGGGCGCTCTCGTTCGAGACGATCGAAGCGCGGCCGGCGTTTGCGGGCGAAACGCTGCAGGACATCGAGGCCGTGAAGACCAACCGCGCGAAGCATCTCATCGAGGACCTGATGGTGGCGGCCAACGGCGTGGCGGCGCAGTTTCTGGCCGCGAAGAAATTTCCCTCGATTCGGCGGGTCGTGCGCACGCCGAAATACTGGGATCGCATCGTCGAACTCGCCGCGCAACGCGGGACGCAACTCCCGCGCGAGCCGGACGCGAAGGCGCTGGAGAAATTTCTTGTGGCGGCAAAGGTGGCCGACCGCGTGGGATTTCCCGATCTGTCGTTGAGCGTGATTAAGCTCATGGGCGCGGGCGAATACGTCTTGGAGCGGCCGGGCGGAAATTCCGCCGGGCACTTTGGGCTCGCCGTGCGGGACTACGCCCACTCGACAGCGCCCAACCGGCGTTTCCCGGACTTGATCACGCAGCGATTGTTGAAGGCGGCACTGGCCGGTGGGGCGTCGCCGTATTCGGCGGACGAATTGGCCGCGCTCGCGGAGCGTTGCACGGCGCAGGAAGACGCGGCGAAAAAGGTGGAACGCCAGGTGGGAAAATCCGCGGCAGCGCTGGTGTTGTGCACCCGGATTGGGGAACAGTTCGATGCGATTGTGACCGGTGCTTCCGACAAAGGCACCTGGGTGCGCGTCTTGCGGCCGCCCGTCGAAGGGCGGCTCGACGCCGGTTATGAAGGCTTGGCGGTGGGCGATCGCTTGCGCGTGGCGTTGGTGCGAACCGACGTCGAACGCGGGTTTATCGATTTTTGGGCCGCGCGTTAGCGTGCGCCTTCACGCTGCTGAAGTAAACCGATGCGATAACAGCGCGCCCGGGTAAAGGTCGTCCGCCTTGCGCTTGCACGCGCGCCCCGATGGCCGTGATCTTGAAAGCGTCACTTTTGATGAAAACTCGATCCGGCTCCCCGTTCCTGCTCACGACGATTTTACTGGGGCTAGCCTGGGGGAGGGTTGCTTTTGCAGCCGACGCGCCGAAGACGTGGGGCGACTGGCCGCATTGGGGCGACCAAGGTGATGGCACGTATTTGAACCCGGTGATTCCCGGCGACTATAGCGACATCGACTGCATCCGCGTGGGCTCGGATTACTACGCTATTTCTTCCACGTTTCAATTTTCACCGGGGATGGTGATATTGCATTCGCGCGATTTGGTGAACTGGACGATCGCCGGGCATGCGATCGACGATCTCACGCAGATCGGACCGGAGATGAACTGGGCGCAGATGAGCCGCTACGGGAAAGGGGTGTGGGCGGGCGCGATTCGGCATCACGACGGAAAATTCTGGGTTTATTTCGGGACGCCTGACGAAGGCTATTTCATGACGACCGCGAAAGACGTGGCTGGTCCGTGGGCGCCACTACACCGGATATTGGCGGAAGCGGGCTGGGATGACTGCTGCCCATTTTGGGACGACGATGGACGTGGTTATCTCGTCGGTTCAAATTTTCGCGACGGATATAAAATTCACCTTTGGCAGATGACTCCCGATGGGCGGGAATTGATCCGGGAATCCGACCGCGTGATTTATCAGTCGAAGGGCAGCGAGGCCAACAAGCTCTACAAAATCGGCGGCACCTATTATCATTTTTTCAGCGAAGTGCGCGCGGAAGGCCGCGTGATCATGATGGAGCGGGCGAAAACCATCGGCGGGCCGTACACGGAAAAGCGTCAGCTGAAACAGGCCGACCGCGACGCGATGGAACCGAACCAGGGCGGGTTCGTCGAGGGGCCCGACGGAAAATGGTACTTTTTCACGCATCACGGCCGCGGCAGCTGGGAAGGTCGCGCCGCGAGTTTGCTGCCGGTCACGTGGATCGACGGCTGGCCGATTGTAGGCGACGTGGGAGCGGACGGATTGGGCAAAATGACGTGGTCGGGAAAAATGCCGGGGCGCGATTTGGCGGTGGGCGGACTGCAAGCGGGCGATGAGTTTGCGTCGGCGCGACTGGCGCCGCAGTGGGAGTGGAACTACCAGCCTCGTGCGGAGAAGTGGTCGTTGAGCGAACGCCCCGGCTTTCTCCGCTTGCACGCATTTAAGCCGTTGCGCGCAGACGATCTGATGGCGGCGGGAAACACACTCATGCAGCGCGCGATGCGGACCAAAGAGAACATCGTCACGGTGGCGCTCGATCTCGAGGGTTTGGCGGATGGGCAGGTGGCGGGGCTGTGTCATTTTTCTAAGGACAACAGCACGCTGGGTGTACGCCGGGCAGGTGCGACGCTCACGCTCGAATCCACGCATGGTGCGAAGATCGCGCTCGGGCCTTTGGTGACCGCGAAAAAAATCTGGCTCCGGTCGGAGTGGGGCCTCGATGGATTGAGCCGGTATTCTTACAGCGAAGATGGCGAGAATTTCACGGGCTGCGGCGAAGCTTATCAACTCGCCTGGGGCAGTTATCGCGGAGACCGGATTGGAATCTACAGTTACAACGGAAAGGCCGAAACCGGGTACGTAGACGTCGATTGGTTTCACTACGATTACTCGCGGCCGCAGAAATAAGATCAGGGAGCCGCTCGGCGCAGTCCTCCGGCCGTAGCCTGCGGTCGGAGGACGGTTTGATCGGTCCGAATCGATCAGCCGCGCAGAACGGTGCTGCGGGCGTGCCTCTTGCACGGCTTACAACTTACTTTGTTTGAGAAGCTGAAACGCGGCGACCACCGGGTGATCGGCAGCGGCAAGATCGAACGACTTCAAATCCGCGGGTGTAACCCAGCGCAGTGCGACGTGTTCATGGGCGATCGGTGCAAGGCTGCTGGGCGCGAGGCGACAGACAAAAGGAAACATCGCAATTACGACCGTGCTGTAATCGTGGGTGAAGCGGGGAAGCGTTTGGACAATCTCCACCGTGCACCCGAGTTCTTCGCGAATTTCGCGGATAATGGCGGCGGCGGGCGATTCTCCGGCTTCGACTTTGCCGCCGGGAAATTCCCACTGCAGGGCGAGGTGCTTGTGCGCGGGACGTTGGGCCACCAGCACCAGCCCGTCGTGTTCGATCACGGCACAGACGACGGGAATGGGAACGGTTGCGGGCATAACAGCTCGGATGCGGGAACGAAGACTATGGTCCGTAAGGTGGACCAGGGAATTCCAATTCTTTGAAAGCCGGGAGGGTCCGCGATGCGACGGTCATGGTCCCCGGGGGCGTGGTTTTCAGAGGAAATGTCACTTAATAGGTGACATGTTGCCGGAGCGAATGCGCCGGGCGTCGTTCCAAATTCGATTCCGGGTTTTATCGGGTTCAGTCAGGTTTGGCTGCGATCTTGGATCCGTTGCGGCCCGGTGCGACGCGCGAAATACGCACTAAAAAAGGCGACGGTTGTAGCTTTGCGCGTTCAGCCCGATTTCCCCGCATGGGAAAATTAGTGAAAGTTGTTGTGATCCTCGTGCTGGCGTTGCGGACGATAAACTCCTGCCGTTCAGCCCGGTCCTTGGTGGTCGGCTCGCGATGTTATTGGCGCTGCTGTGGCAGTCGGTGGTAGCGGGCTCGGACTGATCACGTTCGACTGGTGGGCGAGACCGGTGACGGGATAAGTGGGATTTTTGCGTGGCGCCTCCGAATGCGTCTGGCTGAATCGGCGCCATGGGAAAATCGGCGGAGACTCCGCTTTCGTTTGTCAGTCGGGTCAGTTTGGTGGGCCGCACCGATGGCACGGTGAAATCACTCCGTGGTTTCAAGAAAACCCATCACACCGTGCCCGATGCCGTGAACGCTGCGACGAGCGGATTTCTCGCGCGGCTCTGCGCCGATGAACTGGCGGACGAGGCGGAGGAATTTTTCCAACAGGCGAAGTTGGGACTGAACTACAAGCGGGCGCAAATTTCGCTGGAAATTTCGAGCCCGATCGCGGTGCTGACGACGCGCGACTTTATTTTCGAGCTGGCCTACGCCCTCGATGAAACCGATCCGGCGAAATACGGCGTGACGCGCACCTTGCACCGTGTGCGTGCGGCGGAATTGGCGGAGTTGGCGGAGTTCGATGCTTTGTTCGCGAGCCAGTTTTCTGCGGTGGCCTTCGCGCTGAAGAAAGGCGTGCAGGTGGAAGCGGTCATCGATGCGGTGGAAGGATTGGAGTCGGGCGACGGCGGCACGGGCGTGGCTTTGAAAGTGGATTATCCTTCGGATTGCCGGAGCTGCACGCTGACGGTGGAGGGCGTGGACGCCGCGGTCGTATGCGATGGAGCGACGTTGGAGATGCGCTTTGCGCGGAACGGTTCGCCGCGGGAATTGATCGCCGCGTTTGCTGAGATGAGGCGGGCGTTCGCGCTGACGAAAAACCGTGCGCTGACGGGTTTGCTCGGCTGAGCGACACCGCCGCTGGGGCCGCGATGGCGAAGATCGCGCCCTGCATTCGATATCCGCGGGCGTGATAGTTTTGCTCCGAGTAACCGGTGTGCTTTCGAAAGATCGGTAGGATTTGAACAGCGGATGAGATTCGCCAACGGGCGAACAGACTTTTGTCCCGGCAGTTAATCGCCGGCCGGCCGGATGACGGAGGCGGGCAATCGCGGCCGACTTTCGGCGTACCTAAGCGAACGGCCGAGGCCGGATCGTGGAGAATCCTGACCATCGTGGCACAGGAAAAATTTGTGGTGCCAACGCGCCGGTTCGAGTTGCGGGAATTCTCGGCGGACTTCGCCAATAAAAAACGGCACCCAAATTGGGTGCCGTTTTTGAGAACGAGAACGATTTTTAGGCGATGAGCTCGGCGACGAAGGCGCGCTCCTCGGCGAGCTCTTTGTTGGTCGCGGCGATTTTCGATTTCGCGAAATCGTCCATGACGTAGCTCGTGATGACTTCGTAGCTGCCCGGAGTCGTGGTGCGCACGGGCATGCCGGCCCAGACGTTGGCATCGAAGCCGTAGCGGCCGTTCGATTTCACGGCGATGGAATGGAT
>CAIXKG010000042.1 GCA_903919985.1 uncultured Opitutia bacterium | reverse complement strand
TTGATGAAGTCCACGTTGATGTTCTTCAACAGGTGGCGCATCGTCATTTTCTTAAGGGTGTTCGAGTCGACCAGCAGCTCGAGAATAAGGTGGGCCGTGATCAGGACCGTGATGAGCGTCGAGATGACACCGATGGCCAGCGTCACGCCGAAGCCTTTGATCGGTCCGGTGCCGAGCCAGATCATGATCGCGCAGATGATCAGCTGGACGATGTGCGCGTCCAAAATGGTCGTGAGCGCTTTCATGAAGCCGGTTTGCGTAGACGTCGCCAAGCTCTTGCCGGCGGCAAGCTCTTCGCGCATGCGCTCGAAAATCAGGATGTTCGCATCGACCGCCATGCCGATGGTCAAAACGATACCGGCGAGTCCGGGCAGGGTCATGGTGGCGCCGATGCTGGCCATGAAGCCGACGATAATGAGGATATTAACCGCGAGCGACGCCACGGCGACGATACCGCCGGTGGTGTAGAACGTGATCATGAACGCCGCGACCAGCGCGGTGCCAATGACCGAGGCTTTCACGCCGCTGTCGATGGCGTCTTGCGCGAGCGATGGGCCGACGGCGTGCTGCTCTTTGATGACGAGCGGAAGATCCAGCGGATTATTGAGGACGTTCGCCAGATTGATGGCTTCGCGATCCGAGAAACTGCCGCTGATCTGGGCCGAGTCGTTGTTGATTTCTTCGCGGACGGTCGGCGCCGAATAAAGTTTACCATCGAGCACGATCGCGAGGCGACCCAAGCGGCCAGCCTGCTGGCCACCCTCGGCGATAGCGCGGGTGACTTCAGCGAAACGCTTTCGGCCGGCGCTGGTGAATTGGAGAATGACCTCGGGCTTGCCGTAGAGATCGGGGCGGGCAAACGACGTTTCAATCATTTCGCCCGTCATCTCGGGAATGCGTTTGACGAAAAGTTCTTCGACGGACGATTCCCCGCGGACGCCCTCATGATCCAGCGTCATGATTTCGTAGCCGGGAGGCGTGTCGACGCCGGGGCCGGGCGCGAGCGTCGCTTCGACCATGCGGAAATCGAGGCGCGCGGGCTTCTTGACCTGATCGATGACGTCAGGGTTGGTGCGCGTGTCGAGTCCGGGGAGCTGGACTTCGATACGGTTGTTGCCGATCGGGCGGATGACCGGCTCCGCGACGCCGAAGGCATTGATGCGGGCCCCGATGATTTCGATGGCCTTGGTGAGTTTCTCCGCGCGATCGCGGTCGGAATCCTTGGCGGCGACGCGGTCGTCGACTTCGAGCGTGAATGCGACGCCGCCCTTCAGGTCGAGGCCGAGCTGGAGCCGGCCCTTGGAACGGCGGAAAAGTTCGCCGAGCAGAATCTCGTTTCGCTTCTCAACATTGCGCAGCGAATCCTCGAGGCGGATATTCGGAAAATATTGGGTGAGGTCGATCTTGCGCTCCTTGGCGAGGGCTTTGAGGGCGACGTAATCGCTCGGTGCGCGGCCGAGCTTTGCGCTGGCGGCGGCTTCATCGAGGAGTTTGGCGAATTCGGCGGGTTTCGCGGTGGCGTGGTCTTTCGCGTAGGTCGCGAAAGGCACGTCTTTGAGCGGAACGAGTTCGCTGATCGCCCACACCGCGATGGTGAGAGAGAGCACGATCTTCCAGAGGTTGCGTTTGAGCATGGTCGTTTGGGTTTAAAAAGGGGGTTGGGGTCAGGTCCGGCGTCCGAGCCGTACCGGGACGGTCGTCATGACTCGCGCCATTCACGCGCGACGGATCGAGCTGGGCAGGCTTACTTCTTTTCCTCGGCGTCGGTCTTCTTCGTGACGGCGGAGATGAAGCCCTTGCCGACTTCAATCTTGGTGCTCTCCGCGATCCGGACCACAAAACGATCGTCCTTCACGTTCGTGATCGTGCCGTAGATTCCGCCGGTCGTCAGCACCTCGTCGCCTGATTGTAACGAAGCCAGCAACTTCTCATGTTCCTTCTGTTTTTTGCGCTGGGGCGCGATGAAAAGGAAATAGAAACCGCCCGCAATCAGGCCGTAAAAGAGAAGCATCTGCACCATCGAACCATTGCCGGCCGGACCAGAACCGGGTGCGGCGGCCTGAGCAAAGTACGTAAGCAAGGTGGCGACGGGGAACATATTCATCATTGCGTGTTGAGGATTTTGAAAAAAGAAACACGCAGGTAATCAATTCCGTGTCCGCGAAAGCAAGCCCTATCACCTCCCCGTTCCGCATTGAAAAGTAAATCTGCCTCCTCCTGGTCCGCCGCAAAGTCCGAAGAACTCTATGGTTTCAAGCGCTGGGGCTCGGGCCACCTCGCGGTGGATGATTCCGGCTGCCTGTGCGTCCAGCCGCTCGCCGACGGCCGCGGCATCCGCGCGCTCGACGTCATCAACGAGGCCCTCGGCATGGGCCTGAAAGCGCCGCTCGTGATTCGCTTTCAGGACTTGCTGCGCTACCGCGTCACGCAGCTCAACGAGCTTTTCCGCAAGGCCATCAAGCAGGAAGGCTATAAAGGCAGCTACCGCGGCGTGTTTCCGATCAAGGTCAACCAGCTCCGCGAAGTCGTCGACGAGATCGTCGCCGCGGGCAAGGAATTCAACTACGGGCTCGAGGCCGGCTCCAAGCCCGAGCTCATGATCGCGCTCGCCATGCATGAAGGCGCCAACCGCCTCATCATCTGCAACGGCTACAAAGATCACGATTACATCCGGCTCGCCCTGATGGGCCGCAAGCTGGGCAAAAAAATCATCATCGTCGTCGAACAACTTTCAGAGCTGGACGACATCATCCGCATCTCCGCCGAAACCGGCGTGAAGCCCATGATCGGTTTTCGCGCGAAACTTCAGACGCGCGGCGAAGGCAAGTGGGCGTTGTCCTCCGGCGACAACGCCAAGTTCGGCCTGAACACCGCGGAAATCCTGTTCGCGTGTGAAAAAATCCGCGCCGCCAAACTGCAGTCCTGTCTGCGGCTCGTGCATTTTCACATCGGCTCACAGGTGCCGAATATTCTCACGATCAAGAATGCGGTCGTCGAAGCCACGCGTTTTTACTGCCAGCTCGCCAAAATGGGTTTCCCGATGGGCTACCTCGATGTCGGCGGCGGTCTCGGAATCGACT
>CAIXKG010000041.1 GCA_903919985.1 uncultured Opitutia bacterium | reverse complement strand
TAAACCGCTCTACGATTTCACCGGGCCGTAAGTAATCACGGACGCTTCCGATTCGCCCGTGGGATGAATCGCGGCCGTAGCCGGCTCCGCTCCACACTTCACCTCGATCCGCTCGAAGACATGGTAACCATGCTCGCGGCAGATTTCCACGCCCACGGTGTAGGTGTCCATAGGCAGGCGCCGACCGAAATCGTCGAGACCGTCCCACACGACGTTGTAAGTCCCCGCCACCCGCGTGGCCCTCGAGGGCACCTTCGCCTCAAACGTTGTCGCCGCCGGTAGATTCCACCAACTCGTGAGCTTCCTCTGCCACCGGTCGTCACTACCCCACACCGTCACGGTGCGCACCACCTGGCCTTTCGCATTTTGAATCCAAACGGCCGCGTACGGGCGATGGGCGCCCCGCCCGCCCCCTTGATTTTTGAGCACAACCTGCACGTTCATCTGAAAATCCGCCGGCCAGCCGGGACCGGCCGGCGCCGCAACGTACTTGGCGGGACCCGTTGGCGCGGGTGCGGGACTGGCGGACGGGGCGGCGGCACCCGCCGCCGTAGCCGCCAGCGTGCTGGCGCTGGAGACGATGCCTGTCTCGTTCGCAAAAACATAGCCGGCCGCGCCGTGAACCCGGGCCAGATCCTCGGCGACGTCAGGGCCACCGATGGTGGCCGCCGTCGCCAGTGCGTTGGCGGTCACGCTATCCGCGGCCACGAAGCTCGCGCTCCGATCCGATTCGATCGCCCAGCCCGAGCGCGGGTCGATCAGATGCGAATATTTTTTCCCATCGATCTGATAAAATCTCGCATAGCCGCCGCTCGTCGCCACCGCCGCTTCGCGCAAAGCGAAGCATGCGATCGGCGCTGCGTTGTCCGCCGGATTGCGGGGATCCGCCACGCCTACGGTCCATGTGGTATCACCCCACGCTCGCAGATCGCCGCCAAGGTTCAGCACCCCCGAGGGAGCCACCCGGCGCGCCACCGCCACTGCCCGATCGATAATGTAGCCCTTGCCCAAAGCATCGATTTTGAATGCCCGCTCTTGTCGTGCGGCGTGCATGAGCGCGGCGGACTCCGGCAGGCGGTTGGCGGTTTGCGCCGCGCGCCAGAGGTCGACGACCCCACCCAAGTTAATCTCAATGAGACCGTCGGTCGCGATCGACCAGTGTTTGTAAGCCGCGAGTAATTCCGTGAGCTCGGCCGAAACGACGGGCGCACCCGCCATGACCCGGCTGATTTCGCTCGAGGGATCGTATGGGCTCAAGATCCGCCGCAAGCGCTCGATCTCAGCGAGGATCCGCGTTTCACATTCCATCGCGTCCGCGGGCCGGTGCGCCTCGACGATAAGATCGAGCGAAGTACCGAGAACATTTTCGTAGCCACGGGAGAATCGGTCTAATTTTGCGGGGCGGAGAATCGCCGGATCCGAAAGATTGACCCCCGGCCGGGCGACCAGGAGATCGCCGGCACCCAATGTCACAAAACCGGCGGCGGCTCCGCTGATCCATCGTTTCGAGCGCTGGAGACGATTTTTTTTCATGAATAAGAAAAGGGATGGAACCCAACTCGTGCGGTTGACGCAAAACGATCCAAAAAGTTGCCGCAGCCGACGCCGGCCACCGCATCACGCGTACCCGCGATCATCTCGCGCGAGACGCGAATCGCTAATTTTGTTTGGACTCCCGACTTCCCTTGGTTTGCTCGAACCGGCGGTCGCGTTCTTCTCCCACCGCCCGCCGCACCCCATGAAAGCATCCCCCTCGCTCAGGCTCGTCCTCGTGGCGGCCGTCTCCCTGCTCAGTCGAAGCCCCGTTCCGGCGCAGCCCGCGAGCAACGCCAACGGCACCCGCCAAGTCGTCTCGCCGGATATCGATGCCGAAGGCAAGGTCACCTTCCGCTTGTACGCGCCCAACGTGAAGCAGGTCACGATGACCGACGACTTCGTCCCCACGAGTGGCACGCTCAAAAAAGACGAAGCAACCGGCATCTGGTCCCTCACCACCGCGGCGGCGATACCGCCCGGGGTCTATGGATATTATTTCAGCATCGACGGCATCCGCTCGATCGATCCCAGCAACCTTAACGCGTTTGGCGGCGGCCGCTACCTGAAGAGCTACTTCGAGGTGAAGGGCGACGGGCAGGAATTCTGGGCCCAGCGCAACGTCCCCCACGGCATGCTGCACGAGGTGCTGTATGAAAACCCTACGCTCGGTTCACGTCGCGTGCTGGTCTACACGCCACCGGGCTACAACGCGGCGGAAAATAAAACTTACCCGGCGGTGTACCTTTATTCCGGTTCGGGCGACAACGAGACGTATTGGAGCCGCATCGGCCGCGCACACTTCATCATGGATAATCTAATCGCCGAGGGGAAAGCGAAGCCCGCGATCGTCGTGATGCCTTACGGCTCGGCCGTGCTCCCGGCGCCGGGCGATGGCCAGGAAGACACGGCGGACGGCGTGTATGGCGTGAAGGCGATCGAGAAGGATGTCGTCGGTAGCGTCATCCCCACGATCGAGAAAAACTTCAAGGTCGGCAAAGAGCCGAAAGATCGCGCGATCTTCGGTTTCTCGATGGGTGGATATCTCGCGCCAACGATCGGGCTAAATCATCCGGAAGTATTCGGCTGGGTCGTCGGCGCATCGACCGCCGGATTCCGGGGCGCAGGCACGCCCGATAAAAACTTCAAACCGCTCGAGGCGCAGCTCGAACTCGCGAAGAAGAATTTCAAGTTCGTCGGTTTCACGGTCGGCACGGGCAGCGACAACGGTGGCACCGCGGGCAACAAGGCCGCGGTGGATTATCTCACGGGCCTCGGCCTCAAGGTCGAATGGACGCAACCTCCCGGCGGGATGCATGCCTGGTCCAGCTGGCGCGGTTATTTTCGCGATGTGATGGCCCACAAATTCTTCGTCGAAAATCCCTACGCCGCGCCGAAGATCGGCCTGCCGAAATGATGTAGGCGGGGTGCCCTCACCCCGCCGCGACGTCGCTGGTTATCTATCTCACGTTCGTGCGGGGTGCCGGGCACCCCGCTCACATTACTTCTGCGGTTGGTAATCTTTCCACACCCACTCCAACGCTTCAGGCAAAAGTTGGCCGCGGGCGGCGCCCATGCTGTGGCCGACACCCATCGCGAAGACGTATTGATAACGATAGCCTTTAGCTGCGAGCACCGTCGCCATGCGGTTGTTGGCTTCGACCCAGTCATGCATGTCGTCGCGCATAACATTGGGATTGAGGAGATCCTGATCGCCCACGCCCATCCAGAGCCGGATCGGCTTCTTCGGGCTCTGCGGGATCAGCGTGGTATGAAAATCCCAAGCTCCGCCAGGAGTCGCGGGATCGAACGGCCACTGTTGATTTACGTAAGTGCCCGAGGTCGTAATAACGCGGCGATAAAGCTCGGGGTGATACCACGCCATGATCAAGGCGGCTGAGCCGCCCGAACTGTTGCCCATCGTAGCGCGGGCCTCGGGGTCCTTGCTGAGCGTCACGCCATAGTTTTTTTCCACGAGCGGGAGCACCTCGGCCTCGATAAATTCGGCGAACTTGCCCGACATCGTGTCGTACTCACGTCCGCGCTCGTGGCCCTGCGCGTCGCCGCCACCGTGGGCGACCATGATGGCGATTTGGACGGGCACGCGCTTTTGGGCGATGAGATTGTCGAGCACGCGCGCCAGTTCCTGACGCGGTGCATCGGCTCGGGCCAGGCCCGGGCCGTCGTGCGTGACGATAAAAGGGGCGGGCGTGCCGGGTTTGTATTGCGCCGGGATATACACGGTAATCGTGCGCGTGTAGTCCATCGGGAAGGTTTCAACGATGACCGTCCGGGGATTCTTGGGATCGACCGTTCCGAAGGGCACCTCGCGTTTGATGCCGGGGTTGTAGAATTTGCTGTCCTTCGAGCTCATGCTGAACTGCTGGACTTTTCCCTGGGGCACGCCGTCGACCACTTTGGCTTCGGGCGCCGGCACATAATCAGGACCCACCAGAAAGTTTCCCACGGCATCCGCCGGAGGATTGATGCCTTTCTCGAGCTTGGTGAATTTTGGATAACCGGGAGTGTCGGGCGCACGTTTCGGTACCGGCGGACGAGCGGCGGCCGGCGCAGCGGGAGCAGCCGGCGGCGTGTCGGCGCACTGAGCCGAAAGCGGAAACAGCGCGGCGAGCGCGCTGCCCGACAAAAATGCAAGGCGACGGGAGGTGGTTTTTTTCATGAGGGGTAAAGTTGAACGACTGAAAATAAAAGGCACGGGCCGCAGTTTTGCCGTAGGCCGCCTACGGCAATTTCCAACCAAATCAGATGCGCGCGAGCGGCGCGGAGGCGTCGCCGAACTTGTCGAGCTTCACGCCCATGCGATCCATCAGCGACAGGTACAGGCTGCAGAGTTTGCGGTTGTCGTTACCCGCGTCGGTGTAGTCGAGCACGCGCCCCGTTTCCAACGTGCCGCCCAGTGAGCCGGCCGTGAGCAACGGCACCTTGCTGCTATCGTGATTCTTGCCGGACCACATGTTCGACATGAATACGATGCAGGAATTATCGAGCACCGTGCCGTTGCCTTCCTTCATGTTGGCGAGCTTCTCGGCGAGGTAGGCGAATTGGCTCACGTAATATTTATTGATGCGCATGAACGCGTCGTCGTCCTCGTGGCTGGCGAGATGGTGCGCGAGCTTGGCGTCGAGGAACGGGTAAACGAGGCCGGAGATGTCGCGGCAGAGCAGCAAGGTCGCAATGCGGGTCTTATCGGTCTGGAATCCCAGCGCGAGAATGTCGCACATCAGGCGCATGTGCTCGCGGATGTCTTCCGGCAGGCCGTTTTCCGGACGCCGCATCGTGATGACGGGCTGGTCAGCGCCTTTGCCCTTGGCATCCGCTTTGTCCTTCGCCGCGCGCATGCTTTGCGCGCGTTTTTCCACTTCGCGCACGCTGGTGAAATACTCGTCGATCTTCGCCTTGTCAGCGGCACTGACCTGCCGTCCCAGCGTGGCGGCCTGGTCGCGCACGCGATCGAGTACGCTCTGGTTGCGCTGATCACCGCGGTTGTCGAAGAGGCTGTCGAAAGCCAGTGACGGATAAACTTCCATCGGGACGGGCGAGGTCGGCGTCTGCCACGAAATGTGGGAGCTATACGCCATGGAGAAATTCGTCTCGTGATAACCCGTCACCGGCTGCTCGCAGCCCAAGACCATGCTCGACTGCACGGTCTGTTCTCCGATGCGGTTGGCCAGCACTTGATCCATGCTCACGCCGCCATGGAGTTCCGCGCCCTTCGTCAGCGGCGCGCCGGAAAGCAAGTTCCCCGTCATGCCGGGGTGAATACCCACGCCGACGGCCGCCTTGTTGTAGAGCCCCTTGACGAAATTGATTTTCGTCTTCACCGGCTCGAGCGGAGAAAGGCTTTCGCCCAGTTGCATGTCTGCTCCCGCACCACTGGCGGTCCAGTATTTCTGGTTGATGCCGTTCCCCATGAACATCACGGCGAGCCGCTTGGGCGGAAGCGCCGGCGTATCAGACTTTGTCATGGTCTCCGCGCCCCAGACGGGCACCGACTCAAGCCACGGCAACGCCATGACTACGCCGGCTCCATGCAGAAACCGACGGCGGGAAAAAGAGTGACGATTGCCGGGGATGAAATGGCTCATGGGATTAGGGCGAGTTTTTCGGAGTCGGATGAAACGCGTTTATTAAGAAACTGCCGGCTGGTGACGATCTCCTCGACGATGGTGCCGAAGTGGTAACCGCTGGTGGAAAGTTTTTGGCGCACGTCCGCCACGACGAGATCGTCGGAGGGCAGGAGGCTGCGGCCGAGGGCGTAGACCATGAGCTTGCGACAAAGATTGTCCAGAAACTCATGCTCCACCTTGGTGTGAAAATAGGTCCGCAATCCGTCCAAGCCCACGCCTTCGCTGCCATCGGGAAAGACCGCGCTGGTCTCCGCCGGACGGCCCGCCAGATCCGTCGTGCGCACTTCGCCCACCGGCCCAAAGCCCTCGAAGACGAGGCCCATCGCGTCAAATTTGTTGTGACAGCTGGCGCAGGACTTATCCGCGCGGTGCTTGGCGAGAGTTTGCCTTAAGGTGAGGTCACCGAGCTTGGTTTCATCGGTCGGCAGTACGGGCACGTTCGGCGGCGGCGCGGGAATGCGTTCGCCGAGCAACTTCGTGACGACCCAGTGTCCACGCTTCACTGGACTCGTGCGGAGTCCCGGCGCGTTTTTCGTCAGGAAGGCCGCCATCGGCAGGAGGCCGCCGCGGTGAAACTTATTCGCCTCGTCGACGCGAACCCAGTTGTTCCCGCCCGTGATCGAAACCGGAATGCCGTAATGTTTAGCCAGGATCGGATTCACGAACGTGTAATCGCCGTAGACGAAATCCAAGACGGAGCCATTGCGCTGCGCGAGATCGGTGATGAAGCGAACCGGTTCCTCGAACATCGCCTCGCGTAGATCGTTCGTGAAGGCGGGAAACCGTTCGCGATCGACGGCGTTGTGCTCCTCGAACCGGCGAACATCGAGCCAATTGCCGCCGAACTCCGTGGCCAGCCCGCGGACCTTGGCGTCCTTCAACATGCGCCGCGTCTGGGCGATGAGCACCTCACGCTGGTGTAAATCGCCCGCCGCGGCATGGGCGAGCAATTCGCCGTCGGGCATGCTGGACCAGAGGAAGTAGCTCAACCGGTTCGCTAGTTCGAAATCGGACAGCGACTGCACGGCGGCCGTCGGATTCGATCCGTTCAGCTTCGGCAAATCGTAGCGATAGGAAAACGCCGGCGACATCAGCACGCTGACCACGCAATCGCGGATCGCGTCTTCGTGACTGAGCTTCTGCTCGCGCAACTGACCGTAGAATTTCAGCAAGTCTTCGCGTTCAAAGGCCGTGAGCGGACGGCGCGCCGCGCGCTCGGCAAACGCGACAAGTGATTTCAGGTGCAGCGGCTCGGCCGCCTTCTGCGCCTTTTCCAAGGCCCGAATCCGGGTGTTCATGTTCACGAAATAATCGCGGATCGCCTTCAAGGTTCGCTCGTCGAGTTTGAATTCCTTGAAACCCTCCGGGATCGGGTCGTTCGCCGCCAGCATCGTGGCCCGGTAATTCAATGCGATGCCAGTGTTGCGGGGTTGTAAGGCGACGCGCGTTCTCGCGGCTTGATTGTAATAAACTTCGGCAAACCGTTTCAGCTTCGACTCCGTCAAGAGGCTGTCGTCCGCCGACCGAAAATCGGCAAACACCGGATTGAGCATGAAGCTCGGAGGTTCGGCGGTCTCAAACCAGACAAAGCCAGTCATCTGACGGAAAGGCGCTTTCGTCGTGAAATTGAATTCATCCCAGAGCCGGTCGAGTTCGCGCTGTTGATCGGAATCGAGAACGAGATCGTAGAGCGGCTTGTCGTCGCGGAAATAGCCCGTCTGGCTGTGGAAGCCGGCGGTGAGCAGACGGTGACCTTCGAGGTCGGTCTGAATATTACGTTCATTCGAGATAAACATGCGGGCGCGCTCCGCCACGTAGAAAGCGTCCGGGAAAATGGCGCAGAATTGCCGGAATCCCGCCTGATATTTTTCCCGGTCGACTGCTTCGACTGGGATCGCGAGTGCCGGATCCGTTTGGGAAAACTTCGCCAAATCGATTTCCAGCGCGTTTCCCGCGTACACGTTTCGATTCAGCGCAATCTGTTCGTCTTTCCACAGCACCATGGTCTGCGAACCGGCGGCCACGATGTGGTCGGTTGCCACGAGATTTGCAAAACGCATCCCCACCAGCGGGCGCACCGCCATGATAAAATCCCGCAACGCCACCACCTGGGCACGCACGTCTTCCGGTTGCTTGCCGGCCATGGGGACCGGCAGCTTTTTCCAGCGCGCCTGAATCGCGGCGATCGGGCCCAGCGATCCCTCGGGCTGGTTCAACGCGGCCCACAGTGTGGCCAGATATTTAGGACTGACCTTGGCGTCCTGGGCGACACTCGCCAGCGACGCATTGGGACGACCGAGCGCGGCGCGATGCTGGTACCGCCATGCGGCCTCAAAGAAATTCGCGTAGTCCAAGTGTTCCGCGGTGTAATTATCGAAGCGCGTGGAAATATTCACGCCTTGGCGCCGGTAAAAATCGACGATCCGGTTAACGGCGTACTTGTCGCGGTCCTCGTCGGTGTTCGCCGGGTAAGGGGCAAACGTAAAGCTGGTCGGCGTGAAAACGATGTGATCGGCGACCGCGCGCGCGGCATCGAGGTACTTCTTCACCAGCGCGGGCGACATCGAGAGCGATTCACCGGAGTTGTCGAAGCCCGCGGCATTCGCCGGATCGACCGGAAATTCTTTCGTCGGCTGAATCGGCACGCCCGTGAGATCGCGCACGGTGTAATCGAACTCGGCGTTGCTCAACCGCCGCGCGAGCACGAGCCCCGGATCGCCGGCCGTGCGCTTCGTTTCGGCCGCGCGCATTTCCTGCAACCACGCGACCACGGGACGGGTTTGCTCGATGGTGGGATGTTTCTTCGCGTCATCCGGCGGCATTTCCTTCGCCTCGATGCGCTCCAGGACTTCGTTCCAGCGCCGGACGTCCTTCGTGATCGATGCCAGCGTGGTGTAGGTGCTCAGGTCGAATTCGGCCTCGGGTTTGGCTCCGCCGTGGCAACTGACGCAGTACGTCTGGATAAAGGGATGAATCGTGTTCTGAAACCCCGCTTCCAATTTTTGGCCGGAGAGTTGCGCCACGGGGGCCGCGGCGACCGCCGACGACGGCTGCTCGGACGCGGCGTTCGGCGTCGAACAGGCGGACCAAAATAGGGGCAGAGCCGAAAGCGCCAGCGGCGCGAGGACCAAGGTGGGGAAACGTTTTTGCATCGATCAGAAAGTCAGAATCAGGGGTGCGCCCGCGGATTGACGGCTGGGTGCCGGATAACGGTGCGTGAAAATTTAAGGGGGACGAGAAAAGACAGAATCCAAGGGTTTGTTTAAGGCTGCGGGGTACGAGTTCTACATTGAGCAAGGGCCGGTGCAGGGCAAGGGCGGCGGAAAAAAATATTGGCCGCGCGAGCCGCCGACCGCCCCTCCGCCATGAAACTGCGTCGGCTCGCCTTTCCCGTAATTCCGGTGCGTGAAAAAAACTCGGGCGCCCAGCGCCAGCGTGAGAAGCGGGACAACCGCGGCGCGTGGCGAAAGGGGAAGTTCATGCGCGGCGGCGGAACCGGGAGCTGAAGCGGCCAATGAAAACGGTGGGCGGGCATACTGCAACCCGGGCGCTGGGTTCGGTCGCTTCACCGCGCTCAGAATGACCATCCCGGTTTAACTGCACACCCTACAAAACCGCTTCGCTCGCCGGATCGAAGAGATGCGCCTTCGACAAATCAAAGTGCACGCGGATGTTTTCGCCGGCGGCGTGGAGATGATCCGGCGCCACGCGGGCGATGAACTCCGTCGCACCCGTCGTGAGATACAGGTAAGTTTCCGCGCCCATCGGCTCGGAGATTTCCACGTGCACTTCATGGCCTTCACCACCGGGCGTGTCCTGGACGTTCTCCGGCCGGATGCCGAACACGATCGCCTGGCCAACGCGCGCCGCCGCCTTTGCCCCGAGCGCGCCGTCGAGCACGATGGTGAGCGGCGCCGATTTTGCATTGGTCTCGACGAACGCGACCCGGTCTCCCGTGCGCTGAATCGTCCCGCGAAAAAAATTCATCGGCGGGCTGCCGATTAATCCAGCGACGATGAGATTGGCCGGGTGATTGTAGATTTCGAGCGGCTCGGCGACCTGCATGATACGACCGTCCCGCATGACGCAAATGCGGTCGCCCATGGTCATCGCCTCCACCTGATCGTGCGTCACGTAGATCATCGTCGCACCGAGGCGCGCGTGCAGTTTTGAAATCTCCGTGCGCGTGGATACGCGCATCTTCGCATCGAGGTTCGAGAGCGGCTCGTCGAAGAGAAATACCTTCGGTTTACGTACGATCGCGCGGCCGACGGCCACGCGCTGGCGCTGTCCGCCGGAAAGCGCTTTCGGCCGGCGGTCCAAGTACGGTTCGAGGCCGAGCATGACCGCGGCCTCGCGCACGCGCGCATCGATCTCAGCCTTCGGAAATTTTCTTAGCTTCAGGCCGAACGCCAGGTTGTCGTAAACGCTCATGTGCGGATAGAGCGCGTAATTCTGAAACACCATCGCGATATCACGATCCTTCGGCAGCACATCGTTCACGACTCGGTCACCGATCGAGATTTTGCCCTCGGTGATTTCCTCGAGCCCCGCGATCATGCGAAGCGTGGTCGATTTGCCGCAGCCGGAAGGCCCGACGAGGACCATGAATTCACGATCGCGGATTTCGAGGTTGATCCCATGGACCACCCGCAGGCCCGGGCCCGATTTATCCGGGTAGGCCTTGACGAGATTTTCGAGCGTTACGTTGGCCATGGCAAAAAAAGAAAAATAACCTCACGAAAGCGGAGCGATAGATTCGAACAAAGACCAGCCGCCGGAGCGACCAAATCGTTTGTCCCGTTTAAATATTCACGACTGAAAACCGGCCCGCTGAAGCTCAAATAGCCGACCTCGCGCAAAGATTTCGATCCGATACGGACGGGTTCATCTCGTTTTAGTGATCAAAAAAAGAGCCCGACATCGAAATGTCGGGCTCTGAATCTAAGTCGTTAGCTCGCTTTGCCTCGTCAGGTCTTAGAAGCCAAATGTGGCCGTGAACGAGACCTTGCGCGGATCCGCCTGGATGAAGTTGCTCAAGACCTGCATGCGCGGGTTGGAACCAGCCGCGCCAGCCGTCAAATTGGGCGTGAGCTGGTTGGCGTTGATCACACTGTAGGCGCCGCCACCTTGGTTCTGACCATACAGGGGGCTAGCATCGTTGAGCAGATTAGTGACGTTGATCTGGAAACGGGTATCGATCTTCCCGTAACGGTGACGATAATTGAATCCGATCGTAGACGACCACGTTGAGTCCACCCAGAGGTAATCGTAGGCCGCCTGCGCGGTCTGCAACACGCTCGGGCTAGTGGTGCCAAACTTGATCTGAGCGTCACGGGATCCGGCCTTCGAGTGGCCGCGATAGTTCACGCCGCCGGTGATGCCGAAGCCCTTCAGCGCGCCTTCGTTGAACCGGTAGCTCCCCGCCACGTTGATGCGGTGGCGAATCGATCCGTTTGAAAGCGTGCCAGGCGTGAAACCGTTGAAGCTGTTTTCAATCGCCTGGATGCCAGTTGCGATCAAAGCCGGATCGATGATGGTCTTGCCGTTGATCACTTGACCGGGCTGCGCGGCCGCGCCGGCTTTAAACTCAGCCAGATGGTCCGCGTAATATTTCCGACGACCGATGCTGTCGGAAACCGTCTCCACGATCGGATGGGCGTAATTCATGGTGAACGTGACGTTGCGCGAGGGATTCGCGGTGAGCTCGACTTCCCATCCCGACAATTTCCGGGACGAGACGTCCTGCAAGTTGCCGAAGGCGGTCGAGCTGATGAGCGCGGGGTCGGTGTAACCCAAGTTCGTGAAAATGCTTTGGAAGTTACCCGCACTGCCAAAGCCGCTCAGGATGTTGTTATTATCCGTCTGGTAGTAGCTGATCGTGCCGTAAGCGACACCGTTGGGAATCGAGTAACGGAGACCGACGTCCTTGGTTTTCGCATAGGTCAGCGGAGGAGTGCTGCCGTCGATCAAGCCGTTGGTGCTGCGCGAAACCTGCTCGAAGTTAGACGAATAGTTGGCAACCAAACCCAAGGGCTTGAGATAGCTCCAGCTTTCCGGAAAGGGATAAGCCACGAAGCCCGCGCTTTCGCTATTTTGGTAAACATTGCGCCATCCGGTAGCCCCGATCACGCCGGCATTACCCAGGATGGGGTCATAGTTAGCGTCGAAGGCGATGCCTTCGCGCGCCTTCAGCTTCACGTTGTCGCGGCGGAAACTGCCGGTCAGCGCGAGGCGGTCGTTGAAAAACGTCGTCTGGGAAACGAGCTGCGCATAACGCAGGGTACGCGACCGGCGGGCGTTGTTGGCCGGAGTGGTCTTGACCTCGCGGAAGGTGAATCCGGGGAGATTTGGCGGCACAACAGACGCCATGTACCGCTGGGCTTGATCCCAATAAATCCGGTAGCGGAGCTGATTCGCGGCGTTCTCCAAATCGGCCTGCAATGGATTATTAGCCCAGCGCCAAGACTTCTCGTACATCTCGAAAATGCCCTGACGCCAACCGTAGTTCAGTTGAAACCTTTGCTTCATATCGAACCAGGTCGGTACGGCAAAACTGTAGGACCACGTATTACGAAGTTCGTGCACGCTGTCCTGCTGGTACTGACGAGACTGGCTGCCAAAATCGGAGTATGGTTTCCCGAAGTTCGGGTTCGGCAGCCCGCCGGGCAGCAATTTATTCACATCGATACGGTAATCGCCGGGCAGCTGGCCGGCGTTGATCTGTACCGGATCACCGTCGCTAGTGATATAGGCCAATTGCGTGAAGAGGGTAGCCGTGAAGCGGTGATCGATGTGAATATTACGCGCATTCAAGTCGCGGTCGGCGATGACGTCGGCCGGCCCAAGGAAGAAACGCTTTTCCACCCCGCGCTTGAAGTTTGGCAGGTCAGAACGGCCATCCCAAGGAATCTGGTAACCCAAGCCGAGCGACTGGTATTGATTGCCTTTGTAATTCAGCAAGCCGCCGGTGCCAAAATTATAGACGAGATAATCGTTGGTCGCACTGATCTGGCCCAAGCCAAACGTGCCGGGACCGGTAATAGCCGAGTTGTCTTCGTTGAACCGGGTACCATTCCAGATTGAGGCCTGCTCCGCGTAGGTCTTGCGGTATTGAATATTCCATTCGCCACTCCGCTCGAATTCCGCGCTCAGCACGGTATTGGGCGTGAGTTTCACCGCGGTATTGATCGTAAAGCCGTTCTGCTTGTTACTCGTGCCGTTCTGGTAGCCTTTGGTGTTTTGATGCAGCAAGCTGACCACGACCGCCCACTGATCGACGCCGTAGTTCGTAACGAAGGTACCACGGTAACCGCCGTAGCTGTCCACCCGGGTCCCGAGTTCTGAAAACTTGCTATTGAATCGGGGCTGGCGACTCGAGCTGCCTTGAACACCGCCCGCACCACCGTCGCCGAACAGCGTGGTGCTGGGACCACGGGAGAATTCGAAGCGTTCGGAATTGTAACTATCCGCAATGAAATACTGGAGGGCACCGTTGCGGCTGGGAAAGTTAGCGCCGTTACCAGCACCACGGAAATTCGCCTGAAAGCGATTGCCACCAAAGGGGCCCGACTCGCCGCCCTGCGGCGGATCCATGTTCAGCGTCCAAGCGGCGGCCTGATTCATGTCGGTCAGATCGAAGTCCTGGAGAAACTCCTTGGTCATAACCGAAATCGACGCCGGCGTGATCGCCAGTGGCGTATCGGCGCGGCCACCGCTAAGGGTGTTACCGGCGGCGTAACCGCGATCCGTGCTGGTGCTGACCTGGAAAGGCGTCAGCACAACGGTATCGGATTTGGCGCCTTCGGCGGCCTGCATCGCAGAGGTCTCGGCAACATCAAGCTTGCCGTCCTTATTCAGGTCGTACTTGGCCAGCTGAGCGGGTGTGAGCGCAGGGGCGGATTGGGCGTGAAGCAGTGCGGACGCTGCGACGAAACTGAGGACGCGGGCAATGCGGCGGCAGGCTAACGCCGTCGCGGGGTATGGTGGGTTCATAGTGTAGGGTTAAAAACCGAATGAACTAGAATTTGAAACTGCCATCGCTCATGGTCCGCAACCAAATTGTAACGTTGGAAGGGGAAAGTGTAACCAGCCACAATCCGGTTTTTCTGCACCGCGGACGCAGGACGCAAATCGACTTAGGCCCGCCGAATTCTGCCCGCGGAGCACGCCGAACCCATAAAAAATGGGCCGATAGAATTTCATTCCGTGTCGTCCGTGCATTCCACGGCCATTTTGTGGGCGCGGGGTCCGGGATTGCCGGACCCACGGTTTGGATTGGGGCGACGTGTCGCCGCACTCCAAAGTGCTTCAGCGCTCAACCCACCGGACTATTTCGACGCACTCGCGCTACGGGACTTTTTTCGCAAAAGCGGCCGAATCCTGCGCCGCTTTCGTTTCAACGCCGGGTTTACGCAGGAAACCCAGATCGCGGTACCAGTCCATAAAGCGGTCCTGCCACGTACCGAACGGAATGCCGGCGCGATCCTTCAACCCGTCGGCATGGATGCCATTTCCGTAAATGTGCATCTCCAAATTCGGCGCGCCGAACTTGAGCATCGCGGAAAAATACTGGTCGGCCCACACCGCGTGGACTTTGTCGCCCGATCCAGCACAAGCGATGAACGTCGGCGGAACGTTACCGGGAATTTTAAGCGTTGGATTCTGGGTGAACGGCGTGGGTCCAGGATAGAGCAGACCCACGAAGTCCGGCCGCGCGGAAATATTGGCCAGTGGATCGGCCGCATCGGCGTTGGCCTTGTCGTAGTCGTCGTAAAACACCGCCGTCCAAGCGGCGAGTTCGGCCCCCGCCGAAAATCCCATGATCCCGATCTTCGCCGGATCGAGTTTCCACTCGGCCGCGTGCGCCCGGACCAATCGCACCGCCTGGAGCGCATCGATCATCGCGTCTTTCTGGAGATTATAGCCGTCGCTGCGGAGCCGGTTGCGCAGGATAATCGTGTTAACGCCGTAATTATAAAACCACGGCACGAAATCGCCCGCCTCCGTGCCGACGTTGAGCGTGCTGTGTCCGCCACCAGCGACGAGGATAACCGCCGCGCCGGTGTTGATCCGGCTGTCGACTGTGTGCACTTCGATCGACGGATTGTGAATGCTCACGATGCTTTGAATCCGGCCCGGGCTGCCGCCGGTCATCGTGTATTTTTCCGCGTCGCGAATTTTATCGCGGTTTAACCGCGTGGAATCAGGCGCGTAAAGCGGGAGAACGATGCCGCCGGGCAAGATCGCTTGGGGAGCATAAGCCGCGTCCGTCGGCACGCCGGGCGTTGGCACTCCGAGTGGCGCGGACCCGGATTTGGCGGCGGCACCCGCAGGCGCGCCAGCTTGGGCCAAAGCCGAAGCCAGAACGAGTCGCGTCAATATCCAGGACAGCAGTAGAGATCGAATTTTCACGGGGCGGTTGGGGTTGGCACGCGCCAAATGGGGAGCGCGCAGGGGATGGGGAACTATCCGGTCAGCGCGGGCAGACTCATGAACGCGGTCGGAAGCGTCCACTTTTTTCGAGGCCAAAAAATTTCCTGACCGCAATCGCAGCGGCCAAACTTCGCGGCCTCCAGGTGATTTTTATTTTTGATTTTTCCGCCATGAAAATTCTGCCCCGGCTCTCGCCGTCAACGCCCAGATAGCTTCCACCGCAAAACCGCCCGCGCCCGCCGCCTCGACCCCGGCCCGCGCGTTTCTCGTCTCCGGCGTTTACGAATGGGAAAAATTCGCGGTGACCCCAAACGCCAACGGCGTGCGACGCGCGGTGTTCGACGGGCCCACCACCAGGCTCGACCAGATCCACCGTCACATCACCACGCTCAATCCTGGCGAGAAAAGCGCCGAACCCAGCAAACATTTACAGGAGGCCGTGATCGTCGTGAAAGAGGGCTTGGTCGAAGCGAGCTGGGACGGCCAATCCAAGACCGGCGGTCCCGGCTCGGTGATTTTCGACGCGTCGGGCGCCACGACTTTCTGGCGCAATGCGGGCACCGCGCCCTGCACCTACATCGTGATTTATTACTCCCCGCGTCTCACGCCGAAGAGTTGAAGCGCGGCCTAAAATCGCGCCCGCCTTACGTCGGAGACGGATTCCGTTCGTACTGCGCCTGGTGCCAGTAGGGATAAATTTTCTGCCGCGCGCTCGCCGCGTCGAGCAGCGCCAGTTGCGCGGCCGAGAGGAACCAGCCCGTGGCACCCAGATTCTGTTTTAACTGCGCTTCGTCGCGCGCGCCGATGATCACGGTCGACACGGTCGGCCGTTGCAGGACCCAGTTGATCGCGATCTGCGCGACGGATTTTCCCGTGTCCTGGGCGATGAGGTCGAGTGCATCGACGATGCGAAACACCTGCTCTTCCTCCACCGGTGGCGCGACCTTCGCCGTGCCCGGGTCATTCAGCCGGCTCACCGGCGGCGCCGGCTGACCCCGACGGATTTTCCCGCCCAGCCGGCCCATGCCCAGCGGACTCCACACCACCGCACCCACGCCTTGATCGAGAGCGAGCGGCATCAACTCCCACTCATACTCGCGTCCCACCAGAGAATAATACGCCTGGTGCGCAACGTAGCGCGCCAGCCCGCGGTGCTCGGAAACCGCCAGCGACTTCATGAGATGCCAGCCCGAGAAATTCGAGCAACCGAGGTACCGCACCTTGCCCGCGCGCACCAGATCGTCGAGCGCCTGCAACGCCTCGTCGACCGGCGTCAACGCGTCGAATCCGTGCAGTTGATAAAGATCGATCGTATCGGTGCCGAGCCGGCGCAGGCTCCCCTCGCACGCTTGCACGAGATGGTGGCGCGATGAACCCACGTCGTTCGGCCCCGCGCCCACCCGAAAGGCGGCTTTGGTCGAGAGGAGCACGCGATCGCGCCGACCTTTGATCGCCGCGCCCAGAATCTCCTCGGCGGCTCCGAGGGAATACATGTCAGCCGAGTCGAACATCGTCACCCCGGCGTCGAGGCAAAGATCCACGAGTCGCGTGGCCTCACGTACCCCCAGCCCACCCCACGCCTCAAATCCAGGCCCGCGCCCAAATGTCGCCGTGCCGAGCGTGAGCACCGGCACTTTGAACCCCGATCGTCCGAGCAGTCTGTGTTCCATAGATTAAAAAAAGGTAAGTCCCCTTGTTGACCACACCAGCGCCGTTTGTCGCCGCCGAAATCCGGCCCCGGTTGGCCACGCGCCACGCGGCCTTCCCCGTCTCCCGGAAACCAGCGCCGGGCCCTCGACCTACGCCGTTGTTTCGTGGGCCGTTATCCCCTTGGCCTCAGCCGAACTTCGCCGTGAGATCTCACGCGATCACCAAGGCCCGCGCTTGGCTCATCGCCTCGCCCCTCTCCCCACCATTTCCAACATGAAATACCTCCGCTTTCTTCTGCTCGGTGCGGCCATGTCCCTTGCGCGCGCCGAACTTCATCTGCCGCGAATTTTCGGCGACCACATGGTGCTTCAAACCGGCCAACCCGTGCCGGTGTGGGGCTGGGCCGACCCGGGCGAGGCCGTGACGGTCCGTTTCGCCGGCCAGGAAAAACGCGTCACCGCCGGCGCCGATGGCCGCTGGCTGGCTCGGCTCGATGCGCTCGCCGTCTCCGCCCTGCCCGCCGAGCTCACCGTGATCGCACGCGAAACGAAAATTTTCTCCGACGTTTTGGTCGGCGAGGTCTGGCTCTGCTCCGGCCAGTCGAACATGGAAAAACCACTCGGCGAACAGCGCGGCCAAAAATCCACGCTCAATGCCGAGGAGGAAATCCGCGCCGCCGATTTCCCCGCCATCCGGATGTTCAAAGTCACCAAGGCCAAAGCGTCCGCCCCCGCTCGCGATCTGCAGGGCGAATGGACGCCGTGCCGGCCCGACACGATCGATAAAATCAAATTTTCCGCCGCCGGATATTTTTTTGGCCGGAAGATTCACCGCGAACTTGGCGTGCCCGTCGGGTTGATCGATTCCACTTGGGGCGGTACCCGCATCGAAGTGTGGACCGCGCCGGCGGGATTCGCCGCGATCCCCTCGCTGGCGGAATTCACCGCGGCGCTGAAGACACCCGGAGCCAAGGCCCAGGGTTCCGAACCCGCCTCGCTCTACTACGCCATGATCCATCCACTGGTCCCTTTCGCGCTGCGCGGAGCGCTGTGGTATCAGGGCGAGACCAACATCATCGACCTCGAAGAGGGCATGGCCTACGCGGACAAGATGAAAGCGCTGATCGAGGGCTGGCGCGGCGTGTGGCAGCAGGAGTTTTCGTTCTACTACGTGCAGATCGCGCCGCATCTCTATCACGTTATTCGGCCCGCGCAGGTCGTCTCACCCGAGTCCACGCCGCGGCTGTGGGAAGCGCAGACCGCCGTGCAGTCGATCGTGCCACGGACCGGCATGATTGTGACGACCGACATCGTGGACGATCTCGCCGACATCCACCCGCGAAACAAAAAAGACGTGGGTGAACGGCTGGCGCGCTGGGCGCTGACCAAAGATTACGGACGGAAAGATATCGAGGTATCCGGACCGGTCTTTCAGCGCATGGACGTTTCCGCGGGACGCGCGATTCTCCACTTCGATCACGTCGGCGGCGGCTTGGTCGCCAGCGACGGCAAGCCGCTCAACTGGTTCGCCATCGCGGGCGCGGATGGGAAATTTTTCTCCGCGACCGCGGCGATCGAGAACGACACCGTGATCGTGCGCAGCGAACGCGTCCCGGTTCCCGCCGTCGTTCATTTTGCGTGGGACGAGGCCGCGCGCCCAAATTTCGCCAACCAAGCCGGGCTGCCCGCGGTGCCGTTTCGCACCGACAATCCATTCGCGACAAAACGCTGAATCAACGAGCGCGCGGTCTTAACAAATTCAGCTAATTTCCCGGCCGGGAATGCAGCCGGAGACCCATTATTCCCGGGGAACGGTCCCGGTGATGCTGTCACCGCGTAATCACTTCCGGGTTTCTTCCGCGTCCTTGAGGTTTCCCGTGGGTGCATGCTCAGAATTATTTGCCCTAGGAACCCACCGAGGAAGCGGTGATGGCGGTAAAGAATCCGATCCCTTCCGCGCCGATCTTTCGTTTCCCAGATCGGTCGGACCGTCTTGACGGGAATGCACTCGTTACCGGAAAAAATCGCCCCTAGAACCAGCTTCACCCCCAAAACCGCGCCCATGAATCAACCTTCCAGCCGCCGTGAGTTCTTCCAAACCAGTGCGAAAATCGCCGGCGGTGTCGCGCTCAGCGCTTCGCTCGCCCGCCTCTCCGCGCAGCCGGCTGGAGGTGCGAAACGCGTGTTCGACGTCCGCGATTTTGGCGCCGTGGGCGACGGCCAGACGCTTGATACCGCGGCAATCCAGCGCGCGATTGATGCCGCCGCGGCGGCCGAGCGCGGCGCGCGGGTTTTGCTCCGGGGCGGAAAACACTATCTGAGCGGCGCCTTGGAACTGAAGGCGGGCATCGAATTTCATCTCGCGGACGACGCCGAGCTGCTCGTGAGCACCGACCCCGCGCATTTTTCGGGGCAAGCCATGCTCACCGCCCGCGACGCCCATGGCCTGCGGCTCACCGGCACCGGCACCATCAACGGCCGGTCGCGCGAGTTCATGACCCATTTCGACGAGGCCGAGGAGTGGTGGCGGCCCAAACCGTTTCGGCCGCGCCTCGCCGTGCTTAACGGCTGCAAGGATCTTGAAGTACGGGACCTCACGTTTCGCGAGGCGCCGAGCTGGACGCTGCACTTGATGGGCTGCGAACACGTCCTCATCGACCGCGTCAATATTCGCAACCAGCTCGATGTGCCGAATTGCGACGGCATCGATCCCGATCACTGCCGCGACGTGGAAATCAAAAATTGCAACATCGTCTGCGGTGACGACGCGATCGTGATCAAGGCCACGCGCCAGGGCGCGATGTACGGCCCGTCTTCGAAAATTCGCGTGAGCGACTGCGTGTTGGAGACCCAGGACGCCGGCGTGAAGATCGGCACCGAGACGGTGCAGGACATCAGCGACGTGCGCTTCGAACGCTGTGAAATCAAGACCTGCTGCCGCGGCATCTGCATCCAGTTGCGCGACGAAGGCAACGTGTTCGACATTGATTTCCGCGACATCAAATTCACGTCGCGCTACTTCTCCGCGCCGTGGTGGGGACGCGGCGAAGCGATTTCCCTCACCGCCATTCCGCGCGCCCCCGGCGGGAAAGTGGGCACCATCCGGGACGTGAGACTCACCAACATCACGGCTCGCGCGGAAAACACCGCCCGCATCAACGGCTCGGCCGAAAGCCGGATTCGCGATGTGCGCATGGAGAACGTCGACCTCACGCTCGATCGCTGGACGAAATATCCCGGCCGCGTGTGGGACAACCGTCCAACGACAGCGATAGCCGCACTGGAGGAACACGACACGCCAGCCATCAGCGTGCGCCACGCGGACAACGTCGTTTTTAAAAATTGCAAAGTAGCGTGGGGTAAAAACGCGCCGGATTATTTCACGCACGCCCTTGAAATCGAAAACGCCACGGCGGTCGATTACGCGGGGTTAAAGGGTGCAGCGGCGCACCCAGCGCGCGACCAGGCGGTCGTCACGAAAGCCTGAGAGTAGCGCAAAAGGCGGCTGGGGGAGACGCCCGGCTTTCACGCGCCTTGCTTTCCGGGCGAGGTGACGCATGGTCGTCCTCCCGTTCTTTGATTGGCTCGCGCCCAATCGAAACTTTCAGTCCCAAATCATTTTGGGGGTGTTCTGGATTCGACCCTTGGTTGGCGTGCGTTGCTGCCGGTCGAGAGTGAAGGTCTCTCGCTAATACCTCTTCAAAAAAACAACAGGCAACTACGAAGAAATGCCCCTGGCTGCTTAATTAACAGCCACGTTTGTCCACTGACACCTGCTGGGTGAAACAAACGTCGACAGCAGGTATAGTGCGTCGGGCGACTCGCGGTCGACGCATCGTATCTTCAACCGGGAGTTGGCTGGGAGCTGAGCGCGCGTCAACGCATAGCCCTGGCGAGATCAAGATGACGCTATACCGGTAGACGCGGCGTGCAAAGGCCAGGGGCACGTGGGTTCAACTCCCACCACCTCCACCATTTTAATCAACGAGTTACATAACTAATACTCGTTTCCTGTCCGATTCCTGTCAAAAAGACTTGTTCTTTGGCAGGAATTGGCAGAGCTTGGGCGCATGGTTGCAAAGCCTAGCGAAGCTCTCAAGGCGTGGGAATTTCCGAAAGGCTCGGGCATACGCATTCGAGAGGTGTTGAACCTCCACAAAGGCGATGCGTTCAGCGGTTCCTTCCTAGTCACGATCCCGGTAAAACTCACCGGCAAGCTCCGCGAGCGAAAGCAATTCAAGACCAAGGAGGACGCGGAAGACTGGGCGGAGAAGGCTCTGCAAGGCTCACGGAAACAGGGCGCGGGCTTTTTCGAGCTATCGGACGAGGATCGCCGGGAGGTTGCCGTAAACATCCCGCTCCTACGTCAGCACGGGCTTAAACTGACGGAGGTGGTTCGCTTTGCGATTAAACGAATGCGCCACGAAGGACGGGGTAAGACGGTGCAGCAGGTAGTCGCCGAGCTAGTGCAAAGCAAAGAGCAACGTTTCGAGCGCGGCGACCTCAGAGAGCCGAGTTACCGTGACTTTAAACACCGCGCCGAGAAATTTGCCGCCGCGTTTGAAACCCGGATTGCAGCCGAAATAACCGGGCAAGAAATCAAAGACTGGTTGAATGCCCAAAAACTAGGAACGCGTTCCAATAAGAATTACTTGTCCATTATCGGCGAACTCTACCGCTATGCCTGTCAAAAGCGTTACGTGACCTTTTCGCCCTTGGATGATCTCACCGATGTAGATCGCAAAGAGCTTTGCGGCCGCAATGGCGAAACAATCGAGCCGAACATTCTCACCCCGGAGCAGGCCGGAAAACTTCTAACTTCTGCCGCAGCAAATCCTGACTTGGGAATGCTGGCCGCGGTTACGCTCGCTCTTTTCTGTGGCCTGCGAACAGAGGAGTTGAAGCGCCTGGAATGGTCGCACCTGCGGCTGTCGGATGATCAGCCCATTGTTACGATCACGGCTAAGATCGCGAAAAAGCGCCGCATCCGGCACGTGGACATTCCGGCCAATGCTCTCACTTGGCTTTCGCTTTGTGCCGAGCGTGAAGGACTGTTGGCGGGAAACCGCTACGTCTCCGACTACCAAAAACGTTTCAAGAAATTGCAGCGACTCGCAGGCTTTGGACACGCCGACGAAAAAGGCGCGTGGAAATCGACATGGGAGAGCAACGCCATGCGGCACAGTTTCGGAACGTATCACTACGCGCTTCACGGCAACCCACTAGAGACCTCGCGGCAGTTGGGCCACAAGGCTAGCGACCAAGTCCTTTTCGATCATTATCGAGCGCTCGCGACGAAAGCAAAGGCTGAAACGTTCTTCTCAATTCAGCCAGCGCCGAGCGCCGGCAATGTACTGAAGTTTACAACATGAAGCCCCGACCGAAAAAGAAGGTCCGGCAACCAACGGATGGAGCCCCCTTTCTCATCCTCCCGCAGAAGAAGAAGCAAAAGTCCAACGTCGAACGACTCCACGACGAGATTCAGGCAAATTTGCGGAGCTTGCAGACAGGCGCCCGATATTCACGCGCGGACGCTGGCAACTGTGTCACTGCTTTGATCGAAGCGGCAGTACGCGCGACGGAAATACTTCAAGCGTTTTACGGTTCCGGTTTAGAAGGTGAGAGAGAGCTTGTCCGAAAAGTAGCGCTCCGCAGGGAGAAATTTGTTGGTACATATGAGTTCCGGTTGCCGATGGCGCTTCGCGCCAAACCGCGTAAGGTTGAAACAAGAGGTGACGAGATTAGACGTGATTTGACGAACGAATGGCAGGCGACGGCCCACCTCCGCGCAAAGAGCGGGACGGAATATGATTTTCTGCGGCTGTCTATCGAGGGATTCGAGCGCGCCGTTCGCAAACCCGAGTCTTCAACCCCGCCGCGAACGTCCGGTGAGCCGTCAACGACGCTCGACTGGTTCCTTGAAATTGAAGGGGCAGTGTCGGTGCCCAATAATATGCGCGACGAATTGCTGAAACCGAGCGCGCGGAGTAACGCAACGAAGTGGGCAGATGCTTACGTTAAATGGTACGAAACGCTCCACCCTTGGCCCATGCGGGACAATCTCGGGGCTATGATATGGCCAAAGAGCGCCGAGGCCCTTCCAAATCAAATTCACAAGGTCGCTTTCCTACGCCTAATGAAGTTGCAGAAGGCAAATCCGGATGAGAAATCACCTCTCAACGCACTTCGGGCAGTCGTGCGGGAGCGTTTTGAGGCGGCATTTTCAGAGGTAAAGGTTGAGCGAGATTCGGACCTCTGAGTCGACGCATGGTCAAATTCTTCATCGGCGTGCAACCAAGCAGCACGATGAAATCAATCCCCTGCTATCGCTTGCCGCCTGAAAAGGCCGCTCTGATTCGCACCTCCCCGCCAGTTGTTATGACCGTGATGGAAGCAGCCGCCTACGTCGCTTGCTCGCCTCGGAAACTTCGCGACCTGATTCAAGCGCGCACAGTGAAGTCCGCACGTGTCGGCGCAAAGATCGTCATCCGTCGGGAGTGGCTGGACGCGTTTCTCGGAGCATGAGCCAGCACGCTGCTACCTCCGAGCTGGAACGCACGGCGAATCCTGCGCAGCCCTTTCGCGACGTGCGTGAGCACTCACCCGAAAGATCCGACGACAAAGTCGAAGTTGTCCGGCCCGATCTCAGCCTCCGCAAAGGCGAGGCCATCCAAATTAGCGTTCTGATCGACGCGATCATGCCAAACCTTACGTTTACGCAGCCAATGGACGAGACCCCAAACGGGAGCGAGAAACCATGATTACGGAACGATCAATCAAAGAATCGCCGTTCTGCTGGGCCGCAAAATCAGCACTGCGTCGCATCACGGAAACCACTGGCGAATCCCAAGAGACCGCTTGCCGAGTACGCAGTACTTATTTGGCCCTGTGCGAACTAGCCAGTGACGAGGGCCAGGAGACCTTTGTCGCCTCGAAGTCTCTGATCGCTTACCGCGCCGGCTTGTCCATTCGAACGGTGCAACGAGTGTTTCCCGATTTAGAACGGGCAGGAGTGCTACGAGTGAAGCGAAACGCCTACGGACCCAAAACCGCATCGGGCTACACGCTGCTATCGGTCACCAACGCGACAAGCCACCCTGACTCCACGACAAGCCACCCTGACTCCTCGATAGGACACCGTGACTCCTCGATAGGACACGGAAGAGGCTCCAGGTTGGCCGACAAGGTAGAAGAAAGAAAAGAAAAGGAAGAACTCTTAGCACCGATCGGTGCAATTGGCGGAATGACCTTCGCACACTCAAAACCGCGAAAAAGCCGCGACCGCAGTCCGTTGCTTGACGCGCTCGCACAGATTGACGGGGCTCATCCGTCACAGGTAACTAACAGTGCATGGGGTGCCATAGGGAAGTCGCTCGCGGAAATCCGAGAAGTTTGCCCAGAGGTTGGGCCCGAGGAAATCCATCGCCGTGCCGCGAACTACAGCCGCCACTTTCCAGACGCACGCCTAACGCCCCTCGCTCTTGCGAAGCATTGGGCGAGATGTGACCGGCAGCCGCACGCGCCGTCCGCTCGTCGGGAAGCCGCTGTCCGCCGTATCGATTTAACAGATGCCACTGAGTGACTATGATAACCATTGATCCACCACATGCCATAGAGGCCGAGGAGAATTTGCTGTCGTGCTGCCTCCTCGACGGGGCCGGTGTTGTCGCCCAATGCGTCGCCGCCAGCGTAGGCCCGGAGTCTTTTTACCTATTCAGCCACGGTGTTATTTTCCAATGCGTAGTTGCCCTCTCAGCGCGTCGCGAACCAATCGATGTTTCGACCGTCGCCGAAGAGCTACGCACACGCGGCCAGCTCGACTCTGTCGGTGGTTATCCGTTTTTGACTCAAGTAAGCAGCCGACTACCGACGACTCTGCACGCTGGATTTTTTATCGAAAAGATCGTCGACCTAGCAAAACAGCGTCGTCTACAAAGTAGCCTCGCAGGCGCAACCGAGGCTGCGAAGCGGACGGGGACATGGCGTGAAATTTGGGATTTTGTCGAACCGCACTTGCAAGCCGTTCGTGATACGGCAGCCGATACGCGCCAGCGGTCGCTCGCGGACATCACTGCGCAGGCCGTTTGCTGGCGTCTAAGACCGGACGAGCGTCTAGCAACCGCTACGCCGTGGCCGGGCTGGGACCGCGTCGCAGGCACTCCTAGAGGGGGCGAACTAATCGTCATCGCCGGCCGACCGGGCACGGGCAAGACGACGTTCGCCGGATGCATCGCACACGACGCAGCCGCCCGTGGGCAGATCGCCGCATTCTTTTCGCTCGAAATGTCCGGCGAAGAACTCGTTGACCGCTTTGCGCTACGGCGTGCGGGACGCAAAGGCATCGGCAACGACCGGCACGCCAACGCTATTGTTGCTGAGCAAATCGAAGCCATTGGCGCGATGCAAGCCCTGCGTCTCTATGAGTCACAGGATGCCGCCTCGATTACCCAAATCGAAGCCACGTGTCGATTGCTCGCCGCAGCACCAGGCAGGCTCGCTGCCGTCGTCATCGACTACTTGCAGCTAGTAACACCCCCGGCGGACACGAAACGGGAAGTCCGTGAGCAACAGGTCGCAGCGATGTCGCGTCGATTCAAGCTGCTCGCCCGAGCAATTGGATGCCCCGTGTTCCTGTGCGCCCAATTGAACCGTGAGAGCGAAAAGGATGAACGTCGCCCCCGGACATCGGATTTGCGCGAGTCTGGCGCTATTGAACAAGACGCCGACCGCTGCTGGCTCCTCTATCGCCCCAAGCCCAAACCGGGCGAGGCGTTGCCATCTGAGGACGCCAACGAAATTGAGGTCATGCTTTACCAAGCGAAGTGCCGCAACGGACCTGCGGGCATTGAAGCGATGCTGCGATTTCATCGGGCGACGTTTAACTTCCTTGCTGAATAAAATCCCAGCGCATATGACAGGGAACTTCAACGTGGCGGGGATTAGCACTAGCGTGAAGACTACTAGATCATTAATTTATAGTTCCTGCTATCAGATACTTAACAGGATAATATTATGAAATATCAACCGGGCCAATCTGGAAACCCTGGCGGACGGCCAAAATCCGATTTCGCCATCTCTGAACTGGCAAAATCGAAGACCCGGGCGGCACTGGACTGCCTTGTAAGTATCATGGAACGCGAGGATGCCCCCGCAGCCGCCCGAGTAAGCGCCGCACAGGCGATTCTTGACCGCGGGTGGGGCAAGGCCGCACAAAGCATCGTTGGGCGCGAAAACGGCCCTATTGTGCTCCAATGGCTGGATGCCGATACCCCCTAAATAGTATTCATGCAGTTACAGCCCTCTGTTGTCAGGAACATAACTGAACAATGACCAGAATGGCAGTATAGATTTTGCTGAATCCAATTATGCCGAGTAAATGTTAACGAGCCGATCTGTAAGATACTGTGTAGACCAAGGCCAAGGGTAAGCCGATCAAAGATTCGAACGGTCGAGCAAAACGGAAGGTTTCATTTTGAGCGCATTGTTCTTAGT
>CAIXKG010000040.1 GCA_903919985.1 uncultured Opitutia bacterium | reverse complement strand
TGCTGGTCGATGCCAACACAGGAGAAGGAAAGGACGGCACAAGCATGATGATGGGCGCAAGAGTTGGCGGCTTTGACGGGCGCATTCAACGGAAATTCCCACAAAGATATTCATGGTCCGCGCGATTCTGTTTGCCGCGGACAAACCGCGATTTTTTGCTGCGCTCCGATCCCGTTCGCTGCCGCAGCACGAAACCCTCCTCGCTAACGACGACGAACGCGGCTCCACTTTTCCCATGCCGCACAACCAAAAACCTCTAGGCAAACTGCTCTCGTTCGAAGGCTCCGAAGGCTCCGGCAAGTCCACGCAGATTTCTCGCCTTGCGGCCCATTTCCAGAAGGCCGGTCGCGACGTGGTTACGGTCCGCGAGCCCGGCGGCACCGAGATTGGCGAGCAAATCCGCAATATTATTGTCCACAATTCGAAGGGCGACGAGATGTGCGCGGAGACCGAGCTGCTGCTCTTCGCCGCCGCCCGGGCCCAACTTGTACGGGAGATCATCGCCCCCGCCCTGATCGCGGGCAAAATTGTGCTGAGCGATCGCTTCCTCGACTCTTCGACGGTGTACCAAGGGATCGCGCGCAACTTGGCCGCCGACCCCGTGGCGCAAATCAACCGGTTCGCCGTTGGCGACGTGATGCCGAGCCTGACCGTCGTGATCGACGTGCCCACCGAGGTGAGCCTCGCCCGACTTAAGCAGCGCGCCACCGATTTGCCGGATCGCATGGAGCGCGAGAACCTCGATTTCTATACGAAGGTCCGCGAAGGCTACCTGGTTCTGGCCAAAAGCATGCCGGAACGTTTCATCGTCGTCGACGGCACCAAATCAGAGGACGCCGTGGAAAAGAAAATCTGGGCTGAGGTGCAGGCGCGGCTCAGCTGATTAATTTCCGGCAGCGCAGACCACCGCACTTCCCTTTCCCGATCACGCTCATTCCCGATGTCCGTCGCCGTTGTCGCTTGGCCCGATTCGCTTATTGGCACGCCGGGGATAGCCGTGATCGAACAGGCCATAGCTCGCGGCCGGCTTTCGCATAGTCTGCTTCTGCACGGCGACGACCTCGGGACGCTCGTCGGCGTGGCTCACGCGATCGCGGATCGCCTGCTGAACACGCCGGAATCATCCGCGCACTTCGCGGTCAAGGAGCATCCCGACTATTTGCCGCTGCGCCCGAAAGGGAAAATGCGGATCATCCCGATCGGCAAGGCCGAGTCGCCCGAGCCAGGCACCATGCGGGAATTTCTGCCGAAGCTCTACGTGACCGCGGCCGTCGCGCGCCGGAAAGTTGCCATCATCTACGAAGCGGACCGGATGAATCACGAATCGGCCAACGCGTTTCTCAAGACCCTCGAGGAGCCGCCCGCGCACACCATGCTCCTGTTGCTGACGACGCGACCCTACGCGTTGCTACCGACCATCCGGAGCCGCGTGCTGCATTTCCGTTTTCCTTCGGCCGCCGAGCCCGTCTCGGTTGATGGCTGGACGGCGTGGATCGAAGATTACCGCGCTTGGCTAGCGCGCCTGGGTGAAAGCACGACCGACAAACGTGCGGTCGCAGATCACGTTTTCACGATCTACGGTTTGGTCGCTCGATTTGCCGCGGTCCTGGATTTCGCGACGGCTGAAATCTGGAAACAGCAAAAGGAAAAACTTCCGGCGGATATCAAGGACGACGAAATTGACGCGATCGAAACCGGCATCGCCAACGGTATTCGGCTGCGTCTCTTCGCCGAGATCGAAGCCGCGACGCGCAATCATGCCCTGCCTCGCGTCATCGCGGGCGACCTCGCGTCGGGCCGCGCGTTGACCGCGAGTGTCGATATCCTCGAACACACCGTAGGCTTGCTGCGGCTGAATTTGAATGAATCCGCTGCGCTGGAAAATTTTTTGCTGAGTGCGCTCCGAATCTGGACGCGACGCTAGGAGCGTGGCCGAACAACTCTCGGCCCGGAGGTCAGCGCGGTCCTTCTGATTTGCCGGTGCGAACGCCGCCGAGGGCGTTACACCAACCGCACGAACGCCTCGCGCGTTTCCATGTGCGGGTTGTGGCCCGAATGCGGGATAATCTCCAGGCGCGCGTTCGGAAAATGGCCCGTCACTGCGCCCCAGTCTCCCGGCTCGACGTAGTGCGACTTTCCGCCCGCGATCAACTGCGTCGAGCCGTCGAAGCGATCCGCGGGCCCGAGTGGATTTTTTTCCAAGGCGGGGAGCGCCGCGGTCAACGCGGGAAGATTGACGATCCAGCGCCAGGCTCCGGAGGGAGTTTGCTCAAGATTGGTCGCGAGAAATTTTCGCATCGCCCAGTCGTCCACCCGCGCCTCGAACCTCAGCTCGGCTTCGGCCCGTGACTGCAGGCTGCCCAGATCGAGTTCGTTCATCGCGGCAAACTCGGCCCGGTGCGCGAGCCAGAAATAGTCTTTCGGGGCCGTGTCGACGATGATCAACCGCTCCACCCGCTCGGGGTGGCGCGAGGCCAATAGCATCGCCACCTTTCCGCCCATGCTGTGCCCCATCAGCGTCACGCGGGGCAGCTGTTGCGCATTCAGCCATTCCACGACGTCGTTCATCATCGCCGCGTAGCTCATGTCGGCTGCGTGGGGCGAACCGCCGTGATTGCGCAGATCGAGCGCAAAAACATGAAACCTCGCGGAGAGATCGCGTCCCGCCGTCTGCCAGTTGCGCGACGAGCCCAGCAGCCCGTGCAGAATGACGAGCGGCGGCTGGCCCGTACCACCCAGATCGCGATGTGAAAGCACCATTCAAAAAAGGTGGGGGTGGCGAGCCGCGTGGAGCGAGTAGAAATCCCTTTTTCCGGCTAAGGCCTTTCGGGTAAATTTCCTCCTCGCTACCCGCCAATCACTCCTCGCACCTTTTCGCTGCCGAACATGTCCGCACCCGCCGAAACCACCAAGCTGACGCCGATGATGCAGCAGTACTTCGAGGTGAAACGCGGTCTCGCGCCTGATACCCTGCTGCTGTTTCGCCTCGGGGATTTTTACGAAATGTTCTTCGACGACGCCGTGGTCGCGTCGCGCCTGCTGGGTCTCACGCTGACCAAGCGCCAGGAAACGCCGATGGCCGGCCTGCCGTTTCACGCCGCCGACAACTACATCGGCAAACTCCTCGCGGCCGGGAAAAAAGTCGCCATCTGCGATCAGGCCGAACCGGCCAAGGCCGGGAAACTTGTCCGACGTCAGCTCACGCGCATCCTCTCGCCCGGCACCACGCTTGCGGCCAGCCAGCTCGACGCCGCCCGCAATCACTACCTGTGCGCCGTGGTTTTTGATCAAGCCGGCCTGCACGCCGCGTGGCTCGATCTTTCCACGGGCGAATTCAAACTGGCGACCGACATCCGCATCGCCGATCTGCTGCCGGTCCTGACGGCCCTTGATCCCGCGGAACTCCTCGTCGTCGAAGGCGCCCTCGCCCTCTGGCAGTCCGCACCGCACGATCAAACTGCGACCCACGCGCTGCACGCGTTTGCGGCCGCGCGCATCGTCACTGAGCAGCCCGCCTACCAGTTTGAAACCGCCACGGGCGCGAAGACCGTGATGGACACGCTCGGGGTCATCAACCTGCAAGGCTTCGGTCTCGCGCATTCCCACCCTGCCCTCGGCCCGGCGGGCGCGCTCGTTTACTACGCGACCGAAAATCTTTGCGCGAAGCCGGAAAATCTCCGCGGCCTGCAGGAATACCGCAGCGCCCGCACGCTCCTCCTCGACCCGGCGACGCTGCGCAACCTGGAGATTTTCTCGTCGAGTCACGGCGCCCGCGAAGGCTCCCTGCTTAACGCCGTCAACCGCACCGCGACGTCGGCCGGCGCACGTCTGTTGGAGCGATGGCTCGCGGCTCCGACGCTGGATTTGCCCGTGGTTCTGCGGCGGCAGGCGCTGGTTGGGGAGCTCCTCGCCCAGCCGACTCCCCTTTCGGCCTTGCGCGAATTGCTCGCTCACGTCCGCGATATTCCACGCATTCTGGGCCGGCTGCAAAATCGGCTGCGCAATCCACGCGAACTCGGCGGCATCCGCGACACCCTCGCGCAAATCCCCGCGCTCCACGAAGCCCTCATCGGCTTCGGTTCCAGCCTTCAACTTTCAACGTTCGTGCTTCAGCTGCAGGAGTTGCCGGCGCTCCGCCAGCTCTTGCAATCGGCTCTGGCCGACGAATTGCCCAACGATCTGGCCGACGGAAATTTTATTCGCGCCGGTCATGATGCCGAGTTGGACCGCCTGCGGTCGTTGACCACCGAAAATAAAACGTGGCTCTCCGCGCTCGAACGCTCCGAGCAGGAACGCACCTCGATTCGTAGTTTAAAAATCCGCTTCACGAATAATTTTGGCTATTACATTGAGGTCACCAAGGCCAACCTGCACCTCGTTCCGGCCGACTACATCCGCCGGCAGACGACGGTCGGGGGCGAGCGCTACGTCACCGATTCGCTCAAGCAAAAGGAAAAGGAAATCCTCCACGCCGAGGAAAATGCTCTCGCCCGCGAACATGAACTTTTCGCCCAGTTGGTGGCGGCGGTGTTGGATGAGTCGGTGGCGTTAGCTCAGACCGCGGATGCGCTCGCGGAGCTGGATGTGCTCGCCGGTTGGGCGTTGCTCGCGCGCGAGTGGAACTACTGCCGGCCGATCCTGGACGAAGAGGACGTCCTTGAAATCATCGAAGGTCGCCATCCGGTCGTGGAGCAAATGTTGAAATCCCCGGACGCGACCCGGGCCCGCGGCGTCAGCCAGGCCTTCGTGCCCAACGACACGTTGCTCGCCTGTGACGATGCTCAACTCGCGCTGATCACCGGGCCCAACATGGCGGGCAAGTCGACCTACATCCGCCAGGTCGCACTGATCGCGCTGCTCGCTCAGATCGGGTGCTGGGTGCCGGCAAAATCCTGCCGCGTCGGGCTCGTCGATCGAATCTTTTCGCGGGTCGGGGCGAGCGACGACCTCGCCCGCGGTAACTCCACCTTCATGGTCGAGATGAACGAGACCGCGAACATTCTCAACAACGCCACGGCCCGTTCCCTGATCATCCTCGATGAAATCGGCCGCGGCACCTCGACCTACGATGGCCTCAGCATCGCTTGGGCAGTGGTCGAACATCTGCACCGCGAGCCCGACCGCGGGCCGCGTACGCTTTTCGCGACGCATTACCAGGAGCTGACTCAGCTCGAAAAACATTTGCCGCGTCTCCGCAATTTCTCCGTGGCGGTGAAAGAATGGAACGATGAAATCGTTTTCGTGCGCCGGGTTATCCCGGGTGCGGCGGATCGAAGCTACGGGATTCAAGTCGCCCGGCTCGCCGGTCTGCCCCTGAGCGTGATCGATCGAGCGAAGACCATCCTCGCGAAACTCGAGAGCGATGACACCGCGGTGACACTGCCGGCTGCCGCCACGCCGCAGGCGAAGCCGAAAAAGAAGATCTCCGTGGCGCCGGCCGACGATTCGCAGCTGAGTCTGCTGTAACAAGAATCAAGGCTTGGCGCCGGTCTGCATAACCGAAGCGAGCCGGCCTTCTCAGATCGCCCCCTTGGGCTCTTCGGATTGGCGCTTAGCCCGGGTCCTACGCCAACCGCCGGCGGCCGCCCCGCGCTACTTTGGGGAACTTCCGCGCATTAACGCCCACAGCTGTTTTGCCTGGGTGATGGTTTTCTTCAATACCTCCGGCGTGAGCGCCTGCTTCGGGTCGTCGCCGATGCCCTTGTTGGGCTCGACGTGCGCTTCAATGCAAAGGCCGTCAGCGCCGTACGCGACCGCCGCGAGTGCAGCGGACGGCACGTAAACTGCCTTGCCCACCGAGTGGGACGGATCGACGACCACGGGCGCCCAGGTTTTTTCCTTAAGCAGCGGCGTAATACTTTCGTCCGGATGATTCCGGTAGCCATCGAGCGTCGGCGTGGTGCCGCGTGGGCAAAGGATGACATTGGGGTTGCCGAACGCGGCGATATATTCCGCGGCGGAGATGAACTCGCTCAACGGACCCATGTGAATGCTGCGTTTTAGGAGCACGGCGGCCGGGCGCTTGTCGATGGCGCGGCCGATGGCGCGAAGCAGTGAATAGTTGAGCGCGTTGCGGGCGCCGACTTGCAACGTGGTGACCCCCGCGTCGAGCGCGAGTTTGATGTGCGCTTCCTCCATGACCTCCGTGTCGACGGGAAGACCGGTGCGGCGGGAAGCTTCCATCAGGATGTCGAGTGACTTGGTGTCACCCTGGAAAGAATAGGGATTTGTCCGCGGCTTCCAGACTCCGCCGCGCAAGGCGTGAGCGCCCGCTTCTTTCACGGCTTGGGCCGTTTCATAAAACAAATTCGGGTTTTTCGGATCGATCGTGCAGGCGCCTGCGATCACGAAAAGCTGCTCGCCGAGCGTCACGCCGCCGATGGTGATGCGATGAGACGAGAGGTCGGACCGCTTGTCCATGAGCTTGAAAGGCGACTGGATCCGATCGATCCGTTCGACGTAGTCCAAGCCCTCAAGCCGGTTGATCATGAGCTCGTCGCGCTCGTCGCCGACGATGGCATAGATCGTTCGGACCGCGCCCACGATGGGTTGAATCGTGCAGCCGAATTCCGCGACGATCGCGGTCACGGTGGCGAGCTGGTCGGGGGTGAGACGATTCGTTTTCGGCAGGATCATGGCAGAGGGAGGGAAACGCTGCGGGTTTCCCACGGATGCGTCCATCCTGTTTCGAGGGAGCGCAAAGGCTGCAGCCCGCGTTCTAGGCGGACGATGCGCGCTGCTGCCACGGCGAACCGCGATCAGCGGTCGCGCGTGAATTCGGGCGGCATCTCGGCGCGCGTGGCGAACTCGTAGGTGCGATCGCGCCAGTCGTAGCTGAAGCTCGTCTCGTATGAGTGCAGGCAAAGCCGTTTCACGCCGCTCGCCTTGGCGAAAGCCCGGTTACGGCCGAAATCGCCGTAGGTTTGATCGCCGACGATCGACAGGTGGCGTTTCGCGCATTGCACCCGCAACTGGTGACTGCGGCCTGTGACCGGCTCGAGTTTGATCAAGCTCAGTTTGGGATCGCCGCGACCGAGGCGTACGACGCTCATTTTCGTTTCCGAGGGGGAACTTCCGGCTTGGACGACGGTGCGAATACGACCGGCGCGTTTTTCCACCGCGAGCATGTCCCGCCAGAGTTCCGTCGTCTTAGCCGGTCCGCCGAACACGAGGGCGGCGTAAATCTTTTTCACCTGTTTCCGGCGAAACTGCGCGCGCACTTCGATGGCGAGCTCCTCGTTGCCGGCCGCGAGAATCACCCCTGACGTGGCGGCGTCGAGCCGGTTGAGCAGCCATAGCCGCCGCTGCGTTCCATCGCCTCCGAGCCATTGAAAATATTCGCCCTCGAAAACATAGGGCACGGTCAAAAGCGCGCGGGGCTCCTCGCCGGGCTCGTTGGGATGGGACAGGACGCCCGCGGGCTTCGCGAAGGACGCGAGCCCATTGGGATCGTGTTTAATCAGCTCAACTCCTCTACCCAGCGGCAGTGTAGTCCAAAAATCGGGGGAAGGGCCGCTCATTGATAGAAAAAGGTGAAAGTCATCTCCTGCGAAGTGCCGAGCATGGCGACCATGTCGTCCGACCATTTGCCGTACGGAGAACGCGCGATGATTGCACTGACGCACGATTCCTTACCCTGCTCGCTCGAACTGTTTTTCACATCCAGGATTTTCGTGATCGTGCCCTCGGAATCCATGCGGAACGTGACCGTCACCTTGGTGCCCGATGGCGGGTAGAGTGAACTTTGAATCAAGATGCGGTCCCATTGGATCTGCACGGTTTCGATCATGCGTTGGAGATAAACGCCGTAATTGCTCCAGCGTGCGTCCACCGCGGTCGGACCGATATTCATCGTCCCGACTTTATTGTCCGAAAAAATACCCGGCCGCACGTTTTGCTTGGCGAGCACGGGGCGCGGTTGCGGATTATTGCGATCCACTTTCGGGACGTTCACGGTGGCCTCACTCTGGTTGAGTGGCGCGTCTTTCTGGCCCTCGACTTTCTCCGGTGCAGTCGTCGCGCCGTTGTCAAATTTAGCGATGTTGGTGCCGACACTGTTCGCCTCGTCCCCGATTTTCTTCTCAAAGCCGGCGAGCGGAATCTGCTCCAATTTCGGTGTGGCCTGCTTTTCCTCCTGGGGGGCAGTTTCTGCGGGCGGAGTCATCGGGACGGCTTCCTGCGGTTTGATGAGCTCCCCGGTCACGATCTGGGTCGATTGGATATCTTTCTGCCCCTCGAGCGCGGGCATGTCATTCTTGCCGTTCGGGGTCGGCTTCTCCTGCGCGACCTGCTGGTTCATGAAGCTGAAATTATTCGTCTTATCCGGAACGTTGTCGGGCGCGTCGGGGTTGGCTTCGACAAACTTGTTCGGCGGCGGAGTCTTCTCGGCCTCGGCCTTTTTCGCCTCCTCGTCCGGCGGGGCATATTCAATCGTAAACGGCGTGGGTTCCGGTGTCTTCGGATTCCGCCCCGCGTCGAGCTTCAGCAGGTAAGGCGCTAGTATCAATACGAGCAGATGCAGGAAAACGGTGCCGAGTACGCCGATCTGAATCGCGCGCTTTTCGGAATCGCTCGAAAAAGCCAGCTTCGAGCGGCGGCGGGGTTTGGCCTCCGGAGGCGGGGTTAAAGTTTGATTCATGAACGGCAGGAGGCTTCGAAGTTGGACTGACTTAGCCCAGCAGACCGCACCGCGTCAAAATTTGTTTCGTTGTTTCAAGTGGCAGGCCGACAATGTTCGAAAGCGACCCGCGGTAACCGGCGACAATCAAATCGCTGTGCTCCTGAATTCCGTAGCCGCCGGCCTTGTCCAGCGTGTTCACCAACGAGAGATATTTTTCGATCACGTCGTCACCGATGGCCTTGAACGTCACTTCGGTCGCTGCGCTGTCCTCCCAGCGCAGCTGGTCGGTGCTCCGGCGCAGGGCCAGGCCGGTGAAGACGGTGTGCGTGCGACCGCTCAGCTGGCGCAGCATGGATCGCGCTTCCGCGCCGTCGCGGGGTTTGTTGAGCGCCACGCCGTCGATGAACACCGTGGTGTCGGCTCCGAGGACGATCGCGTCGGGGTGCCGCGCGGCGACCCAATCGGCTTTCAGGGCGGCGTTGTGCGCGACCATCACGCGAGGATCGGTTGTTGGATCCTCGTGTTCGATGACGTCGGCCACGACCACGTCGAACGCCACCTTTAATTCCGCCAGCAATTCCCGGCGTCGGGGCGAGGCCGAAGCGAGGATCAAACGCGAAGTACTCACTGCTTTTCCAGCAGGATGTCGCGCACGTCGCCTTTGGCGCGGCTGAGTTCAACCCGGCTGAGGTTGTATTGGAAGACCGCGTCGTTCAGCCCATCGCTCGCCACGGCCAGCCGGTTTTGGGCCTCGATCACCTCGCGATTATCGGCGGCTCCATTGTCCAGCCGGCTCTTAGCGAGCCGAACTTCCTTTTCCGCCAGCGCCAGGCTTTTTTCCGCCACGGTAATCTGCGCAAAGCGCGATCCAGCGTCCTGCTGGGCGAGTCGTAATTCGGCTGAAATCTGTAATTCGAGACCGCGCAGCCGGGCCTCTTGAGCGCGCTGACGCGACAACGCAATCCGTTGATCCGAGGTGCTGCGCAGCCCGTCGAAGAGCGGCATGGTGATCGTGGCACCGGCCGTCCATGCCTGCTTACTGTCATTGTTGAAGGCGTCCGCCGCAGCATAGCCGTATTCTCCGCTCAGGCCGAGGATCGGCAGGCGTTCGAACTTCGCTGTCCTCAGGTCGAGCTTGGCCTGTTCCACGGCTTTCTGGGCGCGAAGCCAGTCTGAACGCCGGGCAAAACTCGACTGCTCCAGTCCCAACGAGTAATCGCCGCTGGTGGACCGTCGCACCAGAAAATCCGTCACCACGATGGGCTCAGCCGGTTTCAGATCGAGCAGGCGTTGGAGCTGCAACGCGCTCTGATAAACCACGGTGTCCTGTTGCAAGCGGGCCTGCTGCGCGAGCGCCAGCTGGGACTCGGCCCGGGTCACATCGATCTGCGTCGCGATTCCCGCGTTGAGTTGGTTCTGGGCAAGATCGAAAAGCGCTTTTGCGCGCGCCACATTGGCATCCAGCACCGCGATGCGCCGGACGTCGTGCAACTGGGCAAAATAAAACTGGGCCACAGTGCTGAGGATGCTCTGGAGGGTCGCCTGGTAATCGGCCTCCGCGACGGCCACGCCCGCCCGGGCGGCGCGATAGGCCGAGATCTGCTGCGGATTTAGCAGGGAAAGACTGCCCGTCAGTTTCCCGTCAAATCGATTTGAAGCGGGCGTCTGCGTCAGGAGGCCCGTGGTCGACACTCCGACGCCTTCCGTGCGGCGCTGTTGCGCGTTGAGGCCGATGTTGGGCAGTAGTCCGACTCTTTGCTGATTCGCGAATGCGAGCGCCTGAATCGTCGCCTCGCGACTCAACAGCACATTGATGTTTACCGCCTCGACCGATCGCAGTGCCTGCTCGAGCGTGAGGTCGGCCGCGGCCCGGGAGTAGATCGAAGCCGCGAGGGATACAGCGGCCAATAAGGTAAACTTAAGCGATGACATGCGGATGGCCCCAGCAAACCCCGCGCGGCCGGTCCGGCGCAAGCCTTGCGAGTTGTCAGCGTCAAAAAACGTCTTCACGTTGCCCATTTCCACCGGAAACCCATGCGTCTCGGACTAGCC
>CAIXKG010000039.1 GCA_903919985.1 uncultured Opitutia bacterium | reverse complement strand
CGAGTGTCGGTAAAGACAACGGGCGACCCGCGGATCGGGTCGCCCGTGCGATTTAAAGCGTTACTTGCGAAGGCTTAGCTTCGCGAGGATGTCGGTGTATTTGTTGAGTTCGTGCTTCTTGAGGTAATCGAGAAGCTTACGACGACGGCTCGCCATCTGGAGCAGACCACGGCGCGAATGGAAATCCTTACGGTGGGTGCGGAGATGCTCGGTTAAGTGATTGATCCGAGCGGTGAGGAGCGCGATTTGGACTTCGGACGAGCCGGTATCCTTGTCGTGGGTTTTGAACTGAGCGATGATATCGGGTTTAACGACGGTGGTAGACATGGTTTAGTGTTTGGATTGCACGACTGTAGGGCACCTTTGCAGGCACCGTGCCACCCGCTTAGCCCGGGGGAAACCCAGGTTGAGCCGGCGTCACCGTTGTTAATCCGGCGGAATGCCGGACCGGTCATGGTGAGAGCCCACAACCGATGGGCTTTCACTAACGCAAGGGCGGAGGTTCTAAAACGAGGGCGCCGCGCGCAAGCGCAAATTTAGAGCGGTCGATCTTGAATTTGGGACCTGAGAAGCGAAATCCAAGCAGCTTTAACCCGCGCGCAGGTGGATTTCTTTGATCTGGGCGCAACCGGGCAATTTTTGGATCCGTTCGACGATCTCGGCGCGGTGCATGAAGAGTTCGTTGCGCACGACCGCGTGGGCGACGTGGACCACCACCTTGCGGTCGCGTTCGACGCGGACGGCGTGGGAATAGGCCGCGTTGGCCGACCCGACGAGGGCGGGCCAATGGGCGCGAATGGTGTGCTCCGGCGCTTCGCGCCCAATCCGGTGTTCGTCGAGAATCGATTCGACCAGCTGGGCGAGCGGCAAAGTCGGACGCTTGCGGGATTTCCGCGGCTCTTCGAACGGCACGCCCCGGAGTTCGCCAATCAATTCCTCGGCGATTCGACTAAAAGTTTGGGATTCGGCGGCGACCCCGGAATTTTTGGCGACGGATTTCACGGCTGGGACGAAGCAGAGAATATCATTGGTCCGCCGCGACGGAAGCCGGCGGGAGTTTTCGATGCTGGTTCTCATACAGCCGGCTGTAGCGCACAAACGCGCCGAAAGCGGTGGCCCACGCGATGTAGAGGCCGGGAAACCCGTCCAGAAAACCGCGCCGCAAAATATAGGCGCGGACGAACCGCCAGCCGGGCCGCACCACGGTGGCGCCCAGCGAGAAGCGCGTGCCGCGGACTTCCTGCTGCCGCATGAACAGATCGGCGAAGGGATTTATTTTCGCGACGTGGCTGGCAAGCGTGGGAAACGAGTAGTGATGCAAGTCGCCCGCCAACGTGGCCACGGGGCCGGTGCAGGCCATTTTCTCATGCACGAATTCGTCGCCGCCCCAGCGCGAGCGGTCCACGCGGACGAGCCGCAGGCTCAGATCGGGATACCAATCGCCGTGCATGATCCAGCGGTCGATGAACCATACTTTGCGGGGAAAACGTGCGCCCGCGAACGCGCCGAGATCCGCGCGCGCAAAAAATGCCGTGATCGCGCTGCGCAGCGGGGGCGAGACTTCTTCGTCGGCATCGAGGCAGAGTGCCCAGGGTTGTGCGGCCAGCGCCAAGGCGGCGTTCTTGGTGTCGCGAAAACCTTGCCACGTTAAGGTGACGACGCGTGCGCCGTGAGCCGCAGCGATCTCCGCACTCGCATCGGTGGTCGCGTTCAACGCCACGACGATTTCGGCGGTCCAGCCCTGTACGCTCGCGAGACAGCGCGGAAGATTCGCCGCTTCGTTGCGGGCAACGATGACGACGGAGAGGGGAAGCGGGGCGGTCGAATTCAAAGTTAGGGGCACACTTGCGCGCGATTTAAGCCGCCAGCCCAAACGAGTCGCGAATCGCCTGCAAGCAGGCTCCTATGTTTTTCCAACGAGTGAGCGCGGAATTTGGTAGAGGTACCCGCACGAGCGCCACGCGCGCACCAGGGCTTTCTTGGCGTCGCCGGTGCGAAGAATAAGCGCCGCGAGCAACGCGAGCACGCCGAAGCCGGCGACTTTCAGGAGATTCGCGACCCAACGTGAAATCAGGTATACCACTGCGCCGGGTAGACCGGCCCGGTCGATGGTCCGGGAACGTGCGGAGTCGAATGCGTGGCGGGCCGCATAGCGAAACGTGGTGCGGTTCGCAGGCATCTGGTGTCGCACCGCCGCGGCGGGGGCAAACCACACCTCGAGCCCGGCGGCGCGGATTCGACGGATCATTTCACTGTCGCCTCCGGAAAAATAATTACCCGCGGCGCGGTCGAGCGCGGTATGAAACAATCCGACTTGGGCGAACACCCGGCGCGGGATCGCGAGGTTCGCCCCCATCGGCGAATGCCGCGCCGGCAACGGGCCGGCCTCGGCGCGGAAGGCGAGCGGGGCGTGCCATTCCGCCACCCACGGCGGCAATCCGTCGGGAAATACCGGGACGACTTCGCCGCCGACGGCGCCGACCCGGTGCGCGGCATCGCTCGCGAACGGCGCGTGCATCTGCGCCAGCCAGTCCGGCTGCACCAAAATATCGTCATCACCCAAAAGCACGATCTCGCCGCGAGCTTCCGCGATCGCGCGGTTGCGGGCAAAGTCGAGGCCCTGCTGCGTTTCCAAGATATGTCGAGGCCTGGGCTTACTGGCGGCGAATTCAGCGACGACGGCGCGGGTGTGGTCCGACGAGTTGTTGTCGATGACCAGCACTTCGAACTGGTCGTGCGGGAACTGTTGGCGCGCGAGACCGGCCAGGGTTTGACGCAGGAAGTCGGCCCGGTTGTACGTGCAAAGGGCGACGGTGAGACGCAACGTCGACGGAGAGCTGAGACCGGGGTGATTCATGCGGAGCGGAACAGGGAATCGAGCGCGACGGCCCGGCGATGTCCACGGGGAATCTCGGCGGTCATCGTCGGTCGAGTTAAGAACTCAGTTGCAACGCCGCCCACACCCAGCCGCTCGGCAGGCGCGCGCCGCAAATTCGCCCGAGCCGGCACGCGCGTTGGAGCGAAGCGGGACGTTCGGGAAAGCGGGCGGCGTAGCTGAGTGCGTTGCGGTATGTGAAAAAACGTGCGAGCCAGCGTCCCCAGCGGGGAGACTTGGGAAACTGTTCGCGGGCGATGCGCAGGCGCAAGAGATGCATCTGGCGGATCATCATCGGCCACACGCTGGCGGTCCACTGGTCGTCCGAGACCCGGTAAAATACGGCAACCTCGTGGATCACCTCAATGCGGCCGGCGCACGCGAGACGGTACCAGAAACCGTAGTCGGCGATCGGGCCGGCGCGCTCGGGAAAGCCGCCGAGGCGCAATGCAAGTTCCCGCCGTACGAGCACGCCGGGAAACGGTGTCATTGAACTTTTCAGGAAATACCGGGGGACGTACGTCCGCCGTTTTGCGTCTGCCGGCGCGGCGGGCGTGGGCAGATCCGGCGGCACCTCGCCAGAAACCGTGCGCGTGCAGACGGCAGCCAGATCGTCGCGCAGGCGGGGCAGCACGGTTGCCAGGTACCACGGATAGAGTGTGTCGTCTTCGTGCAGCACCATGACCCATGGCGCGCGCGCGCGGCGCATGACTTCGTTCCAGTTGCCGATGGCGCCGAGGGTTGGAACATTGCGGTGATAGAAAAATCGGTCGGCTCGAAAACGCGCGACGATCGCGGCGGTTTCGGGCTGCGCGCCGTCGTCGCACACGATAACTTCGTAGTGCGCCGACGTGACTTGCGCGGCGATGCTGGCGAGCGTTTCAGCCAGCAATCCGGGACGGTTGAAGGCGGGAATGCCAAACGTCACGAGCGGCACGGTCGCAGGTGGAGCCGCCGCTAAATTCGAACGATCGAGAGGCACGGATCGGATCGGACGAAAATCAATCGCACCGAGCAAGGTTTAGCTCGCCGAAAGGCGGAGACCCGCTTCTGAATTCTCGGGATGATTGGTTCTGGTCCGTTTTCTTACGCGCGTCTTCATTCGTCATGGATGTTCTAGAGCAAAAGCCGCCGAGCAGGATCATTGCCGTGATGAAATGCCGGGCCTGTGGCTTGGAGGATACGTGTCGGATGTTCGGGGCACGCGAGATGCTTTTTGGCTGGCGCCATCCGGCGGACTATACGGAGTGCGCGCATTGCGGGAGCCTCCAGATCCGCCGGATTCCGGAGAATTTGGGCGATTACTATCCGCCGGATTATTACTCGCTCCAGCTTCCTCCCCTGCGTTCGAAAAAGGCGTCGTGGCCGCGGCAAATCTGGGCCCGCTGGCTGTTGTCCTCGCTGTTTGCCGGCGGTATCGTGCGATGGCAGCGGCGGAAATATCCTTTCTTTAACTGGTGTCGCCTGGCGGGCATCGAGCTGGACTCGAAGATTCTCGATCTCGGCTGTGGCAGCGGCGGGTTGTTGCGCCGGATGCAGCGGTACGGGTTTTCCGATTTGACCGGCATCGATCCCTACACGCCGTTCGAGGTGAATGAGCGAGGCTTTCAAATTCGCCGCGCTGAACTCGCCGATGCCGGTGGGGGTTACGACCTGATGATGCTCCATCACGTCCTCGAGCATTTGCCGGATCCCCGGCGCGCCTTGGAAGACGCCCGCGACCGGCTGGGTCCGCGCGGGAAGTTGCTGGTCCGTATTCCCGTGTCTGGGAGCGAATCTTGCAAAATATATGGGGAACACTGGTTCAATCTCGATCCCCCGCGCCATTTGCTCGTGCCCAGCCGCAACGGCATGATCGCGCTGGCCGAGCGCAGCGGCCTGCGGGTGGTGCACACGGAGTTCGACGGCATCGAAACCGGATTTTTAATGAGCGAACTTTACCGGCGCGATGTGCCTTATACCGGCCGGCCCGCGGACGATCCCGAGAAAGTACGCCTATTCTCCCAGAGGGCGGAAGCGGCCAACGCGCGAGGCGAAGGCGATCAAGGCGTGTTTTTGTTGGAGAAAGCGTAGCGGCTCGAGCAGCGCGGTGCTTTAGCCCGCGGTTTTAACTTCGGATGCCGAGCGGAAGCACCGCGCTAAGGCCGATCGCACGGTCGTGACCGGGATATTTTGCACGCAGTGGTTGCGGTAGGAATCGTCGGGTACGCAGCGCCCCGGGCTGACGCATGTGATGCAGGGCAGTGGCGGCTGCAAGACGGTGTGACCTTCGCCCATCGGGCGGAAAAGCGCCGCGTTTTGCGAACCGTAAAGGGCGATGACGGGCGTTCCGACCGCGGCGGCAACATGCATTGGCCCGCTGTCGTGGCACAAAATCACCCGACTCAATTGGGCGAGGGCGGCGAGACGCCCCACCGAAGGGGGTTCGCTGAGCGTGAGGATATGCGTGCGGGTGTGACTAAGAATTTCCGCGATGACCGCCTGCTCGCCCGGACCGCCCACGAGCACGGCTTGGGCTCCGAGTTCATCCTGCGCATAATCGCACGCGGCGGCGAAACGCTCGGCGGGCCAGCGGCGCCATGGGCTGCGCGTTCCCGGATGAACCAAAAGAACGGGGCCGGCGGCGCCGACGAGGCGGCGCATCTCGGCGAGATCCTCGGGCCGCGGCGTGAGGCGAATTTCCCGCGTTGCAATGGGTACGCCGGCGGGCGGCAACGCACTTAGATAGTAGTCCGTGATCGGCCGAGTTTCATGGGCGTCGGCCGGATCGTCGACTTGGTGGGAATAACACGAACGCAGTTTCACGCCGTAGCCGTGGCTCAGCACGAGGCGAAAAGGAGCTCCGCTCAGCCGAGCGATCGCGGCCGTCTTTTCGGTGTTGTCGAAATCGAGGACGTGCGTGAAGCGCATGCGCCGCAGCTTGCGCAGAAAGCTTGGCCAGCCCGCGATGCGCGTGGGCAGCGTCAGCGCCAAATCAACGTCGGGATTCAGCGCGAGGACGGGAGCGTAGGCGGGTTCGACGAGAGCCGAAAGATGGGCCGTCGGCCAATGCAGGCGGAGATTGCGAAACACCGAGCCCAGCAAAACGACGTCGCCCAGATAGCGGCGACGGATGATGAGAATCGATGGGCGAACGGCGGACATCGGGCCAGAGCGGAAAAGAATTTTCTCCCGATTGCACGGACGAACGCCGGGAAAGTAGTTCGAGCCCATTTGAACGATGGCCTCGAAACACACGAAAATTTCTCCGTCTCGGGTGATGTAGCCCGCGCGCCTCTGGGCGCTACCGGGATGGAATGAAGGCCCGTTTTTTGTGGTTCTCGTCGCGATTCCGGGGATTTCGCGGTGGCGCACGAAAAAAAGCTTCACCCCTTGGGCGTCACGCCTTCCCTTTGTTCGATGGTCTTCAAACACTGGCCCCTGGTGCGAGATGTCCGGTTTACCCTGAAATCGCGCCGTTATCTGCGCGGTGCGCACAAACGTCGGCCGGACTTGAACTGGGATGAGTTCCGGCGGATTGCGCGCCACTTCAAGCGGGACGACATGGGCAGTTTGGCTGAGCGCGGTTATCTTTTTCAACTGGCCAGCGATCTTCCGGCCGACGCCAGCGTGGTGGAGATCGGCTCGTGGATGGGCGCGTCGACCTGTTTCATCGCGGGTGGATTAAAAGGCGCTTCGCCCAAAATCCAGGCGGTGGATAATTTCGCCGGGCAGTCGACGTGCGGCGAGGACGCGGCTTGGTATCAGCGGCATTTTCAGGCGCTCGGTGAAGGCAGCACGCTCGGTTTTTTTAAGTCCAACATGGCGGCGCTGGGCTTTGCGGCCCGCGCCGAGCCCGTGATCGCGGATTCGCTGGCGGCGGCGCGGCAACTCGCGGCGCGGCGCGGCGCCGTCGATTTTATTTTTATCGATGGCGATCACTCCTACCAAGCCTGCTGTGCCGACATCGAGGCCTGGGCGCCGTTCGTGAAACGAGGCGGCGTGATGGCGTTTCACGATTTTGGCAGCCGGGCGCACGGCGTCTCGCAGGCAATTTTCGAGGCGACGAAGGCCGGCCGTTTCGCGGAGATCGTGGGCGTTGCGGGTACCATCATCGCCTTTCGGATGTAGGCGCCGTGGTGCGCGTAGCGGGAGGCTTCAGCCTGTATATCGCATATCTTTCCGGGCGATTTCTTTGCCCCCAGAGCGCACCGGGCTCGGACCTAGATCTCATGAAACGGGAAACTGAATTCTTCTATGCCCTGCGTCTGCGCTCCGCGTCTTCGGTGGCCGATGTCTTGGGTCGATTCAGGTCTGATTTTTTGGGCTAGCCCGATTCGCGCATGCCGGAACGCAGGCGAGGCCGCGCGTCACTTCCGCGACCGAGAGGCGATTTACCGGACTGTCGCTATTGCTCGCGGATGATAGTCGGCGTCATTTCGTTTAACGGTTCTGCTGGACACATCCGATACCCCGACTGTTTTACGTTTCACCCTTCATTGCTTGCTTCATGAAAAATACACTCTCCCTCGTTGCCGCGACGTGCTCGCTGGTTTTCACGCTCGGCGCTCTCGCGGCGCCGGCGCCCGTGCAACTTCATTGGTTGGAGCAGCCGCCGGCCGGTTCCACGCGTGGTGTGAGCTGGGGCGTACCCTGGCCTCAAGGCACCGTACCGCGTGAGACGGCCTTTAACCTGACCGATGCACAGGGGAAAGCTTTGCCGGTACAAACGTGGCCGCTGGCCTACTGGCCTGATGGCACCATCAAATGGAGTGGCTTCGCGGCTTCGGCCGGCACGGGTCTGACCGCGGGCGCATTCACGCTCACCCCCGGTGTGGCCTCGCCGGCGAAGGGCTCGTTGAGCGTTAAGAACGACGGCAAGACCATCGTCGTGGATACCGGCGCACTCGTCTGCACGCTGCCGATGACCGGAGAAAATCTGATCGAGTCGATGATGGTGGCTGGTCGTGAGGTCGCGCGGGCCGGTAAGCTCGTCGGCATCCTGCAGGATGGTCCGTCGACGACGTCCGAGGACGCGCCGAAGCGGACTAAATTTTCCGGCGTGATTCAAAAAGTCACGGTCGAGCAATCCGGGCCGGTGCGCGCCGTGGTGAAATTCGACGGCTTGCACAAAGTCGCGGGCTCGGGCCGCGAGTGGCTGCCGTTCTCCGTGCGGCTTTATTTCTACGGCGGTGAGACCGCGGTGCGGATGGTGCACACCATCATCTTCGACGGTGATCAGGAAAAAGATTTCGTGCGCGGGCTGGGCGTGCAGTTCGCCGTGCCGCTGCGGGAAGAAGCGTTCAACCGCACCGTGCGCTTCGCCGGCGCGAACGGTGGCGTGTGGTCGGAGCCGCTCCAGCCCGGCGGCGGCAATGTCGCGCAGGAAACCGGCCAGCCGTTTGCCGGCCGGGGTGGATTTACGCAGAACGCTGTCTGGGATGATTTCAAACTCACGCAGCCCAATCCCGATGGCTTCAGCATCGTCAAGCGCACGAATCCGAAGAGCACCTGGATCACCTCCGCGGGCGGTCAGCGCGCCGCGGGTCTCGCGTTTGTCGGCGATCTGACGGGCGGATTGGGCGTGAGCATTAAGAATTTCTGGCAGTCGTATCCGGCTTCACTCGAGGTGCGGCACGCGAGTCAGCCGGCCGCGGAGCTCGTCGCCTGGCTATGGTCACCGGACGGCCCGGAGATGGATATGCGTCACTACGATCTGGTCGCGCACACATTGACTGCGTCGTACGAAGACGTGCAGCCCGGCATGAGCCGCGCGTACGGCGTTTCCCGCACCAGCGAGTTGACCTTTTATCCGAGCGCCGGGCTGCCCTCGCGCACGGAAACGGCGGCTATGGCGAAAAACGGGGCCGAGCTGCCCTTGCTCGCGTGCACGCCGGAGTACATTCATTCCGCCGGCGTCCTTGGCGTATGGAGCCTGCCGGACCGTTCCACGCCGTTTAAGAAAACGATCGAAGACGGTTTGGATTCCGTCCTCGCGTACTACGAAAAGCAGGTCGACCAACATCACTGGTACGGCTTCTGGCAGTTCGGCGATTTCATGCATTCGTATTCCGCGCCGCGCCACATGTGGCACTACGACTGGGGCGGGCATGCTTGGGACAACACCGAACTCGGGGCCCCGCTCTGGGTGTGGTATAGCTTTTTGCGCACGGGCCGCGCGGATGTGTTTCGCCTGGCGGAAGCGCTTACCCGCAACACGAGCGAAACCAATGTCTATCACATCGGCGAAATGGCCGGCCTCGGCTCGCGCCACAACGTCGTGAAATGGGGCGACGGCGCAAAGGAAGCGCGCGTCAGCCAAGCCGCCCACTGGCGGCCGTTCTATTATCTCACCACGGATGAACGCACGGGTGATCTGATGCGCGAATCGCTGACATCCGACATCGCAGCGGCGAAATTTGACCCGATGCGTCTGGCCGCGCCGCAAATCCCGGGCGAACCGCAATACGCGGCGCGCATCCGCATCGGCCCGGACTGGTTTGCCTTCGCCGGCAACTGGATGACCGAGTGGGAGCGCACGGGTAACGTGAAGTGGCGCGATCGCATTATCGCCGGCGTCGATTCCATCATGGGCATGCCGTACTGGCTGCAGACCGGGCATCTCAATGGCCTCAATCCCGACATCCCCGGTGGCGGCATGGGCAAACTGAAAGGCGGCGGCGCGCAACTCGTCGGCTACGATGCCGCGACCGGCAAGCTCACCGCCATCCGTGATCCGATCACGAAAGGCTCGATGCCCGTGAGCTACAATCTCGCGACCATTCAAGGCGGCGGCGAAGTCATGTTTGAACTCGTGCCGCTGCTCGGCCGGAAAGATTTCGCAACGGCGTGGCTGCAATACTGCCGCATCGGCGGTGCGCCGGCCGAAGTGCTGACCTTGGACCGGACGACCGGCAACGAAGGCGCCGACGCGCGGTACATTCTCAACGAACAAAGCGGACCGCGTCTTGCGGCCTACGCTTACGCGATGACAAAGAACCCGGCGTTTGCCCAGCGCGCCATCAACGATATCGCGACGCGCGCCGGTAGCTCGGCCACGCCGCATTTGCTGACCGGATCCGACGTTTTGAATCCAGTCGATGAAGCCGTTGAAATCAGCACGAACGAAGCGGCTCAGACCGGGCTCACGATTATTGAGATGCTGGAGCTCTGCAAAGACGCGCTGCCGACGGCTGCGCCGGTGCGTGGCGGGCGGGACGGCGGACGTGGTGGCGCGGCCCGCGGCGGCCCACCGGCGCCGGTCGCAGCACCTGCGCCATCTCCGGCCGCCCCACCTGCGCGTTGAGGTCGGTCTGAAAAAAGGGGCGAGGCCGGGCCGGTCTCGCCCCTTTTTGTTTTCACCCATTTTGAAACTGGCGGCGTGGCATCCCGGCGGCATGTTTGCTCGCATGAGTTCATCACCCCGTTTGCTCGTCGTCGTGGCGTTGTTGCTGGCCGGGATCGCGCGTGCCGCAGAACCGCTTGAAATGCCGGTCTGGCCGGGAATCGCTCCCGGATCTGAAGGGCGAAATGAAAAAGAAATTTGGGAAGAGCGCGGCAAAGATGGCGTGGTCGATCGCGCGGTCCGACAGGTGCACGTCCCGACGATTACCGTGCACCGCGCGGACAAATCCGTGGCCAACGGCGTCGCGGTGTTGATCGCGCCCGGAGGCGGGTACGATCACGTGACGATCGACAAGGAAGGCCACGACGTGGCCCGCTGGCTCGCGACGCAGGGGATCACCGGCATTGTGCTGAAATACCGCCTGCCGAAAACTCCCGGTAATGTTTACACGGTCGATCAGCCGTTGGCCGATGCGGTGCAGGCCCTGGAGTTAGTGCGGGCGCACGCGGCGGAGTGGGGTATCGATCCCGCGAAGTTGGGCATGATGGGCTTCTCGGCGGGTGGAAACCTGACCGCGCTTGCGGGCACGAAGCCGCCCAAAGCGGCGCGTCCCGCTTTCCTCGCGCCGATTTACGCCCAGATTCCGCTAAGCCTCGCGCCGCTGCCCGCTGATATCGCGCCGACGTTCATCGCGCAGGCGGTCGACGACAACACCGACGACAGCATCCGGATGTACACGTGGGTGCGGGCCCTGAAGGTCCCGGTGGAAATGCATTTGTTCGCAAAGGGTGGCCATGGCTTTGGGCTCGGCAAAAAAGGCACGCCAACCACGGAGTGGCCCAAGCTGTTCACCGGCTGGCTGACCGCCACCGGCTTCGTCGCCGCGAAGTGATCGAGGTTCTTCTCCCTGAGCACGCACGCATTCCGGCCCGCTCCACATGTCACCTATTAAGTGACATCGGTGATTCTTGGAAATTTTCTTTCTCATTTATTTATCCCCATGATCAGTCCTCGTTTCTTCGCCGGTTTGTCTTTGGTGCTATCGCTCCCGATTGCGGCGATGGCGGCTGCGCCGAAACTCGCCGGCGTCGGCGCCGCGATGCAGGCCACCGTCGATGCTCATGAAGTCGCTGGCGCCGTTACACTGGTCGCGACGAAAGATAAAATCCTGCACCTCGAAGCCACCGGCATGGCCGATCTCGCGAGCAAGCGTCCGATGGAAACCGACGCGATGTTCTGGCTGGCGTCTTCGACGAAGCCGATCACGGCAACGGCGGTGTTGATGCTGGTCGACGAGGGCAAGCTGAGTCTCTCCGATCCTGTCGCGAAATTCATCCCGGCGTTCGCGGAACTCAAAACGCCCTCCGGGAAGCCGGCGAATCTCACGATCCAGCATTTGCTCACGCACACCTCCGGGCTCGCGGAAATCAAACGCGGATCGTATGCAGGGAAGAAAAACCTCACCGAGACGATCGATAGTTATTTTCCAGCCGCACCGATGCTTTTCGAACCTGGCGAACGATGGAAATACACCAGCTTCGGTTTCGACACCGCCGGCCGCATCGTGGAAATCGTCAGTGGGAAATCGTACGACGCGTTCCTGCAGGAACGGATTTTCGATCCGCTTGGGATGAAGGACACGACGTTCTACACGAGCGACGAACAGCAAGGCCGCCTCGCGGTCTGTTACGCGACGAACAACGCCACGAAGGAACTGCAACCTCGGGCGCTGCAGTTCGGCCGGCCGGTGCGCGGACAGTTTCCGCCGGTGCCGGGTGGGGGTTTGCACGCCACCGCCAGCGATCTGGCGCGTTTTGGTCAGATGCTGCTCAATCGTGGCGTCGTCGCCGGGAAGCGCTACCTGAGCGAAGCGTCCTATCAGCGTTTGACGACAGTGTGCACCGGCGACCTATCGACGGGTTATAGTACGGGCCAGTTTAACCAGGTGCTCGGGTGGGGCGCGGGAGCTTTCGTTTTGCGGGCGCCGCACGACGGCGTCACCGCGATGCTTTCGCCCGGTTCGTTCGGCCATCCTGGCGCCTGTGGCACGGAGCTCATCGTCGATCCGGTAAAGGGCCTGGTGTATGTGCTGATGATCCAGCGGGCGAATCTCCCGGATAATTTCGAGAACGAGCCGGCCCGCGCTTTGGTGCAATCGGCCGCGACGGCGCTGGCGACGGCCCAGAATTGAGCGCGGGCTAATGCCGCGCTGGCTTTGATGGCCTGTTCCTCGTGAAACCGTCACCTGGCTTACAATCGTTCCCTATCCGGATGGTCGCGTTCTTAGCGACGGGTGGCGTGAACGCGGTGGAGATCAACCGCCAGCCGGCCTATGCGACAGATTTAGTTTCCAAGTTCACCGGGGCTTCGACGAATCTTGTCGGTGCCTGCAACGATTTTTATTTTGAATTTCGGTGGTGGGGCGCGACGCCGGAAGCCTTCGATATTGATTGCGATGACATCGTGCTCGAGGTGAAACGCATCGCTCCGTTACCCGAAAAAACATAAGTGCGCGTGCTCCTTGCAGCCGCGGGGAGTCTGGTCCTTCAATTTTTATGAACCTTAAAATCTGCCTCGGTCTCATTTTACTCTCTTCCGGCTCACCGGTGTGGGCGGAAAATGCTGCGGTGCTGGCGGCGCCTCCCGTGATCCGCCTGGCTCCGGCTTCCGCTGGTCTGCCGGCATTGCCGGCCGTCGTGCGGGACGAATCGACGGAGCAACAGGACGCGCGGTTGAACTGGTTTCGCGCAGCGCGCTTCGGGTTGTTCATTCATTGGGGCGTGTACGCCGTGCCCGCCGGCACGTGGCAGGGGCGCAAGGTCGGAGCCGAGTGGATTATGAATCAGGGCAAGATTCCGATGGCCGACTACAAGGCGCTGGCGAAAGATTTCACGGCGGCGCAATACGATCCCGTCGCCTGGGCGCAGCTTGCCGCCGATGCGGGCGTGAAATACGTCGTCATCACAACCAAGCATCACGACGGCTTCACGCTCTTCGATTCCGCGTATTCCGATTGGAATGCCGTCAAAGCATCCGGCGCGAAACGCGATTTGATTCAACCACTGGCTGCGGCGGTGCGGGCGAAGGGACTGAAGTTTGGCACTTACTATTCGCAGTCGCAGGACTGGGTGAATCTGGGCGGCGGGAAGGGCAACACGCCGCCGTGGGACGAGGAGCAAAAGAAAGGTTCATTCGACGAGTATCTCGCGAAGATCGCGCTGCCTCAGGTCCGCGAGCTGATGGACAAGTTTCATCCGGACATTCTCTGGTGGGACACCGAATACCAGATGACGCCGGAGCGCGCGCGACCGTTTTTCGACCTTGTGGTGGCGCACCCGAATCTCATTCACAACAGCCGGCTGGGCGGCGGCGTGCTGGGGGATTTTCGCACGTCGGAGCAACGCATTCCAGCGAGCGCGATGTTGGGCCGGGCGCTGGAGGTCAACATGACGATCAACAATTCCTGGGGTTATCGCGCGGACGATCTTAACTGGAAATCCGCGCAGCAATTGATCCGCAATCTCTCCGACATCACGAGCAAGGACGGGAATTATCTGCTCAACGTCGGCCCCACCGCGGAAGGCGTGATTCCCGCGCCGGAAGTGGAGCGCCTGCTCGCGATTGGCCGGTGGCTCAAGGTGAACGGCGAGGCCATCTACGCAACGCGCGGCAGCGTTTATCCGCAGCCGCTCATTTGGGGTCGCACGACCCAGAAGGCGCGGGCCGGAGGCGCTACGACGCTCTACGTGCACGTTTGGAATTGGCCGGCCGACGGAAAAATTATTTTGCCCGACCTCAAGCAGGCGCCGCGCGCCGCGCGTTTGCTGGCGAATTCGGAAAAAGTTGCGGCGACGGTTACGCCGGAAGGAATCCTGCTCAGCCTCCCGGCGGCGGCGCCCGATCCCGATGTTTCAATCGTGGCGCTCGAGTTTGATCATCCGGTTGTAGTGGCAAACGCCGCGCCGCTCGCCACCGAAACCGGCGCCTCGGGCACTTTGGTCGATCCGAGCAAATCCCCGCCGGCCAAGTAAACCGCTCGGTCGTTTTCGCCCCCATCGCCCCATCGTAATCAACCATGAATGCATCATTTCGCTTTCTCCGCTCTTTGGTCCCGTCGTTGAGCTTGGCTTGCTGGCTGTCCGTTTCCGCTCTGCGGCTCGCTGCGCAACGGCCGGAAGACCAGGCGCTGGCACCTCCGCCGCCGGTTAACGCCGAGTTCAAATTTGATTTCACGCAAGGTCCCGCGCGCCCGGGTTTCACGCCGGTGGCCGCCGACTTGAACTACAGCGTGGAACGCGGGTATGGATTCGATTTCAACTCGAAGGTCGTCGGCGTGACGCGCGGCGGCGCCGATCCTGCCCGGGCGGGTCATGTGACCGGTAGCGAATCGCCGTTTTTCTTTTCCGTGAAAGTGCCCGAGGGCAACTATCGCATCACGGTGACGCTCGGCGATGCGCAGGGCGATTCAGCGACCACGCTGCGCACCGAGGCGGGTCATCTCATGACGGCCGGGGTCGTGACCACGGCCGGAAAATTTGAAACTCGCACCATCGTGGCGAACGTCCGTCGGCCGCAGATCCCTGCTCCGCCGCAGAACGCACCGGGCGGAACCGAGGTGCACATGTTTCTCGCCGGCGAGGCGGAGGCGCGCTGCTGGGATGAAAAACTCACGATCGAGTTTAACGGCGCGCATCCGTGTCTCGTCGCCATGGAGATCGTGAAGGACAATGCCCTGCCCACGATTTTTGTGGCGGGCGATTCCACGGTCGGCGATCCGCGCCGTGGGCCCGGCGGCAACTGGCCGACGCAAATTTGCCAGTTCTTCAAACCTGAGATCGCGCTCTGCAACAGCGCGGAGGGCGGAGAAACGAGCAAGAGCTTCGTCACCGGCCTGCGCATGGACAAAGTCTTGAGTCAGATGAAAGCGGGCGATTTTTTCCTCGTGCAGTTCGGCCACAACGACTCGAAAGCGAACTGGCCGCAGACGTACACCGATCCCGCGACGTCGTTCAAAGCTTACCTGCGGGTTTTCCTTGAGGAGACGCGCCGGCGCGGCGCCACACTGGTGTTGGTGACGCCGATGGAACGTCGCACCAACGGCGATACAGTCGGCGCTTGGGCGCGTGCGATGCGCGAACTGGCCGCGCAGGAAAACATCCCGCTCATCGACCAGTGGGCCGCGAGCAAGGAACTCTGGACCGCAATGGGAGTAAACGTGAACTCCGCGTTCAGCGATCAGACGCACCTCAGCGGTTACGGCGGTTACTTGCTCGCGAAGCTCATGGTTTCTGGGATCAGGAAAAACGTGCCAGCCCTCGCGAAGTTCCTGGTCGATGATTTCAAGCCGATGGATCCCGCGCATCCCGAACCGCCGGCGGAATACCTGCGGCAATCACCCGGACCCGGTGTGCCGACCCGTGGCGCGCGGGGACCGGCGCCGGCAGCTCCAGCCGCATCGCGCGCTCAGACGCCGTAGGATTAAGGTAGGGCTGATTATCTTTATTCCACGGGCGTGGCATCGTCGCCCGCGCTCAGGATCAGCGATATTCAACCGGCGCGTTTGGGCTAACGCGCCTGCCTCGATTTCGTCCGCATCGAACCGGCGGGCGATTAGCCTCACGCGATCTGACGCAACGCCGTCAAAGATTCCGTGGCGCCGGGAAAAGTGGTTGAGCGCAGCAAAAGCGCTCAGCACGTTCGTCCCGCTCTCTTGCGCCGAACGCATCCACGCGTGGTCGGCCCCATCCCTGTCCATCGATAACCTCAGAAAGTCTTCTCCTCATGAAAGTCCTCCGTCTCGCGATTCTGGCCGGCGCGCTCGTTCCGATGCTCTTCGCCGCCAACAAAACTGACGTCGAATATGGCCAAGCTGCGGGTGAAAGCCTAAAGCTCGATCTTGCGGTGCCAGACGGCCCCGGTCTGTTTCCGGCGGTGATCTTGGTTCACGGCGGCGGATGGACGGCCGGCGACAAAAGCGGCGGGCCGAAGAAAGGCTACATGGCGCCGATGCAGGATCCTCTGACTGCCGCGGGCTACGCGTGGTTCTCCATCAACTATCGGCTCGGTCCAAAATTTCATCATCCCGCGCCCGCGGAAGATTTGGAAACGGCGATCCGCTGGGTCAAAGCTCACGCCGCAGAGTATCACATTGATCCACGTCGCATCGCCATCGCGGGCGAGTCGGCGGGCGGTCAGATCGTTTCATTCGTGGCGATGCGGGCTCACGGCGACACCAGCATTGCGGCGACCATGATATTTTACGGCCCATCCGACTTGGTCGCCGAAACGAAAAAACGCGGTGAGCTTAGTCCGAGCTATAGCGCATTCGTGGGTCGCAACACCCTCGATGATCAGACGCTGAAATTGCTGCATGACGCTTCGCCGATCAACTTCGTGAAAGCGGGCCTGCCCCCGTTTCTCTTGGTGCATGGCACGGCGGATCAGAGCGTTTCCTTCGAGCAGTCGGTCAATCTTCAGGCGCGGTTGAAGGCGGTCGGTGTTCCTTGTGAACTCATCGCCATCAAAGACGGACCGCACGGGATGCTGCCGTGGCCCCCGCTCATGCCGGATTTCAAGGACCGCGTGGTGGCGTGGCTCGTGAAAACGATGCCCCCTGGTGGGGCTCGTTGATTCAATCGTCCGCCAGATCCCTAACTTCGCGCTCGTAGCTTACCGCCAGAATTTTGAGTTCGATTTTGCCGCCGGGTGTTTGGGATCCGACCTTGTTAGAACTCTCCGAGAGCCCCGGTCGCCTTCGGGCGCCGCCGGAGACGGGTAAACCTCACGGCGGCCGCGATGGTCAGGCCGCTCAGGGATTCGGTGCGGTGAAGAGCCGGTCGTAGTCCCTCCAGTGCGCGTTCATCAGGTCCACCTTGCGCTTGAGCTGGGCGACGATGTCAGGGCCGAGTCGCATGATGGTTTCCTCCTCCGCGATCGGCGCGAGATCGAGCATCGGCTGGGGCGTACTTTGCAATAAACGGGAAAGTCGCACGGTGTTGTCGATTTCCTTGCGCGCCGTTTCCATCAGGTCGGTGCGATCCCAACTGCTCTGGACGCCAAGCACGGGGTTGGCTTCGGGTTTTGGGGCCAGCCCTTTCACGCGGTCAAGCTGCGCCTGATACGAAACCATGTTGTCGGCCGAGTGCAGCAGGCAGATGGCGACCTCCAGTCTCCGGCCAAATAAATCCCAGCGCGCCTTCACGGCCGGGTCCGTCGCGGCATCGCGGATCTTTCGGCTCCGCTTCAATGCGCCTTCCACGCTCGGCACCACGATTTCAATCACGCGCTGAAACAAGAGCTTGGCGCCGTACCCCTCGAACATGCGCATGCCCTGAATATCGATCAGGTCTTCGGCTTGCTCCTCACCCTTGGCCTGAAAAAGGAACGGACGGTAGTAGCTTTTATCCGCGGCGGAAAGATCGGCCGGGAACGGAACCATCGGACGGTTGATCCAGCGGTTAAGTACGCTGCCGAATTGAAGCATGTCGCCGAAATCGAGCGCCTCGAGGCGGCGCTCGGCGTCGTCGAGCAGGAGCCACGCTTCGACGAGATCGTCGGCGCCCGTTTCGCCCGCCTCGGTGACCGCAAACGCGCGCAACGCGGTGAGCCGTTCGACGGCGTTGCCGCGCAGGCTCGTTTTGGTGGCGTCGAACACACGCGCGTTGAATTCCATCACGGCTTCCTCGGAGCGCAGGCTGATGAGTCGCCGCTCAGGTGCGCCGTCGGTCGCCGCACGCGGTGCGGGCGCGCGGCCGGTGCGAAGCCAGCGGACGTCGGGCAGGACGAGGCCGACAACCGGATAAAATGCACCGCGCGCGTAGGCGTCGCTGGTGCCGACGCGCTGATAGGGTCGGCCATCGGGACCTTCGCGGCCCTGCACCGCGATGCCGCGCGGGAGTTTGTGCGCGATGGCATCGAGTTGCTCGGGCGAGAACGACGGGGTCATCCACTGGCGCGGCGTAATCGGGTTGAGGCTGATTTCAACATCTTGGCCGGCCTGCTTCGCCGCGTCTTTCAGCGCGATGAGAAACGAGGAGATGCGATCCGCCATGGGGCGGTCTTTGCATTCGCTGTTGCCGTTGAGTCCGGGATAGAGCGCCGGCACCCAGCAGAAACCCGAGCCGGAGTCCTGCGTGAGAAACGCGAACGTTTCGATTTCCGGACAGCGCGTCAGCAGCGCCTTCATCGCTTCGCCGTAGAGGCGCAGCGTTTCCGGCTCGTCGACGCACAGGGAGAAACGAGCGACCTTCGAGCGGTTGGGTTGATCGACCCGCGGCCCGCGCAGCTGCGGGTAGGCCGTGAAAAACGCCTCGGGCAAAACCTGCGGAATATTCGAGCCCCAGTGGGCTTTCAGTCCGAGCCGGCGGAGGATTTTACAGCGCTCCTCTAAAATCGTGACGATGCGATCGCCGTAATTCGTGTCGACGAAAGGCCTCACCTCCGCCGGCGGAAACAGTTTCAGGAAATCGGGCCGCTGGATAAACCAGGCGGGATACGGATCGTCCGCCGGCTGAAACTGCCATTTGGCCACGGGCAAACCGTCGGTCAGCGGGACGTGAGTGGCGCCGAGGCGTTTCGCGAGCGTGGCTTTGCGTTCAAAGACCGCGAGCTCGCTCGCATCGAAAGCAGAGAGCGCCACCGTCGACGGGGAGGAAGCAGCGGCTGAGGTCAGAGGGAAAATTGCTGGCGCGAGTAGAACGAGCAGGACAGCGGCGGGGATTGGAAAACGCATAAATCCAACGGGGTCGAGTGACTGCCCGAGTCAATCGCGAAGCGCTCGAAATCATTTCTGGCGGCGTTGCGCCGGCCGCGCCGTCGGGTTCGTGGGTCAGCCTTCGCGATCTGAATTTGATGCGGCTTCACGGTTCAAACGGTTTTTTCCGTTGGGAAAAAACGCCCGCAAGCAACGGCGCATCGAGCCGACGAAATAGATCGCGGTCGGCGCTGGGCTTTCGCAGGATTTAAAAACGTTCAGTTCGGAGACCCATCCGGTGCTGGTGCACCGGGCAGTTGATTCTCCGCTCGCTGCACCTCGAGTCGGGCATTCCGCCCGCTCGATCACCCCAACCAGAAAGTACCATGGCCAAAACACAAAACTCGAAAAAGCAGACCAAGAAAGCCCCGCTCAAAACCGCCAAGGAGAAACGGCAGGTCAAGAAGGCGAAGAAGTAAGCGAATCGCGCCAGGCCTTCTGTGCGGCGCACTGCGCCCTCACGCAAACCGTGATCGGTGGTTTTCACTCGATCGCATTTTTATCAAGCGAAGCGTTTCGGCGCTTCGCTTTTTTTTGGGTCCGGGCGAAGCACCCGGAGTGACGGAATATCCGCGATCGAACGACGGTCGGTGCCGCCACTCGGCGAGGTTGGTGGACGCGGGGCACTTCAAACGCGCGATTCGGGGCGGCTTCGCTCCCGTCTCGCGTTCGCCCACCGCTTTTCATGAACGGCCCGCGTCGAATCTACTCCCTGGGGAGGGACTCGGTTGCGCTGGTGCGCAACAAAGCCAAACCAGAAATTCCTCGATGCGGAGTGCCCACGCTCGTGTCCGGCGGAGCCGACAAACGCAGCACGTGTGCGCTTAGGCGGGTCTCGCGGCTTGAAACGCTGTCGGCCGGGCGGTATTTCTGACCGTTGCCCGCGTGCTGCGAGCCACTTCGGCCGGGGTCGCGAGTTCGTAGGTGATCTTACCTTCGGCGATTTCGCGGAGGGCCATGTCCTCGGGGGAAAGTTTTTCCAGCGATTCGACGAGGGCGCGATGACCCTGCTTGAGCTGCTTCACGCGGCGGGAGACAACGTTTACCAGGATGTTGGGATCGTCGATGACTTTGAGGGCTCCTTGGATGTAGTCGTTTCTCATATATGGGGGGTGTTAGATCGGCTGATGTGCTCGACGAGCCGGTCATTTTAGAAGCGAGCTGCTGCGAATACGACGTCTATCGCCGATGCATAGCACATACATGGGCAATCCGTTGCGGGACCACTCCGTTGGAGTTATCTTCGCGGTATCGGCGGTTTTCGCGATGGGGGCTTATCCCTCGAGCGTGATCTCAACGACGAAACCGCGGGGACTGCGATGGGTGAAACGCATGGGGCCTGCGACGCGCCTTGATACTCACCCTCACAGCTACAACGCGGTGGCGTGACGCGGCGCAAAGCGTTGCGGGCTGATTCAAAATTTTCTGCGTCGAGCGGCTGCTTGAAACTTCCGCCGGAAGTGTTCCATCTCAGCGAACCCGCGGACCGAACGATCTCGCCGCTCTGCGCGCTACCACGCTCGATTGCTTCGACCGTTCCCGGTCCTGATTTTCGATCCCGTAATCACTCAACCCCTGTGAAATGAGCCTCCCCAAAATTGCCTTTGCCTCGCTGTTTTTCGTCACCGGCCTGCTGGCCCAGATCAATCCCGTGCAGGAATTGATCGATGCAGCCCGCACCGATTCGCCCAAACTCAAGGAGCTGCTCGGCGCGAAAGATTCCTACGGCTACCGGATTCCCGAACTCGCCGGCCGCGATGGCGTCGCGGTCTGGGGACAGGAATTCGTCTTCGCGGTGGAGAGCGCCAAGCCCGCCTCCGTGTCGATCGACAAGGAACCAGCCATCCCGATGAAACAGGTTCCCGGCACCAATTATTGGTACCTCTGGAAAATGTTGCGGCTCGGCACGACCCACCAGCACCAGTACGTGGTCGACGGAAAACCGTTCGCCGCGCCCTACCAAGTGGCCGGCTACAATCCCGATTCCTATCCGCTACCCGGCGTGCCCCGTGGCACGTTGTCGGAAAAGAAAACGCTGAAGAGCACGATCTATCCCGGCATGTCCACGAACTACTGGGTCTATACCAACCCCGGCATCGACCCGACGCGCGGCGCGCCACTGATGGTGTGGCAGGACGGCGAGACCATCGTCGGTCATCAGGATTTGATGCGACTGCGTCTGCAGATCGTTTCGGACAACCTCGTCGCGAAGAAACTCATTCCGCCGATGGTGCACGTGTTGATTCAACCGGGCACCGGCGGCACGGAAGGCCAGACTATGCGCAGCATTCTCTACGACACGGTGTCGGACCGCTACGGCAAGTATCTCCTCGAGGAAATCATGGCCGACGTGCAGAAGACCTACAAAGTCCGCGCCGACGCGTATTCGCGCGCGGTCGCCGGCGCTTCATCAGGAGCGATCTGCGCGTTCAACGTGGCCTGGTATTTTCCCGAGCAATTCAGTCGCGTGCTCTCGCACATCGGCAGCTACACGGCGCTGCAATGGCATCCCGAGCGGAACTTGGATGGCGGCTACATCGTGCCGGTCAAAGTCCGCCGCGAGGCGCAGAAAAATCTGCGCGTGTGGTTGTCTGACGGCGCCGACGATCAGGAAGCCGCCTCCGGCAGCTGGCCGTTGAACAACATTCAGCTGGCAAACTCCCTCAAGTTGAAGGGCTACGATTTCCACTTCCGATTCGGCGTGAGCATGCACGCGATCGCGCAAGGCGCGATGGATCTGCCGGAATCGCTGACGTGGCTCTGGCGGGATTACGACCCCGACAAGACCGGGCAAAAATACGAGATGGAGGAGTCGGAAAAAGCGAAGCCGCTTTTCCGCGTGAGCATCGCCAACCGCGACGCGCAGTAGATTCTATGCGCGATCACGGGGGTTCATCGATCGGAATACACCGGCCTGGTGCGCTGAGCGGTCGCTATTCGTGTTTGGTTTAGCCCGCGTTTTCGAAACCCAAAGAGCTTATTGAAGCGCTAATGGAGTCCGCCAACGGGCGAATCTACGAGCACCCCTGCGGCTCATCGCCTTCAGACCCAATGACTGAATCCGGTCATACCAGCCGATTTTCGCCGGGGAAAAATCGTACGCGATCGGCGGACTCCGTCCATTCGGTGCGCAGGCGATTAGCCGAAGCCGCTGGTCAAAGATTTTCCCGATGGGGGAAATCTGATCAGCGGTTCCATCGCGGTTTTGGATTCTTTTGGGGAAGATCCGCCCTATCGACCCACGCGCGCCTGCAGGTGGGCCGGGTAACGGTCGCCTTGGACTGAAATTGCCTCCACGGAATCCCGGATGCGGCGCGTTTCCGCCGCGGTCAGTTCAACGGCCGCGGCCCCGAGATTCTCCTCCAAGCGGTGCAGTTTGGTCGTGCCGGGAATGGGCACGATCCAAGGCTGCTGCGCCAGCAGCCACGCGAGCGCAATTTGCGCTGACGTGACTTTCTTTTCCGCGGCCACCTGGCCGATCACATCGACCAAGCGCTGATTGGCTTGCCGTGCTTCCGGTGAAAAGCGGGGAATGATGTTGCGGAAATCTTTTGGCTCGAAGGCCGTCGTGGCGTTGATCGCGCCCGTGAGAAAACCACGGCCGAGCGGGCTGAACGGCACAAAGCCGATGCCGAGTTCCTCGCAAGCGGGCAGAATCTCTTGCTCCGGTTCGCGCCACCAGAGCGAGTATTCGCTCTGCAACGCGGTCACCGGTTGGACGGCGTGCGCGCGGCGAATCGAATCAACGCCCGCCTCCGAAAGTCCGAAATGCTTCACCTTGCCGGCGCGGATCAACTCTTGCACGGCGCCAGCCACATCCTCCATCGGGACCGCGGGATCGACGCGATGCTGATAAAACAAATCGATGCGGTCCGTGCGGAGACGCAGGAGCGAGGCGTCGGCCACGGCCCGGATGTGTTCCGGCTGACTATCCACGCCAGCTTGAGCGCCGTTGGCGTTGATCTTAAACCCAAATTTCGTGGCGATGACGACCCGATCGCGCATCGGTGCGAGCGCCTCGCCAAGGAGTGCTTCGTTCTTAAACGGCCCGTAAGCTTCCGCGGTATCGAAAAAAGTTACGCCGCGATCGAAGGCTGCTCGGATCAATTTTATGGCGTCGGGAAGGTCGGTCGGGGTGCCATAGCCGTGACTAAGACCCATGCAGCCGAGACCGAGGGCGGAAACTTTCAGGCCGTTCTTTCCGAGCGTGCGGGTTTTCATTTAAAAATAAGAGTGTCCAATTGATAGGGGTCAGTTCCGCCAGCGCGGATCATTTTGGTGGCGTCGCCAGGACGAATGCGAGGCCCCGCCGTAGCGCAGCGTACGATCCCGACCCGTGCGACTCGTCCGGGAAAATGGTGAAGACCACTGGCACAGCTTGCGGCCGGAGTCCGCGGAGCCGTTCCGCGAGTTCCGCGGCGTTGTCGATCATGCGGTTCTTAGCCGCTTGCGCGAGGAGCGCGGGGTCTTGGCCCCGATATTGTTCGTTGCCGGCGGACGTGATCAGGACCTTTAACTTGAGTTCCCCGGCGCGAACGCGGTCGGAAAAGGCCTGCTCGCCCTTCAGCACATCGCGCTCCTTCCACCAGATGGCGGGGCTGCCGGCGATGTAGGCATCGAAGGCTTCCGGATGATGGAAGAGCACGTTGAGAACGGTGAGTCCGCCCAGCGAAACCCCAAAGAGTCCCCGGCGGCCCGGTTCGACACGATAACGCGTCTCCACAAACGGCTTTATTTCTTCAAGTAGCACGCGGACAAAAGCATCGCCGCCGCCCGATGGACTCTTGGCACCAATAGGGTCGGCGGTGGGTGTAAGTTCAAACGTACGACGCTCGCGCCACTCGTTCACGCTGTCGGTGATATAACTGAGCCCTACAATGATGGCGTTCTCATAGTGCCAACTGTCGGTCGCGGCCGCGGCGAAATACTCGTTACCGTCGAGCAGGTACACGACCGGATAGGCCTTGTTCGGGCCGGCATCCGCCGGAGCCCAGATCATCAGTCGGTAAGGCCGTCCGTTGAGCTGCGAAACAAAATCGTACTGCCGCGCGCCCGGCAGCACAACCGGCGCGCCCGGTGTACCGGCACCGAGAAGCGGAGCGGCGCTTGCCGCGGATTTGGCGTCAGCGCCAAACCCAGCCGCCGCGCCCCAGAGCGCGAGTGCTAAAACAAAGAACGATGGAGGGGCTTTTTTCATAGGGACGAAAGCGATCCGACAAGGCACCGACCGGAGTGGGTAGGCTACGTGACTCGTCGTGGACGGGTGACAGTTGAAGCTGGCAGTACGAGGGGTTGAAATCGCGGCATCAGTCGCAGCGAGAGGTCGTTGAAGTCGTCCCGCCCGGCGCGTTGCTGCCGTTGCTCCGGTCCCGCAATTTTTTTGGACGGACCGATTGAATTTCGGGAATGCGGCAGGTCTTAAGGTGGGAGGCGAAGTCGGACGCGCGCTGGGCTTACTTGGTCGCGGCGGCGACCTTCGGCGTCGCGTCGGTGATGATGCGGAAGACGTAGTACGTCGCGGCCGTCGGGCCGACGTTGTTCAGGCCATGCTCGTCGTTGGATCCGAAAAAGAAGATCGAGCCGGGGCCGCCGCGCTGCGCCACGCCGTTGATGGTGGCCTGCATCAGGCCTTCTTTAACAACGATCAGCTCTTCGTCGGGATGATGGTGCGAGGCGTGCGGGGCCTCGCCGGGCTTGAGCGTGGTGATGTGACCTTCGAAACTTTTGCAGGTGGTCGTCGGAGAATCGACGATCTCGCGGCGGGCGCCGGTCGGCGTCGGCTTCGCCACAAATTTTTCCCAATCGAACACGGTCGAGACCAATTTCCCGGGTGCGGCGACGGCCGTGGCGCCCTCGATCGAAGCCGCGGCGGTGGCGACGGTGTCGAAGTTGAAGACAAGATAGGTCGCGGGCGTCGGGCCCACGTTGCGCATGTTATGAAGATCGTTGGCCGCAAAAAAGAAAACGGAGCCCGGACCAGCCCGGTGGGTTTGGCCGGCGATGAAGACATCGAGCGTGCCTTCCTTGAGCAGAATAAATTCCTCGCGCGAGTGGCGGTGCGGCGGGTGCGAAGCGACGCCGGGATTCAACGTCGTCACGTGTGATTCGAATTTCTCAAACGTCGCCGTCGGCAGATCGACGACTTCGCGGCGCTGGCCGACGTTGTTGTTTTTGGCGACGAGCTCTTCCCAGACCCAAACCCTGGAGCCGAGTTTGGCGGCGGGTGCGGCGGTCGAAGGAGCAGGGGCTTGAGCCATGAGAGAAGAAGTAACGGCGACGAAGGCGGTGAATAGAATGGTTTTCATGCGGCGTAGGGCGGGGAACGAATGGAATTGAGAAAGTGTCGGGCCGCGAGGCGAGCGTCGCGTCTGCGGGGTCCGGCCAGTCCGTGAACGGCGTTCGGAATTTCTGCGTAGCGGAACGCGTGAGTGTTGCGGGTGGACCAGCGAAAGCCGCGCGGCTTCCGCTCCACGAATGTCCTCAGGTTTTGCTCCAGGCCGGCCCGAGCTCAGGCAGATGATCGCCGATGAGCGCGAGATTTTCGATCAGGTTGAGCGACCACTGGGACGCGAGATTGGTTTCCATCCAGGCGATTTCGTCGATCGGGTTGAGGACGGCGGGACCGGTGACGCGCTGCGATGAGAGCGGCAGGCGTCCGTCCATGCGCGTGACGCCGTGGAAGAACTCGTTCCACGCGCGCTGGGCAAGGCGGGTGTCGCCGCGGCGGTTCGCGACGTAAGCGGTGAGCCGCGAGTACCAGAGTGGATAAGCGCCCGTGGAATATTTGCGGCCCGTGACTTTCGCGCGCTCGTCCTCGGAGGCGTTCCAGAGTTCGCAGCATTGCAGCCACGTTTTTTCCCACGCGGGGTGATCGATCACTTGCAACAGCTCGAAGACCACCTCGGCGCCGCCGAACACGGCGAGCATGAGATAATTTCCTTTCTCGATATCGTGGATGTCGAAAAGTTTTCCCGTCGCGGGATCGTAGGCGAAGTTCGGTCCGGAGAGCATGCCGAGCGGCATCGCGGCGAGGCTGTCCATGCCGACGACAATCTTGTCGCGCCACTTCGCGTCGCCGGTGCGTTCCCACTCGGTCAGCCAGTTGCTCGCAAACGCGAACCAGTCCGGACCGCTGCGCGCGTGCGTGGGGTATGGCGTCTTTGGAAGAATTTTTCGCAGCGGGTCGATCGCGACGGTGGCGAAATCGGCGTTCACCGTCATCTTCATCAAATCGCCCGTGCGTTCGTCGGCGGTGAGGTAATAATAAAATCTCCGCAGGCCGGCCATGCTTATGCGCGCTTCCTTTGCGCCGCAGCCCCAGTGGTTGACGTTGTGGCGGGAGCCGAGCGGGGCGAACGGCCCGAGGTGGTGCATGTCGACCTCGCTCGTGTGCCGCGTCATCGCCTCGGCCATCCGGAAAATATCGGCCCGGCCCGTGCGCAGAAAGGAATACCAGAGCCACATGTCGGGCACCATCTCGGAGTTGTCCCAGGCGTAGCCGCCGACGTCGTAGCGCCACGTGTGACGGTGTTCGTCGTAGGTGTGCATGATGTCGCCGAAATCCCAGAAGCCGTACCAGTGGCGTTGCTCGATCTCGCGTTGGTAAAACTCAACCAGCCGCACGAGTTCGTCCTCGAGCCGGGCTTTCGCCGGCGTCGAGCGGTCGGGCAAACTCCAGACGCCGAAGACCTGAGCGCCGTGATAATGCGCGGGCGGGCAAACGAGCCGCGGCGGCGAACGGAGCGCACCGGCGAGTTCGAGCAGGCGCGCCCGCGTGGGCGTCGCGGGGAGCGCCCAGAGCATGAGTTCGTTGGTGCGGGCGACGCCGAGCGGCGTGCTGTGGCCCTCCTCCCAATCCTCGTAATTAATTTCGAGGCCGTGCGCGTGGTCATCGTAGTGGCGCAAGTCCATCGGCGGTGCGTCGGGCGACCAAAGCCAGAGCGTGAATTGCGCGAGGTCCGTGGCCGCGTCGTTGATGTCGAGCTGCGTCGGATGCATTTCCCAGAAATGCTGACGGCCGAAGGCGATGCCGCCGGTGATGCCGCCGACGTAGCCGAGCCCGGCGGAGCGACGTCCGTGGCCCGCGTGGAGGGACGAGCTGTGGGCGCCGGTGCTTTTGCGCACCTCGAAATGATCGGCGGAGGATTGAAACAAGGAGAAGTCGTTCCAGATGGGAACGGTTTCCATCTGGCGTCGGCTCACGGCATCGAATTGCGCGAGCGGGAGACAAGGCCGGCCGTCGAGCTGGTCGGTGAATTTATCGGCGTAGGCGAAACCAAAACGCCCGGCCCAGCCCGGCATGTTGCGCACGGCCTCGCCCCACATGCCTTCGCCTTCGCCGACGAAACGGACGTGGCGGTTATGCATCTCGTCGCGCAGCGGCACGGCGAAACGCACGCCGAGGCCCTGGATGAAATCGGTCGACTGCTCACCGTCGAAAATGAACGTGTGCACGATGCGCACGGCTTCGCCGCCCGCGTGAAAATAGAGCCGCAGCGTAAACGGCAGCCACGCGCGGCCGCCGGGGCCTTCGTGTTTGCCCTCGAGTTTGACGACGGCGCGCAGCGGTCCGCTTTGTTCGACGGTGGCGGATGCAATCGCGCCGGTGAACGTTTCGCGGCGCGTCGTTCCATCCGCGGCAAATTTCTCGCGATCCTGGCGCAGGCAGATGAGCCGGCCGTCGCGCGCGATTTCGCGACCGTCGCGGGTGATCGACTCGACGATGGCTGGGCCGCGTCGAGCGACGCGGCAGACGATCACGCCGGTGCTAATCGTGATCGCATCGGACGCCTCGGTGACGATCACGCCGGCGTTCGTCGAAGGCGTGGCGGGAACACCGGGCGAGAGTTTCAGATTTTCCGCGCCGCCGGCATCGGCCCCGATGGCGTGGCCGGTCCACTTGAGCGAGCCATCGGGCCAATACGCGAGTGGCCAGGTTTGAAGCGGCACGGGTTCGCCGGCGGCGGTGTGCAGCGCGAGCGAAGTGTTTTTCGCGAGGTGACCGCGCGGCCATGGCACGCCCCAGGCGGTGCCGGGTAGGGCGTGAGGCACGCCTCCGTCGATCCAGTGTAGATCGACTGGGCCGGCGGCGACGGGGTTGGGGCGCGGGATCGCCGGGGCTGCTGCGGTGGCCGCGGCGGCGCGGGCGGCGAGTCCGGCGGAGAGCTGAAAAGTAGCGGCAGCGATCGCGGAGTTTTTTACAAAATCACGACGGGAAATAGCAGGAGTGGTCATGGGGAATTCCGAAATTGGGCGGTAACTGGAAATGGAAAAATACCGGGGACACGCGTGGAGCGCTCAGACTCGAACGCGCGAAGAATTCAAAACGGACCCTCGAAAGGTGGGGCGGGAAAGACGGAACGGTTGGCAGACGGTAGCAAAAGGGGGCAGGTCTCAACTTGCGACAAGGGCAAAAAAATCCGGGCGCGAGCGGGGACCGAACCCCCCGTGATGGCCTCCGGGCACCCGAAAATCAGGAAGTGAAAAGTGGTAGCCTTGCCAAATGGTTCGAAGCTCGGAATCTCGCCGCGTGGCTTTGGCCGTTTCCACCCGCTCTTCCTTTCGCCGGTTTTGTCGCGCCGTGTCGCGCGTGTCGCTCGGCCTTGGGCTCGCGGGAGCAGGCGGTTTGTCTCGGGCGCAGACCGTCGCGGCGGACGAGACGGCGGCGGACAACGCGATGGCGAAGGGCGATTTTGCCACGGCGCTGTTCTGGACGGCCGAGGCGATGAAGCGCGATCCCGAGGATGCGCTGCTGCGGTGGCGGGCGGGAAATCTGATCCGGCAAATTCCGCTGCAGGCCGTCGCGCCGGCAGCAGACACGGGCAATGATGGACCGCCCAACCGGGCGCTGCTGCGGACGATGACGCATGACAATTCCGTCGAGGACGCCGTGTTCAGTCCCGATGGTCGGGCGATCGCGACGGCGAGTTGGGACCGCACGGCGCGGGTGTGGAGCACGCAGTCGGGTGAAGCGCTTGTGCCGCCACTGACTTATCCCGAGCAAGTTCAGTTCGTCGCGTTTCGCCCGGATGGTCGGGCCGTCATCGCCACGAGTTATGTCAGCCCGGCTCACGTCTGGGACGCCGCGACGGGGAAATTGCTTCCGCCTGAACTCGCGCAAGATCGGGTGCGCTCGGCGGCGTTCAGCCCGGATGGAAAAATCATCGCGACCGCCAGCAACGACGGCGCGGCCCGCCTTTGGGATGCGATGACTGGAAAGTCGCTCGTGCCGCCGCTGACGCATGCGGGTGCGGTCGTGAGTGTGACGTTCAGCCCCGATGGGCGCCTCGTGCTCACGGCGAGCTCCGACCACACCGCGCGCGTCTGGAATGTTGCGACGGGGCAGCCTGCAACCCCGCCGCTCCAGCATAAATTCTGGGTGACCAGCGCGGCCTTCAGTCCCGACGGCCGCGCGGTCGTCACCGCCAGTCAGGACAAGACCGCGCGCGTCTGGTCGGCCGCGACCGGCGAGCCGATCACGCCGCCGTTGGCGCACGACGATGCCGTGAATTTCGCGGCGTTTAGTCCCGAAGGCCGGGTCGTGGTCACCGCCGGTAACGATGCGACCGCGCGACTGTGGGTTGCGGCCACGGGCGACTCTCTTACTCCGCCGCTGACGCACGAGGACGCGGTGGTCCACGCGGCGTTCAGCCCGGATGGAAAAATCGTGGCGACGGCGAGCGACGATTACACGGCCCGGTTGTGGGAGGTCGCGACGGGCCGGCCGCTCGGGCCGCCGCTGCGCCACGCCCTTAATGTGCGGCACGTTGCGTTCAGCCCCGACGGCCGGTCGCTCCTTACGGCCTGCTGGGACAAGGCGGCGCGCCTGTGGGATATTTCGCCGACCGATTGGCCGACGGAGGATGTGGCGATGTTTGCCGCGATCGCTTCGTCGTCGCGCGTCGCGTCGGGTTCGGTCCTGCAGGCGCTGACCGCCGCCGAACGGGATGGTTTGATGAAAACTTTCCGGCTGCGGCATCCGGAGATGTTTGGGACGCGTTAGCCCCAATTCAGACTGTCATGAAAATCCGCCCCATCGTGGCCGGGAGTTTCCTTGTTCCGGGGCTGCGGCGCTGCAACGATTGACCCAGCGGCGCGTCGTTCGCCCCGAGTCCAGATTTCGACCCAACCAATCCCCACCGCTTCTGATGAGACTTACCGTTCTGTTTGCGCGCGCCCTCCCCAGGTTGGGGCTGCCATTTTTATTGTCCGGGGTCGGTTTGATCCTGGCCGCTTGCTCCAGCACCGCGGTCGCGCCGCAGGCCGCGCTGAAAAGTGCCGAGCCGAAAACGCCGGCGAAGGTAGCGCTGGCGGTTGCGGCGAAGCCCGCGAACACGTGGGAAGACTTCCATCGCAACGTGCAGCCGTTTCTGGCGAAGCACTGCTATGAGTGCCACGGCGACGCCAACGCTGAGAACGGCTTCCGGCTCGACGTGATTCGCGATGCGGCCGCGCTGGAAGATGGCGGCAAATCGCTTGAAAAGGCGCTCAAGAACCTGGCGAACCACAAGATGCCGCCGAAGGACGAGCCCCAGCCCGAAGAGGCCGAGCGGGCAAAGGTTGTCGGTTGGTTGAAAACGTATCTCGTGGGCGATCCGAACGGCCCGATCAATCCCGGCCGCGTCACGCTTCGTCGGCTCAATCGCGCCGAATACAATAACACCATCCGCGACTTGCTCGCGATCGACATCCGTCCGGCGGACGTTTTCCCGGTGGACGATGCCGGCTACGGCTTCGACAACAACGGCGACGTCCTCTCGATCGCACCGGTGCTGATGGAAAAATATCTCACCGCGGCCGGACTCGCCGTCGACAACGCGATCCACAGCGACCCGATCGCGCCTGCACCTCTGAAACGTTGGGATGCGACGCTCGCCGATGGCTCGATTCCGAAGGGCGATCCGACGGCGGTCGCAAGCACGACGCCGCCCGGTGCTCCCGAACCGCCGCCGGGCGTGCCGCCGCGCCGGTCAATGCCCATCGGCCGGCTCTTTAACTCCAACGGTCAGATTTACGCCGATTACGAGTTGCCGGCCGACGGCGAATATGTGTTCCGCTTTCGCGCTTACGGCACGCAAGGCGCGGACCGGCAGCGCCCGGCGATGGAATTTACCGTCGACGGCGTGCCCGCCGGAAAACCGCTCACGATTAAAGAGGATCAGCGCAACACGTCCGTGTACGCGCTCGAAAAAACCAAACTGACGGCGGGCAAACACCGCATTGCCCTCGCGCTGGTCAACGGCTCGACGCCGGAGGAAGCCGAGGAATACGCGCGTAAGACTCCGCCGCCGAAGGTCAAAACCGAGGCTGAAATCGCCGCCGAAGAAGCAGCCACGCTCGCCGCGGAAAATGCGGCCGAGGCGGCCGCGGCCGCTGCGCTGGCGGCTGCACCCAAGGTCGCTGCGGCCGATGGTGCCGCGCCGGCCGCAGGAGCGG
>CAIXKG010000038.1 GCA_903919985.1 uncultured Opitutia bacterium | reverse complement strand
CCGCTACACAAACGGGCACGGAAAAATCAAGCCCCTCTAGATGGGGCGCCGAACCGCTCGCCGCCGGCGGCCGCCACGTCCCCTGTTTCGGACCAATAAAAAACCCGCCGGAATCGGCGGGTTCGGTCCTGACGGCGTTCGGGAAGGACCTTATTTCTTCGCGGAAACGCGCTTGAACTTGTTCGTGAACTTCTCGACGCGGCCGGCGGTGTCGACGAGACGCTTCTCGCCGGTGTAGGCGGGATGCGAGTCCATCGTCACGTCGCGCACAACGACGAAATATTCAGTGCCGTCGATGACTTCCTTGCGAGCGGACTTCATCGTGGACTTGGTGAGGAAACGCTTGCCGCTCGCGACATCGAGGAAGCACACGTTATTGAGGATGGGATGGCCTTCGGCTTTCACGGTGATAAGAGATTTTTTTTATTAGCCTTGGCGCGCTTTGTAACGCGGCTCGACTTTGTTGATCACGTAGATCTTGCCTTTGCGACGCACGACTTGGCATGCCGGGTGACGCTTCTTGGCGGATTTAATGGAGGAAACGACTTTCATAAAACGGGTGAAAACAGAGCGCCAGTTCCCCCCTGTCAACTGAATAGTCCCTACAGAATCAATCCGGCCCATCAACCGGCGAGGCGGCAAAAGTCATCGGACTTTTAGCCACGAAAAGGCGCAGGAATTTCGATACATCCGGGGGAGTCTTGATCGCGCTTATAAGTGCGCGGGCGACGGGAACGCGGGAAGAGAAATTTTAGCGTCTCTTTAAGGCCAACTCTTGCGGAGTTTTCTTGGGCTCAGCGGCAACACGATCCACTCCCCTCAATTTTTCTCCGGTTCATCCGGCTCGTCCGCCAGGAGCTTCCACTCTTCGCCTTCGCGCGAGAGCAGCGTTCGCCACAGATTATCGTCCGGCGGCAGGGAAAAAAGATCGGACGGCGCCGGCGCCACCACCCACGTATTCTGACCCAGTTCGTTCTCCAACTGACCCTCTGACCAGCCGGAGTAGCCCACATAGGCCCGCAATGACGTGGCCTCTTCGTCGAAGAGTTGCGCCGCCTTTTCCGGCTCGATGCCGAAGTGCAGGCGGAAACCGTCGTCGCGTTCCTGCCACGCGACCAGCACCAGTTGTTTCTCCTCGACCGGTCCGCCCTGACACACGGGCACACTCGCGAGCGGCCCGAGCGCGAAATCGCCTTTCAATTCCCCCAAACGCCGGCCCAGCGGACGATTCAAAACCACACCCATCGCGCCCGAGGCGCTGTGAGCCGACATCAACACCACCGCGCGCCGAAAATTCGGATCGCGCAGAGACGGATGCGCCAGCAACAGCGCCCCTGCCAGCGATTCCCGGCCTACTTTTTCGCGTTCGCGCATGATCAAAGAACGACTATTTAACTCCGGACATCGTGAACGGTCAAAGTCACAGCTTTAAAATCGTGACCTCGGCATCCGCCAGCAGCGGAGCGACCAGAGGGTCGTTCATGTAGTCCATGCGGTACTTGATTACCGCCATACCGGCGGCCGCCATAATTTTCGCGCAGTTGATGCATGGGTAGTGCGTGACGTAGGCCACACAGCCCTCCACGGAAATTCCGCGCCGCGCCGCATCCGCGATCGCGTTTTGCTCGGCGTGCACCGTCGCCTGCTCGTGGCCGTCCCGCAGCCGCGAAAGGTGGGGCGTGCCCGGCAGGAAACCGTTGTAGCCCGCGGCCACGAGGCGATTTTTACGCACCCCACCGCTCACAATCACGCAGCCCACATGCAGCCGCTCACAATTCGAGCGGGTCGACATCAACACCGCGGTCGCCATAAAGTACTCATCCCAAGAAGGGCGGCGCGGAAACTTTTCGGCCGCGAGGGCGATGAGGTCGACGGGCGGAAGATCGGGAGTGCTCATACAGGAAATCGAGCGCGCACGCTGCACTCGCGCCGAGCTCCCGGCAACCCTTGTCTCATCGAATTGTTCCCGCCCTCGGACAGCCCGGAGCGCCCAAGCTCAAAGCCGCTCGCGCACAACGGGAAAAAAGGACGCCCAACCGAGAACGAAGCGGATTTTCGCCCAAGGCTTAGCCGAAATTCGGCGGGCGCGCCATGGAGGCCCATTACGCTGAACCGGGCGACTTCATCGATGGTCGCTGCGACCCCCGACCACTTCGCCCTCGCGATCACCCTGTTGTTAAACACCTACTTTACCTTTCTGAACGCTTTGATCGCATTTCTATGGCGCTCATTTGCTCCGATCCCGATCTCGGATAACCTTTGCGCCTTCACCCTTCGGAACCGCTAACGGCTCCGCGTTCCGAATCCATTCTTACCCGCTCACGACGATGATCCGCACGCTCCAGCCGGAATTACTTGATTCCCTGCCGCCGCAGCACCCCGCCGCACTGCACAGTCGGCGCGACCTGCGAATCACCAATCGCGTGCTCGGCAATCCAGAATGGTTTGCGCGAACACTGACGCCGCTGCTTCAGGCCGGTGAGCGCGCCCTCGAAGTCGGAGCGGGTACAGGCGAACTGCTCGCTTACCTCGCTGCCCGCGGTCTCGTGGCCGACGGACTTGATCTCTGGCCCCGCCCCTCCGCCCTGCCCTTCAAACAAACCTGGCACAGCTCCGACGTGGTCACGTTTACGGGGCTCGCCGAGTATCCGGTCGTTTTTGGCAGTTTGATTTTCCACCAATTTGGGTCCGACGATTTGGCCGCGCTCGGCGCGCGACTCGGCGCATCGGCTCGGGTCATCGTCGCGAGCGAACCGGCCCGCCGCCGGGTTTCCCAACTACTCTACCGCACGATCGGTCCGCTTCTCGGCGCCAACTATGTCACGTTACACGACGCCCGCGTGAGCATTGCCGCCGGCTTTCTTCACGACGAACTGCCCCACGCCCTCCGCCTCGATCCCACCGCGTGGTCGTGGCAGTGCACGATCAGCTGGCTCGGGGCTTATCGCATGATCGCGATTCGTCGGACGTGATTCCCGTGCGGCCCATCGAAATTGTCGGCGGCGGACTCTCGGGCCTCGCGCTGGGCCTCGCGCTGCGGCGTGAAGGCATCCCGGTCACGCTCCTTGAAGCCGGTCATTATCCGCGCCATCGCGTTTGCGGCGAATTCATCACGGGGCTAGGGCCAACGACGATCGCGCGACTCGGCCTCGCGCCATTCTTCCAGGACGCGTTGCGTCACCGCGAAATCGCTTGGTTTCATCGGGAGAAAATCGCGCGCCTCCAACGTCTGCCGGCCGCCGCCCTCGGCCTGAGTCGTCACGCGCTCGACGCCCGACTGGCTGATGCCTTCGTCGCCGCCGGCGGCGATCTCCGCACCGGGACCCGCGCGACCGATCTCGCACCGCGTGCCGGGCGCGTTCACGCCACCGGCCGTCAACGTGGTGACGCGTCCTGGATCGGCCTGAAGATCCACGTGCGCGGGCTCGCGGTTTCGCGTGATCTCGAGGTGCACCTCGGCGACCAAGCGTACGTGGGTCTTGCTGCGATTGAGGATGGCGAAATCAATCTATGTGGCCTGTTCCGCCAACGCCGCATCTCGGCGACTGGGCCGGCACTCCTTTCTGCGTATCTGGTCGCAAGCGGATTGCCTGCAATGGCCGCGCGCTTCGCCGGGGCCGCCAGCGATGCCACTTCCTTCTGCGCGGTGGCCGCGCTGAGTTTTTCCGCGCCGACCACGTCGCCGCCCGCAGATATAATTGCACTGGGCGACGCCCACGGTCTCATCCCGCCGTTCACCGGCCACGGCATGGCGCTGGCATTTCAAAGCGCCGAGACCGCGCTCGATCCGCTGCTCGCTTACGCCCGCGGCCAGGGGGAATGGTCCGCGACGTGCCGCCGCGCCACCGAGGCGATGCACCGTCGGTTCCGGCGCCGCTTCGCCGCAGCCGGTGCGCTTCATCCTTTTTTCCTGCAGCCGCGGCGCCAACGCTGGCTCGCCGGGCTGGCTCGCGCCCACTGCCTACCGCTCCGTCCCCTATATTCGCTGCTCCACTGATACGATGGGCTGCAACCGAAACGGCCTCTCCCCATCGAACGCTGCGTTCTCCATCACGATCATCGCGCCTTCTGCTTCCTTTTATGTTTCTCCACGCCCTCGCCACCGCCGTTCCACCGGCGAAGTTCGCCCAACCGGATTGCTGGTCCATCATCGAGCGCTCCGACGCGCGTGTGCGGCTGCATAAACGCACGCGGCTGATTCTGCACAGCATTCTGCGCGGTGACCATGGCATCGCGACGCGGCATTTTGCCGCGCCCGAAATCGAGAAGATTTTCGACCGCACGTCGGACGAGTTGAACGCCATCTTTCGCACCGAGGGCCCGGCGCTCGCGAGCCGCGCGCTCACCGCGGCCCTTGCGCAGGCCGGGATCAAGGTCACCGATCTCGATGCGCTCCTGATCTGCACCTGCACCGGTTATCTGTGCCCGGGCCTGACAAGCTACGTGGCGGAAACGCTCGGTTTGCGGACCGATGCTTTTCTGCAGGATCTTGTTGGCCTCGGCTGCGGTGCCGCCATTCCCACGCTGCGCGCCGCGAGCCACGTGCTCGCCGCCAATCCGAACGCCACGGTCGCGTGCATCGCGGTGGAAATCTGCTCGGCAGCATTTTACCTCGATGACGATCCCGGCGTGATCATCAGCGCGTGTCTTTTCAGCGACGGGGCGGCCGCTTCCATTTGGCGCAATACACCCGGACCAACGGGGTTGCGCGCGTTTGGATTTCAAACGCTCCACCGCCCCGCTGACCGGGACAAACTGCGTTTCGAACAACGCGACGGAAAACTCCGCAATCTGCTCGACCGAGCCGTCCCCGAACTCGCGGCCGCCGCCGTCAGCGAACTCTGGTCAGCGCGAGGACCGCGCCCCGTCGCTCGCGTCGTCGCCCACCCGGGTGGACGCGATGTACTCGACGCCCTCGCGCCCGTGATCGCCCCGCTGCAGCTCGACGCCAGCGCCAAAGTCCTGCGCGATTTCGGCAACATGAGCAGCCCCTCGGTGCTGTTCGCCCTACAACAAACGCTCAAAGAAGAAATGCCGTCCGCAACGACCGGCGATTTCTGGCTCGTGAGTTTTGGGGCCGGATTCAGCGCGCATGCGTGCCGTCTCGGCGTGGGCGCATAGCCCGGCGAGGTGGGGCCGCTCGCTGGCGCGCGCCAGAGCAATCAAGAGCGGAAGGCCCACGCATTCAAAAACCATCGCGGCCGCCCCAGCGTCCCTCGGTCAACGTCACCCTACGACTAAGATGGAATCGGGCTGGTGATCGCAGCCCTGATCGTACTCGATTAATTTCCGTTCGATCCCGCACAGAAATAACGACCACGAGCCCTCCCATGCCGACTGTCACCCTCACCGACCTCGTCGCGTACTGCGACCAACGTACGCGTCGCACAGCCTACAAGGACGCACCGGGTGCTTTTAACGGTCTCCAGTTCGCGAACTCCGGCCGCGTCACAAAAATCGGCGCCGCCGTCGACGCGGGCCTTGTCCCATTTCAAAAAGCCGTCGTGGCGGGCGTAGATTTCCTGATCGTGCACCACGGGATGTACTGGGACATGCCTCGGCCCATCACGGGGCCGGTCTATGACCGTGTGACGACCTTGGTCGGCGGCAACTGCGCGCTCTACTCGAATCATCTTCCACTCGATGGCCATCCCGAGATCGGCAACAATGCGCGGCTAGCCCAGCAACTCGGGCTCAACGCGACCCGCCCGTTTATGATCCGCGACGGCGAGGCGATCGGCCGCATCGCTCCAGCAAAAATAAAACGCTCCGCGCTCCGCGCGAAACTCGAAGGTCTCTACACGCGCGTGATCGCCCTCGAATACGGCTCGACTGCGCCGCGGGCCATCGCGTTCTGCAGCGGCAGTGGCAACGGTGCCATCCCCGAACTCGCCGCCGCCGGCGTCGATACGCTCGTGACCGGCGAACTCCGCGAGGAATGGTTCAACGTCGCCCAGGAGCAACGGCTCAACCTCTATCTCTGCGGTCACTACGCCACCGAAGTTCACGGCGTGAAAGCCCTCGCGGCCGAACTCGCGAAAAAATTTCAACTGCCTTGGGAATTTATCGCCACGGAAAATCCGCTTTGAGTTCTGCTACCGCGCCGCCATGAGTACGCGGCGGACTTCTTCCTATTCCCCTTCGGAACGCCGAACCAAATTACATTTCGGATGAAAAAAATCGCCGTCCTTCACGGCCCCAATCTCAACCGTCTGGGCCAACGCGAGCCCGCGATCTACGGCCACGCCACCCTCAAGGATCTCGAGCAGTTGATCCGCGATGAAGGGCGAAAGCTCGGCGTGAGCGTGTCGTTCTTCCAATCCAATCACGAGGGAGCGCTCATCGACAAAATCCACGCGCTCGCCGATCGCGGTACCGCAGGGTTCATCGTGAACTTCGGCGCCTATTCGCACACGAGTATCGCGCTGCATGACGCGTTGAAGAGCGTCAGCCTGCCGGCGATCGAGGTGCACATTTCAGATATCAAGCAGCGCGAAAAATTCCGCCGGACCTCGATGACCGCCGGCGCGTGCGTGGCGATGATCAGCGGCCAGGGGTTTCCAGGGTATCTGGTCGCGCTCCGCCAACTTGTCGGCCAAGTCTGACGCCTTGGAATACATTCCAAAAACCTCAAATCCGAATTTGCGAATGGCGGAACGCGTGCGGGTTTCGGAGGAGGCGCCCGAAAGCCCACTTTCTTTAAGGCCAACCGCTGTATGGCGCCACCTTCGTCGAATCCTGGCGTTCGGCCATGGTTCGTCGGCCACACTCGCCCCCGGTGTGAGAAAAAATGCCACCCTTCCGGCCGCCGCGGATTTTATGGCGCCTCAAACTCCTACGGCCTCGTGCTATCCGCGGACGTGCCTAGACAAGGCTTGCTCGTCGAACTGACCGTCGAACCACTCACGCTCTACGCTGACCAACTTTTTGATGCGCTCCTACCCCCTGATCCGCTTCAAATCAATTGCTGCGCTTATCGTTTTGATCGGCGTTCTAAGTTCGGCTCCGCGCGCGCACGCCGAGGTTTCGTCGCCCGGAGATCCCTCAACGTGGTGGGACCTTACCGACTTTCTCGACCAGCTCCCGGACCTCCGGCGGTTCGATATGCCCCAATTTCACGACGAGCGGGTCCGAATCTCTGTCCGTCCGCATTTTGGCGACATCGTTCGTCGCGACTACCTACGCCTGCCAGTCAGCGTGCGGGTCCAGCCCGATGAGCAGCTGGAACTCATCTCCGAACTCGAAGGCTATTTCACACACGGACTGCGCGATGCCACGGGCTATGGCCTCTCGCGACTGCGACTAGGCGCAAAACGAGAACAGACGCTCGATGAAAATCACCCGTTGGCGTGGAGCTACGGCGTCGACTTCTACACTCCCCTCAGCCGGCCCCCGCGCGAACTAAGCGATGGCTTCCGCCACACCACGCCCTACGTCGCAATCACGCGGCAGGTGGTCCCGAGGTTGAAACTCATCGGTTTTGCGTCAGTCGGTGCGGATCTGATCGACCACACCCAACTCACCCCAAATTTCGGGCGCAACCAACTGCACGGTAACTCGACCTCCGCAGCCGCCGGCGTCACCCGCCAATGGGGGCGATTCCGGACCGCGTTGACCACGACGTGGTCAACGACCGCGCTCATCGGGGACGAGAACCGCCACGTCTATGCGATCCGTCCCGACGTCCTGATTCCTCTGAATATTCGAGAAGGTCATCATACCCGACTGCTGCTCACTTTGGGCACACGTGCGATCTGGGGGCCGGACGGCTTTGAGTCCGGCATCAGCAGCAGTGTGCGAGTGGAGTTCAGCGCCTACGCCTCACCAAAAAAAGGCAACTGACTCGCGCCGGACGAAGCTGCACCCAGCGGTCGCGATCAGTGAAGGGACCACAGCCAGACACCCGCATGCAGACTCGCGCAGGCCGCGAGCGCGGCGGCCAGGTCATCCCCGACCACGCCCCAGCCACCGGGTAGATTTTGGAGCCGGGCAATACCCAGCGGTTTTAGAATATCGAAAAAACGAAACAGCGCGAAACCGGCTAGGGCCAATCCCCACACCGGCAGGGTCGCGATGAGCGCCGGCCATCCGATGAAGCAAAGGGGCATCGCCACAAACTCATCCAGAATCACTTGACCTGGATCTTTTTTCCCGAGTCGCACTTCGGCTTCACCGCACAATCCGACGGCCAGATACGCCGCGGCGAGACCGACGGCGAGCGCCCAGCCGCCATCGAGCCATCGAAAAATTCCCGCGCAATAGACCAACCCCACGAGCGAACCCCACGTGCCCGGTGCCGGTAACTTTGCTCCGATCGGGCCGAGCGTCGCACATCCCACCACCAAAGCCATCGGCAGCGATCGAGGCCAACTCGGTCGGACGAAGCTCATGGCCGTCCGTCGAGCAACACATGCCGATGCCGTCTGAAATAGGCCGAGCCCGACGTCACCGTCAGGATGGCGGACAGGACGAAGAGGGCCAGCCCCAGCCCTTGCACCGCCGTGACCTGCCAGTGCTCGGCCCCGCGGAATAATTCGCCAAAGTCCTTTTCCAGCATTCGAGCGCCGAGCATCCAGCCGATGGCATTGAGTTGGATAAACGTTTTCAGTTTTCCGCTCGCGTCGGCTTCGACGATGACGCCTTTCGACGCCGCGACCATCCGCAGCCCCGAAATCATGAATTCCCGCCCTAGAATGCACAGCAGAAGCATCGTGCCTGCGATCTTGTGGCCCATGAAGTAGTCCTCGCCCGCGACGAATGCGATCATGATGCCGAGCACCATAACCTTGTCGATGACCGCATCCATGAAACGCCCGAACGTCGTGACCTGCCCGCTTTCACGCGCGAGTTTTCCGTCGAGCCAGTCCGTGAGCGCCGCGGCCACAAACAGCCAGAACGCGCTCGTCGCCGCCCACTGAAAATCCGAATTCATGAGGGCGACGATGGCAAACATCGCGGGCAAACGGGAAAACGTCAGAATGTTAGGCAGGGTCATTCGAGGGGCAGAACGGGACAAACGCATGCAGCCGAGCCGAAATCAAGTGCGGAGCCAATCATACCCGTGACGCTCGCATGAAAATTCGCGCCGAGCCTTGCCGGAAGATGGAGCCTTGGCGGCCGGCTGGACTGGCCGGGAAATGGCGCCCCGATAAAATTTTCCTCCCCCTTTGAAAGCGCACCGGGCGGCCCGCCCGCGCCGCCTCATCCCAACTCGGGTGCTGAAAACGTCATCGCCAATCCTCTTCTGCTCGTTTTCTTTGGCACCCCGTCATGCGTCACTGCATCTATCCCGGGACTTTTGATCCCATCACCCACGGACATCTCGATGTGCTCGCGCGCGCCGCGAAGTTATTCGATCGCGTGACGGTGGCCGTCGCGCTCAACACGGGCAAAGGCCCGCTGTTTACCGCCGAAGAGCGGCTCGCGATGTTGCAGCCGAACTTGGCTGCGATGCCCAACGTCACGGCGACAATCTTCGGCGGATTGCTCGTGGACTTCGCGCTCGAGCAAAAAGCCGATGCGATCATCCGCGGCCTGCGCGCCCTCTCGGACTTTGAATTTGAATTCAACATGGCACTGATGAACCGGCACCTCCAGCCCAAGATCGAAACCATCTTTGTGATGCCCAACGAACAATTCAGTTACACCAGTTCCACCCTCGTGAAACAGGTCGCAAAATTCGGCGGCGACATCGCTCATTTCGTTCCGGCCAACGTCGCGGCCGAATTAAAGAGGGCCTACCGTCGGTAGCCCACCCGCCGCGCCGCCCGCGAAAGTCCCGAAGCGATTCGCGTCCCGGGCGGTGCAAACAATGCCCTAAAGATTTTTACGTCACCTTTTAATTAACCCTTCGTCTTGGCTCCCGTTGCCAGCTATCGGGGAGTAGCCTAAAAAACTCTACCCGCATCGGCTGCAACACGTTTCAACTCCACAATTTCTCCTCACTCAACTTCGTCATGGCCAAATCAAAAAGCTACGGTGGTATCATTTTTATCATAATCGTCATCCTCGCTGCCGCGGGCGGCACCGGATACTATTTCTTCGGACGGCCCGAAAAACAGCCGGAGTATTCGACCGTTAAAGTGAGCAAGGGAAACATAGTGCAAAGCATTAGCGCCACCGGCGCACTTCAGACGACCTCCCAGGTCACCATCAGCAGCCAGGTATCCGGCAACGTCGTCGAAATTGGCGCCGACTTTAACGATAAGGTCAAAAAGAACCAGATGCTCCTGAAGATCGACCCGACCACCTACGAGCAACGCCTAAAGCAGGCCGATGCTGATCTCGTGGCCGCCAAAGCGAATACGACTAAAATCCGTGAAGACACCACCCGCACGAAGGGCCTATTCGACGCCAAGCTCGTCGCCAAAGCCGACTACGACGCCGCGATCGCCCAGCTCGCCCAATCTGAATCTACCCTCGTGAGCCGCGAAGCCGCCGCCGAAAACGCCCGCACCGATCTCAAGCGCTGCACCATCTACTCCCCGATCGACGGCGTCGTGCTCAACCGCACCACCGACGTCGGCGGCACCGTCAACGTCAACCAGTCCGCTGTCGCTCTTTTCACGATCATCAACGATCTCTCGAAATTGCAGATCAGCGCCGACGTTTCCGAAGCGGACATCGGCAGTGTCAAGGAAGGCCAGAACGTCCGCTTCGCGGTCGACGCTTATCTCAATCAACCATTCCGGGGCATCGTCACGCAGGTCCGCAATTTCGCCAAGAATTCGAGCGGTGTCGTAACGTTCTCGGTCATCATCGACGTCGATAATTCCGACCTCCGCCTGAAACCAGGCATGACCGCTACCGCCAACATCACCATCGCCGAACGCGCCGACGTCCTCATGGTCACCAACAACGCCCTTCGCGTCCGGATCCCGTCCGAACTTCAGGCGAAAATGACCAAAGCCACCGCCGGCCCAGTGGCTCCAGCCTCTCCCGCCGCGACGGCACCCGTCGCGCCCAAGGAAGATCCCGCCGCCGCCCTCGCGGCCATGGCTCAGGATCCCACTGCCGAAGGTCGTCGCGGCAATCGCGGTCAAGGCGGCGCCGCCGGTGCCGGCGCCGGTCCCGGCGGCCGTGGTCAGGGCGGCGGCGGCGGCCGGCGCAACGGTGGCACAGGTGTCACCAGCGGTGTCGGCATGAATATCAGCAACGCCCCTCGCACACTCTACAAACTAGTTACGGATGCCGCGGGCAAAACCTTACCCCAACCCGTCATGGTCCGCCTCGGTATTTCCGATGGCAGCAGCACAGAAATCGTCGATAGCCTCGTCGACGGAGACACCCTTATCACTTACGTCACGATGCCCGGCGCCGCCGCGGCGATCAGCGGTCCAGCGGCTCAGACGTCCAACCCATTCCAGCAAGGCGGCGGTCAGCGCGGCGGTGGTGGTGGTGGTGGTTACGGCGGTCGCGGTGGCTTCTAATCGCAGTCGAGCAATTCAACGTTACCTTAATTCATGCCTCCCGTAGTTAAAATCGAGGACCTCCACAAAATCTATGATTCCGGCGAAGTCCCCGTGCACGCGGTGCGCGGAGTTTCACTCGAAATCCAGCAGGGGGAATTTCTCGCGCTGATGGGCTCCAGCGGCTCGGGGAAGTCGACCCTGATGAACATGCTGGGCTGTCTCGACCGCCCCACCCGTGGGCGGTATATGCTCGACGGAATCGATGTGTCCCACCTCGACAAGGACGAGCTTGCGGACATCCGAAACCTCAAGCTCGGTTTCGTTTTCCAAGGCTTCAACCTGCTGGCCCGCACCACGGCCGTCGAAAACGTCGAGCTCCCGTGCCTCTACGGAAAAAAGCGCATGACTTCAAAACAGATGCGCGAGCGGGCGATGCACTGTCTCGATATCGTCGGCCTCTCCCAGCGCGCCGACCACATGCCCAATCAGCTTTCAGGCGGTCAACAACAACGCGTCGCCATCGCCCGAGCCCTCGTCAACGAGCCGCAAGTTCTGCTCGCCGACGAGCCCACCGGCAATCTCGATACCAAAACCTCGATGGAGGTCATGGGCGTCTTCCAAAAGCTCAACGAACAGGGGATCACCCTCGTGATGGTCACCCACGAGCTCGACATCGCCCACTACTGCAAACGCAACCTGATCCTGCGCGACGGTGTCATCGTACGCGACGAACCCGTGCTGGATCGCTCCATCGCCGAAAAGGAACTAGGCAAGCTCAAGACAGCGGAAACCGCCGCCAAGCTCCTCAACTCCGCCGCCTGATCCTCGTATTCTTCCTGAGATTTCCATGCGCTTTTTTACGACCTTCCTGATGGCTCTGCGGGCTCTACGCCGCAATACCATGCGTTCCATTCTGACCGCCCTAGGCATCATCATCGGCGTCGCCGCCGTGATCGCGATGGTCAGCATCGGCAACGGAGCCAAGGCCCAAGTCCAGGCCGCGATCGCCAGCATGGGCGACAATCTCGTGCTCGTGACGCCTGGCACCCAAAGCCAAGGCGGCGGCGTACGCAGCGGAGGCGGCGGCGCCACCACCCTCACCATCGAGGACTCTCTTGCGATCATCAAAAGCTTTCAGAATGGCCCGGAAGAAAAGGACAACAATGTCGCTGCCGTCAGCCCTTACGTCCAAGGCCAGAATCAGATTTTGGCGAATGGTTTGAATTGGCGCAGCCCAGTTTACGGCGTCTCCCCGGACTATCCCGCCATTCGCAGCTGGCGCGTCGCCGAGGGCGTGTTCTTCGACGAGGCCGAAGTCGCGTCCGCCGCCAAGGTGGTCGTTGTCGGTAAAACCGTGGTCGAAACCCTTTTCCCCGACAAAGATATTTCCAGCGTGATCGGACAAAGCATCCGCATCGTGGCTCAAGGTGGTGGCGGCGGCGGCGGCATGGCTGTCGCGGGTGGCGGCGCCGGCGGCCAAGGTGGCGGCAGCAACGGCGGCACGCCATTCCGCATCATCGGCGTCATGGCCACGAAGGGCTTCAGCAACAATCAGGACCAGGACGACGTGTTGTTCATTCCCTATACCAGCCACATGAAGCGCGTCTCGCGCTCACTTTTCCTCCGCACCATTTACGTCCAGGCCAAGAGCGAAGACGTCCTCAATCAGGTGAAAACCGACGTCAATGACCTACTCAGCCAGCGTCACAACGGCCTCCCCGATTTCCAGGTGCAGGACCAGGCCGACATTACCGCTGCGCGCACCGCTTCAACCGATGCCATGACTTATCTCCTCGGCGCCATCGCCGGCGTGTCGCTGCTCGTCGGCGGCATCGGCATCATGAACATCATGCTCGTGTCCGTGACCGAACGCACCCGCGAAATCGGCATCCGGCTCGCCCTCGGCGCCCACGGCAGCGATGTCCTCACTCAATTTTTGATCGAAGCAATCGTGCTCAGCTTGCTCGGCGGATTGATCGGCGTCGCGCTCGGTATCGGCGGCTCAGTCATCCTTGGCAACTACAAGGGCTGGCCCGTCGAGCCCTCGACGATGGCCATGGTCATAGCGGTCGGCTTCAGCGCCGCGGTCGGCGTGTTCTTCGGCTATTATCCCGCCCGCAAGGCCGCCCAGCTCGATCCGATCGAGGCTCTGCGCTACGAATAATTTACCGCCACCGTCGCAGGGCGTGGGCGTATAGAAATTTTTTGCCGTAGCGGAGGCCGTGCGGTTGACCCGCGTGAGCCGACGCGCAGACGACGGCGGGGTTTCGAGCATCACCTCCGAAACGCTTACACGATCCGCTGATCAAAAAATTCGGAATCAGGTTACAGGACTGCCAGCGAACCCACGCTTGTAACTTTTGCTCTGCCCGCTGTCTTACGAGCGATGTCTCTTCGTCCATTCAGCCTCGCGATCGGGGTTATACTGACGCTCGCGGCCGCAGCACTGGCTTCTCCGTTGGATGACGGCATCTCACTCTACCGGGATAAAAAATATCCTGCAGCGCGCGAGGCCTTCGAAAAAATTGCCACCAGCGATCCCAAAAGCGCCGCCGCATGCTATTACCTCGGTATGACGTTGCGCCACCGCGGCGACGCCACCGCGCTGGACGATGCGGCCCGGTGGCTGGCCAAGGCGGTCGAACTCGAACCCGCCAACGCCACCTATCTCGCCGATTTTGGCGGCACCAGTCTCCAATTAGGGGAGAAAACCCGATCACTTTCCGCCGTCGCCAAGGGACGCGACGCCATGATCCGCGCCATCGAGCTGACCCCAGACAACCTCGATGTGCGCGAAGAGCTCATGCAATTCTACGCCCGAGCTCCCTTCTTTGTGGGCGGCAGTAACGCCAAGGCTTACGCCCAAGCCAGTGAAATTCGCCAGCGCTTTCCCCAACGGGGCCTGCTCGCGTTCGTCAGTCTAAAGATCCTCGAAAAAAAATTCGATGAAGCCCTCGCGCTTTGCGACGATGCGCTCAAAGCCAGCCCCGACAACTACGTTGTACTGTATCAAATCGGGCGCATCGCGGAGCAAAGTGATGGTCATGGCGCTCGCGCGCTCGCCGCGCTCCGCCGCTGTCTCGAGCTGACCCCGCCGCCAAACGCCCCGACTCACGCTAGTATCCAATTCAGATTGGGAAAACTCGCCGAAAAAAAAGGCGATGCCGCCGCCGCCCGCGCGGCCTATGAATCGGCCCTCAAACTCGAACCCGAGCACCACGCCGCCGCTTCGGCGCTGGCCACACTCAAATAAAACTTCCCGGATCGGCTGACCGACCACGCGCCCCTATTTTCTACCCAACATGACCGTTCCGCCCCTCGATCGCTTCCTTGGCCTGCTCCGTACCGCAGCGAACGACGGCTCACTCGTTAAGCTCACCCTCGGTAAGGCGCGCGCCGCCGATCCTTCGTTACAAAATCTTTTTGTCCGCCCCGTGGCCCTCAAGGCAGGCCCCCAGCTGACCTTGGTCTGGCGGCACGCAACCCGCGACATCACAAAAAATTTTCCGCCGGCCGATGGACTTGCGCTAATCGAGCCTCTGGTCGGTCATGACTTTCTCGATGCGCACCTGTTCACCGCGACACAGTCCGCCCAGCTCGAAACTCAGCCCGACGGGTCCGCGCGCCTCCGCGTGAAAGTCCAAAATCCTCGATCGACCAGCGCAACCGTTCCGGATGGTTCCGCCTCCGATCACAATCACACCAAACACTATCCCATTGCTCCGACGGCGGCGTGGCTTCGCACGCTCGGCGTCACCAACGAACACGGCCAGCCCCGCGCCGAGATGACCGGGAAGTTTCGCCAGATTCAAAAGTTCGCCGAGTTGCTGCAGCATCTCGTAGGGGAAACATTTCCTCATCAAACCGCGCTGAAGGTCGCAGATATGGGCTGCGGCAAAGGCTACCTCACATTCGCGGTCGCGGAATTATTGAGCGAATCGGCGCGCATCCAAGGTATCGAGACGCGTCCGGAATTGGTCGCAGCCTGCAACCGCGCCGCCGAGACGCACGGCCTGGGAACGCGACTGACATTTAACGCCGGCACGATTGCTGACGCCGAACTCCCCGCGCTCGATGTCCTCATCGCACTTCACGCCTGCGACACCGCGACGGACGACGCCCTCGCCCGTGGGCTGGCCGCCGGCGCGGCGCTGTTGGTCGTCTCGCCCTGTTGTCACAAGGAACTCCGCGCGCAGCTCACTCCGCCGCCGGTCCTCGCGTCCGCGCTGCGCTCCGGAATTTTTCAGGAGCGTCAGGCCGAATTCGTCACCGACGCCCTGCGAGCCCAATTGCTCGAATGGGCCGGGTACCGCACGAAAGTTTTCGAGTTCATCTCGACCGAGCATACCGCCAAAAACCTGATGATCTCGGCGCAACGAATTCGTCCGCGCGGATCGCCCGACGATGCTATCGCCGCGGGCATTCGGGACCTCGCCCAGTTTTATGGCATCCGCCACCACGCGCTCGCCACGCACTTGGGTTTTGTCCTCGTCAGATAATACGCCGCCATTTTCCACCCGCAGCGAAAGGGTACGTGACCCTAGGTGAAATTCCCCTCACGCCCGCGGCTGAAAATTCAATCAGAGGTCGGCATGCACGTTTTTTCGTGGACCCGGAGCCGCGGCCCGCTGGGCTCGGGGGATGACGTGGAACGAAATCGACTGGACGGCCCTTGAGCGGTTGCGCGCAGGCTTCCTGCACGGCGCCGCCGCCGAGGGCGCTTACTGGCAAAATGCCCGCGATCTCGCCAGCTACGACTTCACCTACGGGGAACGCATTGGCTGGAAATGGGACGCCGTACTCACGGAACTCAAACTGCGCGGCTGGCGCCCGACCGCCGGCGAATCCGTGCTCGACTGGGGCTGCGGCAGCGGAATCGCCGGACGCAGAGTCATCGGCGCGTTTAGCCCCACTCGGTTCGCGCGGCTGCGGGTCTGGGATCACTCGCCTCTCGCCATGGATTTCGCCGCCGACGCCGCGGCCCGCGCATTTCCCGGGCTCGACGTAGCCGCGGCGACGCCGGATTTATTACAGGGCGACGACGCGATCGGTTTGCTCGTCATCAGCCACGTGCTCAACGAACTCCCGCCGGCGGTCCTGGTCGAATTGCGCGCCCTGTGCGCCCGCGCGCGCGCCATCATCTGGGTGGAGCCTGGCACGCACGGCGTCAGCCGTCAGCTGAGCGCACTGCGCGACGAACTGCGCGCAACGTTCGCCATCATCGCGCCGTGCACCCATGCGAAGGCATGTCCGATCCTCTTGCCGGAAAATTCCCGCGACTGGTGTCATCATTTTGCCCCGCCCCCTTCGGAAATATTCGCCCAGCCCGACTGGGTGAAATTCGGCCAGCGCGCCGGGATCGATTTACGTAGCCTGCCCTACTGTTTTTTCGCTCTCGATCGAACGTGGAATGAGAGTCGTCCCTCCCACTTCCCCGCCCCTGCAGACGGCGAAATTTCAGCGGTGCCGCCTGACGCACCGCTCTCGCGCATCATCGGCCGGCCGGAGCATTTCAAACCGTATGCGCGTTTTCTCAATTGCGACGCCAGCGGTCTCGCGGAACTGACGCTGCCGAAGCGCGCCGATCCCGCACTCTACAAACAACTCGATCGGACCAAAGCGCCGCTCGTCTACCGGTGGCGACGCAGTGGCGACGAGGTGCTAGGCGGCGAACCGTTGGATAAACCGACATCCATTCTACCCACGTAGCATCTACTCCACCCTGCTCTCGGCCGCGGCTTCATGCTTCCCGCGTCCCGCCCACCCTTTCGCTCCGAGCGACTCGCGCCGGGCCGGGATTTCTCCTGGTCGGGACGATAATGCCGGCCGACTTCAGCTGCGGGCGTCGAGCGACGCCTTCGATCAAAACGTCACACCGGATGGGAATCTACGCGTTCGGTCCAACGCCGATCTCGGTGCGGGCCGAAACGCCAAATTTCCCGGGAGGTTCCGGACGCGCCGAAGCGACGGGGCGACATCTTACCGAAACTACGCGGCCCGGAAGCCATACGCCCCCGCAGTTATAAAGCCCTCGACCGATTCGCGCGGAACCGATCATTTCGCTCCATGCTTAAAACCGGCATACTTAACCCCGCCCTGCTCGAGCTGGTCGCGCGTGTGCGCCACACCAACACGCTCGTGATCGCCGACCGCGGTTTTCCGTTCTGGCCGCAGATTGAAACCATCGACATCTCCCTCGTCGACGACGTGCCGACGGTCCTCCAGGTGATCGACGCCCTCCGAGCCAATTTCGCGATCGGTCGCGTCTGGGCCGCCCAGGAATTTCTGGCGCGTAACGACGGCGCGCAGCAGCACGAACTCCGGCGCCGCTTCGAAGGGATCCAACTCGAATTTGAGCCTCACGTGGAATTCAAGCGACGCGTCCCGCACGCGCTCGGACTGATTCGCACGGGCGATTCCATCCCGTACTCTAACCTCATCATCGAATCAGCGTGAGCAAGCATCGGAAACTCCTTGCAGCGCAATTTCCGAGTAGCGGAACGCGCGAGCGTTTCAAATCCTACACTCGAAAGCATCATGGCGTCCGCCACCCTGAAAACTCTTTCGAGGAATTTCCCGACGCAGTCTTTCTTGAATTTAGAATCGCCCTATGACGCACTGCTCGTCCAACGGGTGATTTCACGCTTTCCCGATACAGCTCAGCGCCACCGCAATTTTTCATGAACCGCCGCCTGTTGGGCCGCACCGGCCTCAATGTTCCCGTCCTCAGCTTCGGCGCTTCGTCGCTCGGGGGCGTGTTTCGCACGACCGATGACACCGAGGCGATCCGCACGGTTCACGTCGCGCTCGATCTCGGCATGGATTTCATCGATGTGTCGCCCTACTACGGCGCCACGCGCGCCGAGACGGTGCTAGGCCGCGCGTTAAAAGGTATTTCCCGCAGCCGGTACGTGCTCGCAACGAAGATTGGCCAATACGGGAACAACGAATTCGATTTTTCGGCGGCCCGCGTCGTTCGTTCGCTCGACGAAAGCTGCGCGCGTCTGGGCGTCGATCATATCGATCTGTTGCAATGCCACGACATCGAGTTCGCCGATCTGGACCAGATCGTGAACGAGACTCTCCCCGCCCTCTTAAAGCTGCGCGAAGCCGGGCGCATCGGCCACATCGGTATCACCGGCCTGCCGCTTAACATTTTCCCCGCAGTCATCGATCGGGTCGCTCCTGGCGTGGTCGAAACCGTGCTGTCGTTTTGCCGCTACGAACTCAACGACACCGCGCTCGATACGCTCGTCCCATATTTCAAGACCGCCGGAATAGGCATCATCAATGCCTCACCAACCGGCATGGGCTTGCTGACAGAGCGCGGCGTTCCCTCGTGGCATCCCGCGCCGCCCGCGATGGTCGCTGGCGCGCGCCGGGCGGTCGACTATTGCAAGTCAGTCGGAGCCGACATCGTGAAGCTCGCGGTGCAATTCTGCGTCGCGCACCCCGGGATCGCCACCACGCTCGTCGGCAGCGCGAACCCCGACAACATCCGCAAGAACGTCGCGTACATTGAGGAACCCCTCGACTTTGAATTGATGGCCAAGGTGCTCGAGCTCCTCCAGCCGATCCACAATCACAACTTCACCCGCGGCCGTCCGGAAAACCGCGATCCCCTCATCGGCTAAAATGGAACGCTCCTCTGTGCTCATCTGCGCTGATTCGAACTCCGGGATGTATTTCAGGCTGAGCGAAAATGAGCGCAGATCAGCGTCCCCGTAAATTTATGCTCCAAATTTCCCTCGAAAAACCCGGTCACTTTACGGCCACCCTCGACGCCCCGGAACCCACGCTCGCTCCCGGTGAGGCGCTGGTGCGTGTGCATCGCATCGGGGTCTGCGGCACCGATCTTCATGCGTTCGCGGGCCAGCAACCGTTCTTCAACTATCCGCGCATTCTCGGGCACGAACTTGGCGTCGAGGTGATCGATCCCGGCAGCGAACCGCACGGCTTGTCTGCCGGCGACCGCTGCTCGGTCGAGCCGTATTTCAACTGTCAGCGCTGCGTGGCGTGCCGCCGCGGCAAGACCAATTGCTGCACCGACCTCAAGGTCATGGGCGTACACATCGACGGCGGCATGCGTCCGCTCGTGGCCATCCCGGCGCGCAAACTGCATCGTTCCACGAAACTGAATTACGACCAGCTCGCGCTCATCGAAACGCTCGGCATCGGCGCGCACGCCGTTGAGCGGGCCGAGATCAAGCGCGACGACACCGTGCTCGTCATCGGCGCCGGGCCGATCGGACTCAGCGTGATTCAATTTGTCGTCGTGACCGGCGCGAAGCTTGCAGTCATGGACGTGAGCGCCTCTCGCCTCGCCTTTTGCCGCGAGCAACTCGGCGTGACACACACGCTCGCCCCCAGCCCCGACACGGCCGCCGATCTCAAAGCTATTTTCGACGGCGATCTTCCCACCGTCGTGATCGACGCGACGGGCAACGCCAAGTCGATGGCCAGCACGTTTGAACTCACGGCCCACGGCGGCCGCATTGTTTTCGTCGGACTCTTTCAAGGCGACGTGACGTTCAACGATCCCAATTTTCACCGGCGTGAACTCACGCTCTGCGCGAGCCGCAACGCGTTGCCCGGCACCTTCCGTGAAATCATATCACTCGTGGAAGCGGGCCGTGTGAACACGCAGCCGTGGATCACACACCGATTGTCCCTCGCAGACGTCCCCACCCTTTTCCCGGCCAACATCGCCGGCAATCCCGCCGTCTTAAAGGCGATGATCGAAGTAACGGCGTAATTGAGCACGCCCGATTGCGCGCATGGCCCTCACGCCACTTTCAACGTCGCCTCGTTCGAGCAGCTCCTTTGACGACGACTGGCTCTTTAGCCGAAGTGAGGATCAAAACCCGGAAGCCATCGCCTTCGACGATCGCGCCTGGCGGCGACTTTCGGTTCCACACGACTGGAGTATCGAAGGACCGTTTGAGGAAAAAAATCCCACCGGCGGCGCGGGCGGATTTCTGCCGTCGGGCGTTGGTTGGTATCGGAAACATTTCACGCTCTCCGCTGCAGCCGAAAGCCAACGTGTCTTCGTCGCATTTGACGGCGTGATGGAAAACAGCCGCGTTTGGATCAACGGCACCTTCCTCGGTGAACGACCCTCCGGCTATGTGAGTTTTCGCTATGATCTCACGCCGCACGTCCGATTCGGCACGGCCCAGGAGAACGTGATCGCGGTCCGCGTGGATACCTCTGCCCAACCCGCCTCGCGTTGGTACACCGGCGCAGGAATTTATCGCCACGTCCGTCTGATCGTTTGCCACGCCGTACACCTGGAGGCCTGGGCCACTTTTATATCGACGCCGAAAATCGCCGCTGAGTTCGCCACCGTGCGCGTGCAGGCTCGGGCCAACAACCAATCGGCCAAAGTCCGTTCGATCTCACTGCACGTGACCCTGCGCAGCCCCGACGGGGAGATCGCGGCCGCAGCCGAGACCCCGATCCACTTTCTGCCCGCCAATCAGAACTGCGACTTTACTCACGATCTCACCCTCCCGCATCCGCTGCTCTGGAATCTCGATGCTCCGCGGCTTTATCAAGCGACCGTGAGCCTCTGTGATGAGGGCGCAACGCTCGATGCGGAAACGGTGACGTTTGGGCTGCGCGACGCGCGTTTCGAAGCGGCGTCCGGCTTCTGGCTGAACAACCGAAACCTAAAAATCAAAGGGGTGTGCCTGCACCATGACGGTGGCGCGTTCGGCGCGGCGGTCCCGCTTACCATTTGGGCCCACCGCCTGACCGCTTTAAAATCGCTTGGGGTGAACGCCATTCGCACCGCCCACAATCCGCCGTCGCCGGAGTTTCTCGATCTGTGTGACCGCATGGGTTTCCTCGTGGTCGACGAACTTTTTGACTGCTGGACCGTCGGGAAAAATCCGCACGACTTTCACCGCCATTTCACGGCGTGGTCAGAGCGCGATTTGCGCGACACCGTGCGGCGCGATCGCAACCACCCGAGCATTATTCTCTACAGCGCTGGCAACGAGATTCACGACACCCCGCAGGAGAAAATGGCCTTCGGGATTCTGACCAAGCTCGTCGCGGCGTTTCACGAAGAGGATCCGACGCGGCCGGTAACCCAGGCGCTTTTTCGGCCCAACGTGAGTCACGATTACGACCACGGTCTGGCCGACTTGCTCGATGTGATCGGCACCAACTATCGGGATCTTGAATTGCTCGCCGCGCATGCGGCGAAGCCTTCCCGGAAAATTCTCGGCACCGAACAATCGCACGAACGCGGCGTGTGGCTGCGCTGTCGCGATAATCCGCCCCACAGCGGACAGTTTCTGTGGTGTGGCATTGATTATCTCGGTGAATCCCGGGCGTGGCCTAATGTTGCGGCCGCGTCCGGTCTGCTCGACAAAACCGGCGGAGTGAAATCGATGGCTCTGGAACGAGCCGCGCTTTGGTGTGTTCAGCCCGTCGTACACGTCGTGCGTCGCACCGGTCGCTGGGAGTTCGCGCCGACGGATCCCGGTTTTACGCCGCTGGATCGCAAGCAGGTGCTGTTCGCCGACTGGACGCCGCGCGATTCCTCCGCGCATGAGGAGACGGTCGAGGTCTACAGTAACGCGGAGGAAGTCGAACTGGTTTTGAACGACCACTCCCTCGGCACCCAAACGCGCGCGATCGACGACGCCCCGCGGATTTGGTCCGTCATTTACGCGCCGGGCATACTGCGAGCCATCTCCCGCAATGCGGATGCGATTGTCGCCACCGCCGAACTCCGCACGGCTGGCACACCAGTGCGCATCGCTCTGAGCTGCGCGCGCAAAATCATTTCCCCTGGTTGGGATGAAGTGGCGGTCATCACCGCGGTCGTCGTCGATGCGCAGGGCGTTCGCGTGCCGGATGCGACTCCACCAATTTCATTTTCAATTCAAGGCGCGGGCGCGGTCGTCGCAGTCGATACTGAGGATATTGCCAGCCACGAGCCGTTTCAGACCAATGTCCGCCACGCTTACCAGGGGCAGTGCGTCGCCTTTGTGCGCGCAACGGCCGCGGGCGGGCCGATTCATCTGCGCGCCAGTGCGGCGGGGATGGTGGACGGTGCGTTGGAGTTGGGCGTCGTGGGGACTGCCCGCGTGCGGTAGCCAGAAAAAAATTGGGCGCGGTGCCCTCGCCCCGCGAATCGTCGATCAACCAGAGACGCCCAAGCGGATGAGTGTACCCCGCCTACATATCGTTTCCACGCTTGAGAACGAAAAAAGCGCCGGCCCTTGCGGGCGCGGCGCCTTGAAATGTTTGCCGGAGGATTTCTCCCGCAAAAGGCCTGGGTCAGTAGCGATAGTGCTCGGGCTTGTATGGGCCTTCGACGGGCACACCGAGGTACTCGGCCTGATTCTTCGTAAGGAGCGTGAGCTTCGCCCCGATTTTATCGAGGTGGAGTCGGGCGACTTCTTCGTCAAGGTGCTTCGGCAGACGGTAAACGCCGGCCTTGTACGTGTCCTTGTTCTTCCAGAGAT
>CAIXKG010000037.1 GCA_903919985.1 uncultured Opitutia bacterium | reverse complement strand
GCCGGCTCGCGCGGCGGAGATTTTACGCGCGGGTCGCACGCAATTTCCGAATCATCGCGAGTTCGATATTTTTCTAGCTCTAGCCTTACACGATCTCGGAGATCACACCGCCGCATTGCAGCTCGCGCTCACGGCTCTCGTGGAGACCAGCGATGATCCGGGCGTTACCGCGTACCAGCGCACGATCAGGTTTCAGGCGGTAAAATTGGGCGGCGATCGGAAGTAGCGTCGTTTTGTCGGCGGGGTGACCTGACGCGCATGGAATGCGCCCTGCCAGCAACGCCCGTCGCCGGATGAGGGCAACCCGGCCGCACAATGAAATCATGTAGCCTGTGACCAGCGTGCGTTGCCGATGCGGAAAACGTTCCCGCGCCCACGCCAGACAATTCATGCCGTTGGCTTCTGGCGCTAAGGGGCGGCGACCTCGATCTCGAACGATCGTTTCTTAAAAATGAAATCGGCCTCGCAGGCGGAGGTGACGGCGTTGACAGCGCAGTTGGAATCGAGCGCCGCCGCGATCACTTCCAGGAGAGGCTTCGCGGCAACGACCAGTAATCCGCCCGCCCGATCTGATCAGCTCGAGGCCGAAGCAGCGGCAAGAAAGCCGCCCCGCTGCTGGGCGTGAATTCCCCGAAAACCGGCAAGCGGGCTGACGGCCGGCTCAGCTCCGGTCAGGTGCATCTCAACATTACGGCCCGATGCTGGGCTAAACCGCCGAGGAAGCGTCCAGCTCTTTTCGATTTGGATCGGTTGAACGCGACCGAAATTTTCTGCGCTCGGATCTTCCACCCGAATGTGGAGTTCTAAGGAAAGATAATACCAGCCACCCTTAATTTCTCCGCCTCCAAACCGAAATTTTATTAACCACGGATTTCACGGATGGCACGGATAGGAGAAAAGCATCCGTGGCATCTGTGAAATCCGTGGTTACCGGCATGGCGGGTTGGGATAAAAAGCCGGGCCCGGAGGCCCCGGCTCAATATCCGTCATCCTGCTCTACCCCACGGTAGAGCAGGAACGGACCCGGACTAGAACTTCGTGGTCACACTCAGCAGAACATTCCGCGGAGTCTGACGCCACCAGTAGAGCCCTGGCACGGTTACGCGCGAGGGATTGTTGAGGTCGCCATTACGCGGGCGCAGATTCGTCCCGATGTAAATCGGATCGATATCGCTGAGCAAATTGTCGACCTTGAGATCGAACTCAAATGTCAGCTTGTTGCTGTATTTCCACAGATAACCGAGGTTCAGCGTGACGTTATAGTAGGCATCCGACTTCACCGTGTCGTATGGTCCGACCGAGGGATCATCGATCGTACGGGTCGAGTTGGCTGGATCGACGATCGTGTCGCTGCCGCGGTAGCCGATAACTTGCGCGCCGCGATAATTCACGCCGCCGCCGATTTTCACGCCCTTGAGGACGCCGGAGGAGAAGCGATAGTCGGTATAGATGTTAGCGATGAACTTCATCGAACGGGCCAAGTCCTGCGCACCCGTGACGATGCTTTGGCGATCTTGGTAAACGGCGTTCCAAGCTGTCGCCACGTTCTGGTGCTCGTTGTTCGGCGCACGCAGATTGGCGGCAACCGAAGGATCGACGGTCGCGAAACTTGAGCTGTCGACCAAGATGCCGGAGTCGGCCAGGACCTGCTTCAGTGCCGTCTGGTTCGCGTCGAAATAATTACGGAAGTCCGGCGCGGTCTCTTTCTGCACTGCTTTTGGCAAAGCGAAGTTGAACGTCATGCGCCAGTGCGGCGTGAGGTTCGCGATCGTTTCGAATTCAACGCCCTTGTTTTCACGGGTGCGAGAATCCCAGCCGGGGGATGGCACGAGCGGAATGCCGCGGGCATTGATACCGTTGTCCGACGTGTCCCCGAGTTTGTTCGAACTCAGGATCGTGTTGAAGCTCGCCCAGCGTGCGATGCCGAGATTGCCCGTGTTGATGCCCTCGTTCTCTTCCTTGCCCTCGTAGTAGGTGACGGTGGTGTTGAGGCGGCCGCCGAGTAGATTGAAACGCAAACTCGCGTCCTTGCCCTCAGATTTGCGCATCGGGAAAGTCGTGCCGTCGAAACGCTGAGGCGCATCGTTATAGTCCGCGCCCTGGGAATAATTCACCGCCGCGGTGATCCACGAGTTGATGTGATAAACGAGCCCGCCAAACGCGGAACGGGTCCGTGCGTTCAGGGGTGGATTCGAGTAATCGGCACGGAAGCGATCGTTCTTATATTGCGCCAGCCGGAAGCCAGCCGAGTCACGCGGGACCGAGACCGCGGGTTGCGCCGGGCCGGTCGGAACTCCATTCGCGTCCTTTGGAATGTAAGTGAG
>CAIXKG010000036.1 GCA_903919985.1 uncultured Opitutia bacterium | reverse complement strand
TGCCGCAGCGACAAGAGTGCCTGCGCCTCTCGGATAATGGCGGACGCATCCTCAGCTGAGGAGGCGGCAATGGACTTGGCCACACATTCGTTGTCATCGTACGTTGCGTTGTGCACAGTGCCGCTCCCACCAGAGCGCAGCGCGTTCGGGGCAACACGCTCCACCTTGCATGAACGCGCCGCTGGAATTTTCCGGACTCGCCCATGCGACGCTCCCAGCCGGGCCGTTGCACCTGGCGCTTGGGATGTTCGATGGCGTGCATCTGGGCCACCAAGCCGTGATCGAGGCGGCGGTCCATTCGGCCCGGCGCAGTGGCGGCATCGCGGCGGTGCTGACGTTTTGGCCGCATCCGAGCGCCTTGTTTCGGCCGGATCAGCCGACGCGCCTCATTATGGACGTCGCGACCAAGGCGCGGGTCCTTGGCACCGTGGGAGTCGATGCGATCATCACTGAACCTTTCACGCCTGATTATGCGCGGATCGAAGCGGAGGATTTCATCCCACGACTGCAAAAACGCCTGCCGCAGCTCGCCGCGGTTTACGTCGGTGAAAACTGGCGGTTCGGCCGCGGTCGGCGGGGCGACGTGGCGCTGCTGGTCGCGAAGGGCCGGGAGCATCGGGTTGATGTCTTTAGTGCGCCGCGGGTGAATTTCGGCGGCGAGCCGATCAGCAGCACGCGCATTCGCGGTCTGCTGACGACCGGCGAAATCGCCGCGGCAAACGCCCTGCTTGGCTACAGTTATTTTTCCACAGGAGCGGTCACGCCGGGGAAACGTCTCGGGCGCACGATTGGTTTCCCGACCTTGAATCTGCCATGGACGCCGGATCTGGCGCCGAAATTTGGGGTTTACGCGGTGCGCGTCTCCGGGGCGAAGTCACCGCGCCCGCTGCCGGGCGTGGCGAATTACGGGCTGCGTCCGACGGTGGAGTCGGGCAGTGCGCCGCGCCTGGAAACGCACGTGCTGGGGCCGTGCCCGTTCGGGGAAGGGGACGAGATCAAAGTCGAGTGGCTACGTTTTGTGCGGCCGGAAATGAAGTTCGCGGGCCTCCCTGAATTGCAGGCGCAAATTGCGCGGGATGTGGCGGCCGTGCGGGCGATGCACTAGAGAATTCGTCGAAGGGGCGCTGGTGCGCCGCGGACGTGGCGGCGTCTCACCGCATCCGTGACCATCGATTTCTGCGTTTGCGATGCGCCGCCCGCAACAGTCGCAGGATGCGACGAGTAACCTCACAATTTGGCGAAGCACCTTAGCATCCTGCGCGGGCGCCACTATTTTCTGGAAACTGCGTCTAAGAGCTGCCGTGGTGCGTAGCTATCTCGTCACCATGAACCTCCGCTCCCTTCTCTTCACCTGTTTGGCCGCCAGCCTTACCGCCGTCGGATTTGCTCAACCGTCCAGTGTGACTTTCCGTCCGGCTTTGATCGATACGTTTGCCAGCAGCTACTCGTACTCGGGCGCCGGTGATTTCAAGCGCGGAGCCACGAAGATCGACGGCATCAGCATGACCCGCTTTGAATTCAGCGCCTCTGGTCGGGTACCCGTTGCCGAAGGCATGTTGTTCAATCCCGGTGTGGCTTACTCGCATACGACGATCGAGACGCCCGATAACACCCCACTGCCTAAGACCGTGCAGGAATTCTCGGTCAACCTCGGCGTCCGCGGCGTCTTTAGCAAAGAATGGGCGTACCTCGTCGCGCTGCGTCCCGGCCTCTACGGTGATTTTGAGAAAATCGGTTCCGACAGCTTCAACGCCCCGCTCTTCCTCGCCGCGTTTTACGTGCCCAATCCCTCCATCACTTGGATCTTTGGCGTGACCGCTAATGCCTTCAACGACCACCCCGTGCTACCGGTTCTCGGCTTACGGTTAAAAGTGGCGCAGGACCTTCAACTCGACATCGGCTTCCCGCGCACGGGGCTGTCCTACGCCTTGAATTCCGATCTTACCCTGCGGGGTGGTCTCAGTGCCTTCGGCGGCAATTACCGCATCACCAAAAATCTCGGCGTACCCGCGCCCGGTGTCCAAAGCCTCAATAACACCTTCCTCGATGTGACCGAGATTCGCGGTGGCATCGGAGCGACTTACAAAATCGCCTCCAACTTAGAGATCGAAGCTGATTTCGGCTACACGGCGATGCGCCGTTTCGAATTCCCCGACCGCGACTATCGTCTCAGGGGCGACAACGTCACGTGGGTGAGCTTCGCGCTCAACACCCGCTTCTAAGCGGTCAGGGCGGCTCGCGGCGGCGGGGCAAAAATCCACGCCGCAAACTTCCGCCGGTATTTTAGACCGAACTCAAACTGGTTCGGCACCGGCGCCGTGATTGTGAGCGCCTCCTTCGTCGCGGGTTTTGAAGAAATCGAACGCGCCGTGAAGGAGCCGTCCATCGCTCGTCCCCCATCTCCGCCAATCTTCCGGACTAATCGCGACTCCGGCTCGAATCCCGCATCCCCGTCATGGGTTGCGCATCTGGGGTTTTCGTTGGCGGTCTATTTAAAACCAAAACAACCAACATTACTCTGCGTTGGCTTGCCTAAAAACTGTCATTTCTCCTCTGAAAAAGAAAAATGCAGCCCCCCGTGGAATAATGAATGGTGG
>CAIXKG010000035.1 GCA_903919985.1 uncultured Opitutia bacterium | reverse complement strand
GATCGGCCAGCTGCCGCGCTGGGTTTGGACCACCGCGTGGACGCTCTCTTTCCTCGCTGGGATGGTAAACGTGGTCGGCCTGCTGGGCTTCGAACGCCAGGCCATCACCCATCTCACCGGCACCACCTCCATGTTGGGCGCGGCGATCGCAGCGTGGGATTGGACCACAGCCTGGCATCTGGTGATGGTCGTCGGCTCGTTCGTTTTGGGTACAGCCGTCAGCGCCTTTATCATCAAGGATTCCACTTTGAAACTCGGCCGGCCCTATGGCGTAGCACTCTTCCTTGAGTCGGTGCTCCTCGCGCTCGCGGTGCCTTTGCTGCAGCGGCAAAATCTGTCGGGCTTCTATTTGGCCTCGTGTGCTTGCGGTCTGCAAAACGCGATGACCACGACCTACAGTGGCTCCGTGGTTCGCACGACGCACGTCTCCGGCATGTTTACTGATCTCGGCATCTTCCTCGGACATACGTTGCGAGGCGTGCCAGTCGACCGGCGTCGCCTGCGGCTGTGCGGCATTATCATCTCTGGCTTCCTCGTCGGCGGCATCGCCGGCGCAGCGGGGTTTCATAGTTTCGGATACGCGACGCTTTTCGTGCCGTCCGCCGTGACCGGTACAGCGGCGATTGTCTATTCGCTCGTCCAGGCGCGGAGCCCACGCGCGCCCTAAAGCGGCTTAATTTTTTACGTGGCCGTTGTGGGTAGCAGCCGGCGTCCGCGCCTGCCGAAACGACGACGCCAAGCCGGCAGCCAGGGACGCCTGCCGCTACGTTGTCAGCGGCTACGCTCTTGGTTACGCCCCGAATCCGACAGTTCTGCGCGCAATACCGCGAGCGTGCGATCGAGTGCCCCCACGTTGGCGCGATGCCATGCAAGTGCGTTCGTGCTTAGTTTCGCCCGGCGGGGATCGTCTGCGAGCAAGGTCGTGATTTCCCGCGTCAACGCGGCCACGTCCCCGACTTGCACGGCCGCATCAGCTGCGACCAAATCACGCGCCATCACCCGAAAATTGCCCATGCCGGGGCCAAAAATAATCGCGCGGCCCAAGCTCGCCGCTTCCACCGGCGTCTGGCCTTCCGTGTGCGGCGGCAAGCTTTTGCCCACGAAAACGACGTCGGCCAGCTGGGTGAACTTTCGCAACTCTCCCGTGGTGTCGCCGACCGAAACCTCGACCTCACCCGCCGCGGATCCGCGCGAGCGAAAATGATATTTCACTCCGAGCTGGACCAGCAGTCGTTCGATCTCATCACGGCGTTCGGCGTGACGCGGCACCAGCAGCAACGTCGTTGCCAAACCTTGCGACCGCGCGGTGCGCCAAGTTTCGATCAAGGCGGCTTCCTCTCCCGGCCACGTCGACGATCCCAGCAGCACACGGCCCGTCGCCGGCAGCCCGAGATCTCGGCGCAAGGCGGCCTTCGCCTCGTCATCGAGACGCGGAATGGCGACGTCGAGCTTGAGGTTGCCCGTCGTCAGAATTTTTTCCGCCGGCACGCCCAGCTCACGAAACCGCGCCGCATCGTGCTCCGAACACGCGAGGACGCGGTCGAGTCCGCCCGTCATTAATCGCGCCGCCGGACCGAACCATTTCATCCGCCGGTAACTCCGGTCGGAGAGCCGCGCGTTGATCGAAATCACGCGCACGCCCCGCGCCCGCGCCTGCCGCATGTGCTCCGGCCAACGTTCCCCTTCTGTCAGGATTACGAGGTCCGGCTGGATTCGCCGCCAGACCCGCGACGAAAAGGGCTGCCAGTCCAGGGGAAAGTAGCCGATCTCCGCGACGAATTGCTGGTAGCGCTCATTCGCCAGCTGGTAGCCCGTGCTGGTCGTCGTCGTTAAAAAAATCTCCACCCCGTCGCCGTGCAGCGACTCCAGGAGGGGCGCAATCGCCAGCATCTCGCCCACGCTCACTGCCTGGAGCCAAACCCGCTTGCGATCGCCGGACCCGCGTTGCGAGCCCGCGCCGCCACCGAAACGATGCCCGAAATTCTCCGCATAGCCGCCGCGCCGGCGCATCCGCCGCAGGTAGGCGGGCGTCGCGACGAACAGCGCAAACGGAAACAACAGGCGGTAAATCCAAATCACCTCCAAGCACTCAGCCAAAGCTCCGCCGCGCGCAAGCGTCGGTTCAACGTACGATCGCTCGGAAACGCCCGCTCTAAAATCCTGTTTCGGAGCGGCGCGCCCGCCGGTCGGGGTGTCGCTTCGTTCTTTACGCTTCCGCCCGCCCGTAAAACTTCCACGCTTTACCCCATGCTCAACCGTCCCCGCGTCTCCCGTCTCCGGCTCGTCCAGATTTTTTTCCTCACCTTTTCGTGCACCCTCTCCGCTGCATTCGGCGCCGCCGCGCCGTTCGCCCACGAGGCATCCGACTTGAAGCCCGACCCCACCGTCCGCTTCGGCACCCTGCCCAACGGCATGCGCTACGCCGTCATGCCAAACAAGGAGCCCAAGGGTCGCGCCTCGTTGCGCCTGCTCGTGCTCGCCGGCTCGCTCAACGAGGCGGAAAACCAGCGCGGGCTCGCGCATTTCCTCGAGCACATGGCGTTCAACGGCAGCGAACACTACAAGCCGGGCACGCTCGTCGAATTTTTCCAGCGCATGGGCATGAGCTTCGGCGGCGACACCAACGCCTCCACCGGTTTCGACCGCACCCTGTATCTCCTCGAGTTGCCCAAGACGGACGATGCCACGATCACCGAGGGCCTGCGCGTTTTCAGCGATTACGCCGGCGGACTCCTGCTGCAGACCGATGAGCTCAACAAGGAGCGCGGCATCATCCTCAGCGAAAAACGCACCCGCGATAACGTCCAGTTCCGCGCCTTCATCGCCCAATTCGAATTCGAACTCGGCTCCACGCTTTTTCCGAAACGCATCCCGATCGGTCAGCCCGAAATCATCGAGCAGGCACCCCGCGAACGCTTCGTGGAATTCTGGAACACCTGGTACCGTCCGGAAAAAATGGCCGCCATCGTCGTGGGCGACGTCGACCCCGTCGCCGTCGAAAAAATGATCGTCGCCGCCTTTACCCCGCTTACGGCCCGCGCACCCGCCAAGCCCGATCCGGCTCTCGGCGACATCGTGACGTTCGAGGGTGTGCGCTCGTACTTCCACGCCGAACCGGAAATGCCCGTCACCGACGTCACGCTGCGCTCCATCACGCCGTACCGCCACGAGCCTGACACCGTGGCGAACCGGTTGAAATATCTGCCGCGCCAACTCGCGATCTCGATGGTGAACCGTCGTTTCTCAGAATTAGCCAAGAAGGAAGGGGCCCCGTTTTCCCGCGCCAGCGCCGGCGTGTCGGAGGAATATAATTTCCTGCGCGACGCCTCGGTCACGGTCATCTGCAAACCCGAACAATGGACGGCCGCGCTCGCGATCGGCGAACAGGAGCTGCGGCGCGCGCTCGAATTCGGCTTCCAGCCTTCCGAGCTCCGTGAGGTCGTCGCCAATTTCACCAACTCGCTCGATCAATCCGTGCGGACCGCATCGACGCGGCGCTCCGGCGAACTCGCCGATGAACTCGCTGAGAGCATCCTTGATCAGGACGTTTTCACGCATCCGGAAGCCGATCGGGCCATCTACCAGCCGGTGCTCGACAAAGTCACCGCGGCCGACTGTCTCGCCGCCCTGCGTTCGGCCTTCTCGTCGCCCGGCCGCTACGTGATGGTCACGGGCAACGCGAAAATTCCCGGCGAAGCCACCGCGGCGATTTCCGCGGCGTACGCCAGCTCTCGCGCCATCGCGGTCGTCGCGCCCGCCGTCCAAGCCGAAGCAAAATGGGGCTACACGACCTGGGGCCAACCCGGCGCGATCGCCAAGCGCAGCCACATCGACGACCTCGACATTACGCTCGTGGAATTCGCCAACGGCGTTCGCCTGAATTTAAAGAAGACGCCCTTCGAGGCCGGTCGCATCGGCATTCGGATGCGCGTCGGCAACGGCAGTATCACCCAACCGGCAGGATTCCGCGGGCTCGATACGCTGGCGGACGGCACTTTCACTTCGGGCGGCCTCGGGCAACACAGCACCGACGACCTCCGCCGCATCAACGCCGGCAAAAATGTCGGGATCAGTTTCAACACCGGCACGGATGCCTTCGGTTTCGGCGGCAGCACGACCCCGGCCGATCTGGCACTCGAACTCCAGCTCCTCACCGCTTATCTCACCGATCCTGGCTATCGTCCGGAATCGATCCGGCAGGCGCAGAAGGGCATTGAACAAATGTACCTCGGCTTCGAACACACCGCCAACGGCCCGATGAGCACGGAAGTGGCCAACCTCCTCGCAAACGGCGATCCGCGTTTCGGCCTGCCAAGCAAAGAAGTCATGATGGCGCGCAATCTCGCCGAAGTGCGCACGTGGCTGGCGCCGCAGTTCGCTCAAGGTGCCATGGAAATCGCGCTCGTGGGCGATCTCGACGTCGAGGCCTCCATCGCGGCCGTCGCCCAGACATTTGGCACCCTGCCCGCACGCGAGGCCAAGCCGGCGCTCGATGCGCTCAAGAAAGTTTCGTTTCCCGCGAAGCCGTTCACCAAGACCTACGTCATCGATTCGGAAATTCCGAAGGCGAACGTTTACATCTACTGGCCGTCGACCGACGGCACCGATGTAAAACGTGCGCGCCGGCTGAACCTCCTCGCGAATGTCCTCAACGATCGCCTGCGCGTAAAAGTGCGCGAGGAGATCGGCGGCACGTACAGCCCACGCGCCGGCAGCAGCGCGAGCGATGTCTTCCCGGGCTACGGCTATTTTCAGGCCAACTGCATCGTCGATCCGGCCGTCGCGGAAAAAATCGCGGACGTCATTGTCGCCATCGGCGAAGACCTCGCGACGAACGGCGTCACCGCGGACGAACTCGAACGTGCGCGCCAGCCGGCGCTCACCTCGATCAAAGAATCGGCCCGGACCAATGGCTACTGGATCAGCTCCGTGCTGGCGCGCGCGCAGGAAAAGCCCGAAGTACTCGACTGGGCGCGTTCGCGTGAAGCGGATGTGGGCGCGATCACGGCCGCCGAACTTTCCGCTCTCGCCAAGACGTACCTCGGACGCGACCACGCCTCGCGCGTGACCATTTTGCCCGCGGAAAAAATGTCCACGGTCGAAAAGGCGGCGGCGGACGGTAAGCCGGTTCAGAAGTAATTTCTCAGCACGTCCCCCTTCAATGGAGCTGGTGGGCGGGTACAGTCGCCCGCGTCGAAGTCGCCGTAAGCCCCGTGATTTCGCGAACAACGGTGCCGGTGTATCCCGAGCGGCCCGCGCAGGCGTTCCTCGAGCGCGCAGAAATGCGATTGAGGCCACGCCGGCTCCGCCCACCTCCAGTCTGTCCGCAAAAATCGGTGTTTGGATCGGACGTCTTTTCTACCCTCAATCCGCCCGGTCCCCTTCGCGTCCTCCTTCCACCCTGAAGAAAATTACCATGCACCGCCCCGCCCTCGTCCTCGCTGCCTTCGTCTGCGCCGCCGTTTCAGCCACGGCTCAAACCATCAAGTACGATTTCGGTCCCGGCACCGCACCGTCGGGATGGACCAAGGTCACGCCCGATCTCACTTACACCGATGACCGCGGCTTCGGCTTCGAAGGCGTGCCAGCCAGCGGCCTCGCGACCTTCAAGACCGGCAACGATCCGCTCAAGGGCGACGGCGTGAAAGCCGATGCCCCCTTCTTTTTTACCTTTAAGGTCCCGAGCGAGGGCAACTGGCGCGTGACCGTGACGCTGGGCGGCGATCCGGCCGCGGCCTCGCTCACGACGATCAACGCCGAAATTCGCCGTCTCATGGTGCTGCACGCCGCGACCAAACCGGGCGAATCGAAAACCGTTTCCTTTCTCGTCAACACCCGCACGGCCAAGATCCCTGACGGCACCGTCGTCCGCCTCAAGCCGCGCGAGACCCAAGGCGAGGCGATAGCGTGGGATGACCGCATCCAGCTCGAATTCAACGACGCGCATCCCGCGATCTCATCGCTGACCGCCGAGCGCGTGGACAACGTTCCCACGATTTATCTGATCGGCGATTCGACGATGACGGATCAACCGGGCATGCCGACGACCAGTTGGGGTCAATTTCTCCCGATCTTTTTCAAGAACACGGTCGCCATCGCCAATCACGGCGAGTCGGGCGAAGCGTACAGCGCTTTCCGCGGGGAGCGTCGCCTCGCGAAACTGCTCAGCGTGATCAAGCCGGGCGACTGGGTCATCTCACAGTTCGGTCACAACGACGAAAAAGAGCGCGAGCGCGGCGAGACGTTTGGCGCGTTCAAGAACTACGCGACCGAGATGCGCAATTACACGAATGAGATCCGGGCCAAAGGCGCCCACATCATTCTCGTCACGCCGATGCAGCGGCACTCGTTCGCCGATGGAAAAACGAAGAACACGCACGACGATTATCCGGATGCCGTTCGCGCGGTCGCGAAAGAACTCGATGTGCCGATGATCGATCTGACCGCGATGAGCGACAAGATGCTCAATGCCATGGGCGAAAAGCCCGCGTGGCTGCTCTTCTCACGCGGCTCCGATGCAACCCATCACAGCCCCTACGGCGCGTGGGAATTGGCGAAGTGTATCGCCCAGGGCATTAAGGACTCCAAGGCCGAGCCGGCCAAGTGGCTCGCCGATGACTTCAAAGGTTTCGACCCGTCGAAGCCCGATTCAATCGAATCCTATACCGTGCCCGAGTCTCCACGCCGCGCCGGCGCGGGTGGCGCGGGTGCCCCCGCGGCTGCGCCCGGTGCGCCGGCCCCCAAGGCGGATGATGCTTCCAAGCCCTACGGGAACTGAGGAGATGATTTAATAAAGATGGTCCGCGGTAAGGCGGGGCATGCTTAACCCGTCGCTGCGACTCGCCTCGACGAGAGCGAGCGGAGCCAAACCGGGCGCGTTAGGCATAACGCGCCCTACTCCGTTCCTCATCCTACGGCGCCTCCGCGTAGGCCGCGCGCACCGCGCCGGTCACCCGGCCGCGGTCCGGATACTTTCCCTGCAACTCCGTGGTCACCATCTGCGCCGCTTCGTCGACGCTCCGTCCTTGTTTCTTTAACTCGGCGGTTCGATCCCGCACCGTGCTCAGGTACACGCGATAATCGCCGATCAGCGTCGCGTCACCCATCGGTCCGTGACTCGGAACAATCCGCTTCGGCTGCAGCTTCGCCAAGGCGTCGAGGCTTTCGAGCCAGTGTCGCATCGTCGAATAGGGACTGGCGAAGGCCGGCAGCGGCCGCATCACAATATCGCCGGAAAACAAAATGCCGTCGGGTTCGATCAGAAACACCGTGTCGCCCCGCGTGTGGTTTGCCCCCATCGCGATCACCCGCACGCGCACTCCGCCCAGATCGACCGCCTGCTCGCGCTCGAAGACGATGTCGGCCGGGCGAAAACCCGCGTCTTTCAGAAGATCCGCCACGAACGGCGAACGCGCGCTAAACGTCCGCGCCATCTGCAGCCCAAATTCCGCGATGTCTTTTTGCTGGTCAGTCGAGCGCAGCATTTTCGTGTTCGCCGGAAACGCCTGCGCCCCGAGGTCGTGCTCGGGATGAAAATGCGTTGTACCTAAATAGAGCTCGGCGTTGGGGCTGACCTTGGTGACTTCGCGCCACACGGCCTGCCCGTTCTTCACGCCCAGACCGGTATCAATCACGAAGGTTGCGCGCGTGCCAACGACGAGGCCGACGTTGGGCACGAGGGGCACACTACCGTCGGGTATCACGTGCACATGCTCGGAGATTTTTTCGGTGACACCTTCGCGGACCACCGGATTCACCGGCTGCGCCACGACGTGACCCAAGCTGCACGCAGCGCCGAGGAAGAAAACCAAACGGGGTAAGAATGCATTCATAGCGAGGGGTGATTTTTGCGGTCAGGCAGCCTCATCGCTAGCGCGAGCGCAAGTCGAAGCCCGCGACGCGCTTTACTTCGCCCGCGCCTTCTGGAAAAAATCTACCCACGCGGCCCCACGCGTTTTCCCCGCTCGATCCGCGTCCTTCCTTTGCCTTATGAACCGTCGCCGTTTCCTCGCCGCCTCCACTGCGCTCGCCTCCATCGCCGCCCTGCCCCGCACCTTCGCGCAATGGCAACCGAGCCAGCGTTACCCCGATCCGTTGATTAAAATCATCGATCCTAGCTTCGCCAAATACCGGATCCCCGCGGCCAAGGTCGAACGTATCGCCACCGGCCAGCGCTGGGCCGAGGGTCCGGTATGGTTTGGGGACGGGCGTTACCTGCTCTGGAGCGACATTCCCAACAACCGCATGATGCGCTGGGACGAGGAAACCGGCAGCGTCAGCGTTTTCCGTCAGCCGTCCAACAACTCCAACGGCAACACGCGCGATCGGCAGGGACGCCTGATCACGTGCGAGCATCTCACGCGCCGCGTCACCCGCACCGAATACGATGGCTCGATCACGGTCATCGCGGATGGCTTCGAGGGAAAACGTTTAAATTCACCCAACGACATCGTGTGCAAATCCGATGGCTCGATCTGGTTCAGCGATCCGCCGTTCGGGGTGCTTGGTTTCTACGAAGGGGAAGTCGCCCCGCCGGAGTTGCCGACGAATGTCTATCGCTGGGACCCGTCGACGAAGCAGCTCGCCGTCGTCGCCGCCGACGTCAATCGCCCGAACGGCCTCGCGTTTTCGCCCGACGAATCGGTACTCTATATCATCGAAGCTGGCGTGACGCCCCGCGTCATTCGGGCCTATGACGTCGTGCAGAACGGAACGCGGATTGCGTCACCCCGAATCCACATCACGGCAGAAATCAACGGCACGCCGGATGGCATGCGCGTGGACGTCGACGGAAACATCTGGTGCGGCTGGGGCATGGGTGCCGAAGGCCTCGACGGCGTGGCGATCTTCAATCCCGCGGGAAAACTGATCGGCCGCATCGATCTGCCCGAACGCTGCGCCAATCTCTGTTTTGCCGGCCGGCATCGCAACCGGCTGCTCATGGCCAGCTGCACCTCGGTCTATTCTTTGTTCGTCAATACCCAGGGCGTCGCCGGCGGCTGAGCGGCTGATTTCAAAAACGGCGGCCCCGTTCGCCGCGCGCCTCTAATCGCGGAAGGGTCCGCCACGAAGAGGCACCACCCTCTCTTCTCCCGGCGTTCCCATCGTCCACGCGCGTAGATGCGCAAAAAAGACTTCGCCGGAGCCAGCGAAATTCTCCCGCCTTTGTGTGGCCAAGCATCCGATGGCTTTTCCGCTTTCGCGTGCGCCGGGAACGGACTGATTCCCCTGTTGGAGAGGGCCGCCATTGGTCGGGCCGCACTTGCGCCGAACCTATTTCTTCAAGCCCGCGCAGAAACGGGCGAGACGCGTGACACCCTTCTGGATGATCTCGTCGCTCGTCGCGTAGCTGAGACGCAGGTAG
>CAIXKG010000034.1 GCA_903919985.1 uncultured Opitutia bacterium | reverse complement strand
CTTGTCCGTCGTCGGGCAATCGGGCTCATTCTCGGGCTGGGCGGAACCTTGGCTTGGCGGGCGTGACCGATTAAGACCACATATGCTCCGCACCGCCCTTACTACGATGAAACTAGCCATGAACACCCGCGCTTGGATGCGTTTCTTGCTTGTTGGGTTAGCACTCGCGGCGCGGCCGTCTTTCGCGGCCGACGTCGTCGCGCCAGCGAATGCGGCCGCGACGGCCGAGCCCGGGGCAGCCAACCCCGCAGACATGATCGTTTCCACGGCTCCGATGGAAGTGGAGACCGAAGACTCGGGTGTGCATGGGCAGCTCGTCGTGGGCGCGCAGATTCTCGGCGCTGATTTGCGCGGCGATCTCGTTTATACGATTACGTCGGAGCCGCTTTATGGCCGGGTCGGTCTTTCTGGTGGCGGCGATGAGGCGGATTTTTTCAAGAACAAGACGTCGCGCCTCGGCTATTTCGCGTACCGCGCGCAGGACGATTACGCGGGCAACGATTCCTTTGGTTACACCGTGCGCAATCAAACCACCGGCCTCACGTACAAGAGTACGGTCGTGATTACGGTCAAACCGCCAAAGGCCGTCGTGCTGCAAAAATTTGAGGTCAGCGCGGCCCGTGAGCGCCCGATCGATGTGCGCGAGGTTGTGCTTACGACCCGCCCGAACCGGCCGGTGACGCAGAAGATTCCGAGTCACGAAGATTTCATGACGGCGGCTGACCGCAGCACCGTCGTTGCGCCGAAAGTTTTCTACGTGCTGGACGGGAAAGTAAAACCGCAGAACGGCACGGCGACGCTCGATCGTGCCACCGGCCAGCTGACCTACGCGCCCAACCCCGGCTTTATCGGTCAGGATCGTTTCAAGTACTACACATTCGACGAAAATAACTCGCAGCTCGGGGCGGATAATTTCGTGGCGGTCAGTGTCGAGCCGATCCGCAACTTGAAACATCTGGTCGCGGATCGCTCCCTCAGCCGGCAGGTCGACCTCGTATTCGTCATCAATAATTCGCCTTCGATGGCCGCGCACCAGGGCCAGATTGCGGCCAACCTGAGTCGTTTTCGGCAGCTCTTTCACGCGCGCGATCTCGACTACCGGATCGGAGTACTCACGACTGATTTTGTGAATTCAGACCCGAATCGCCGGAGTGGCGATCAGGCCTATTACAAGGAGGTGAAGTCCGTTCAGTTTGATAAGGCGGGCAATCCCGTGGTCGATGGGCGGGGTCGGCCACAGTCGACTACCAAGCGGGTCGCGAGCAACGGCGCCCTCGTGACTTTGGCGGCCATGGCGCAGCCTTGGATCACGCCCAAGACGCCCGACTCCGTTTTTGCGGAGCTCGTGAAAGTCGGCACGAACGGCGACAGCAACCGCACGGCGTTCACCTCGGTCTATAATTTCGTCTCGGGCTACTACAACAAGCAGCACACCTTTTTGCGCCCCGATGCCACCACGATCGTGGTCTTCTTCATGGACGAAGAGGAAACGCGCATGGCGTTGTGGAAGGAGCAAAAGAACGGACCCTCGCAGGCGGAGTGGATCGAGAACGGCAAACTCCCCGATCTCCTTAACCAGTTCAACGCGCGCAACCCCGACAAACGCCAGACCCTCGACGGCTACATCAACTATTGGGTGTTGCGGCCCTTTATCATCGTGAAGGGCAACAGGCGCGGAAAAATCGAGATGCACGCGGTGGTATCACCGAACAACATTTCCCACCGGCGTGCGGCTGAGCTGACCGGCGGCACCGTGTTGAACATCGAGAGCGATTTTTCGGAGCCGCTGGCGGCGCTCGGCGACCGCATCGCCGACACCGTCGCGGTCGCGCTCGACCCGGTGGAAAATAATTCCGTCTTCTACAAAAAGAGTCTGCGCGTGCAGGTCGACGGCCATGAGGTAGCACCTGATCCCGTGAACGGCTACGTCTACGACGAGCTCACGCACAGCATCCGCTTCCAAGGCACCGCCAAGAAGCAAGCGTTCGCCGCGAAGATCGATATCGCGTACGAAGAACACCTCTGAGCGGTCGTCTAAATTTATCGAATTCGAATTCCCGCGCAGCAGAACGCGGGTCCGTTTTTTATGGAAAGCGCAGATTGTCTTTCTGCCCGAAATAAAGAATTTAGCCGAAAGCCGCCAAAAGTCGCAGCGCAAATCCAATTGGATCCGGCGCTAGGCCAAGGTTGATCGGCTCGTTTTTAGGCGTCCGCTGCTCCTCCCGCACCCATGCCATGAAATACCTCCTCCGTCGTCTTCGTCGCCCGCTCGCCCTCGCGGCGGTCTTGTCGCTTTTTTTCCTGCCGGGCGGCATCGCCGCCGCCGACTCCAACTCCTCGTCGCCACCCAACCAACTCACTGCTGCGGAGAAAGCGGCGGACTGGCAGTTGCTCTTTGACGGGAAAAGTTTCGCGGGCTGGCACGGCTACGGCACCCCGGGAATGCCGGCGGCTGGTTGGGAAGTTGCCGACGGCATGATTCACGTCATTGGCAAATCGAAGAGCAACGACCTGATTACGGAGCGGAAATTCACCGACTTCGAACTCAGTTGGGAATGGCGCATCGCCGAGGTCGGCAACAACGGGGTGAAATATTTTGTGAACGAGAAACGGCCGGACGCCCGCGGGCACGAATATCAGATGCTCGATGACGATCGGCATCCTGACGGCAAACTCGGCGCCAACCGCCAGACCGCGGCGTTTTACGACGTGCTTCCTGCTGCAGCCGACAAACCCGTGCGCACTCCCGGCGAATGGAATGTCTCGCGCATCATTGTCCGCGGCGGCCACGTCGAACACTGGCTCAACGGCAAGAATGTCCTCACGTACGAACTCGGCAGCCCCGAGGTGAAGGCCGGCCTGGCCAAAAGCAAATTCAAGAATGCACCGGGCTTCGGCGATAAGATCACCGGTCCCATTTTGCTCACCTACCACGAAACCGATTGCTGGTTTCGCAGCGTGAAGATCCGGGAACTGAAGTAGTGCGCGGCTAGCCGTATAAATTTTCCTGGGGCGGTTTGGGGTGGCGGCACGCGTCGCTGCCTGCCGGGTGCGGCGTCATCGTTTCGGCAGGCAGGGACGCCTGCCGCTACACCTTGCCGGCGTTGAACCACGCTTTAGCTCCAGAAGGGTGGCTCACGAAGAGGAATAAAGAATTCCCCCCTCCTGCGTCTGAATCGCCCGCGCGCAATTTGGCTCATGGCGACTTCGCCGTAGGCCGCGAAACCCTCGTGCTTTTTGGGGCAAAGTTCTGATCCCTTTTCCCCTTCCGGCCAAGCGTGGCGCCGCCCGGCGCCTACTCGGGCATCACCGTCGCGATGTGCAGTTCTTTCAACTGCTTCGCGGTCACGGGTGTCGGGCTTTGCGCCATCAGGTCCTGGCCTTTCTGCGTCTTCGGGAAGGCGATCACGTCGCGGATGCTCGTCGTGCCACAGAGCAGCGCGCACATCCGGTCGAGACCGAATGCGATACCACCGTGCGGCGGAGCGCCGTACGTGAATGCCTTCAGCATGTAGCCAAATCGGCTCTCCACGACGTCGGCCGGAATCTTTAGCACGTCCTCAAAAATTTTCTTTTGCAGCACCGGATTGTGGATGCGGATCGATCCGCCGCCCAGCTCCATGCCGTTCAACACGACATCGTAGTGCTGGCCGCGGACCTTCTTCGGGTCGCTGTCGAGGAACGCCGCGTCTTCCGGCACCGGGGCGGTGAACGGGTGATGCGTGGCGACGTAACGGTTCTCCGCCTCGTCGTGGCTCATCAACGGGAAATCCACGACCCACAGGAACTGCCAGTCGTCGGGACGAATCGTGAGCTTGCCGCGCTTCTGGAGCAGGGCCGCTGCTTCGAGGCGGATGCGCCCGAGAATCGCGCAGGCTTTTTCCCACGGCGCCGCCGCGAAGAAAATCATGTCGCCCTCCGTCAGCCCGAGTTGCGCGGTGAGCGCGGCTTTTTCGGCCTCGGAGAAGAATTTCACGATGGGAGATTTCCATTCGCCGCCCTCGACCTTGATGAACGCGAGACCTTTCGCGCCGAGCGATTTGGCGATCTCCTCGAGCGCCTTGATTTCGCCCTGCGTGAGGTCGGCGAGGCCCTTGGCGTTGATTGCCTTGATCGCGCCGCCGCCGGTCGCGGTGGACGCGAACACCTTAAATGAGGACGTTTTGAAGAGCTCGGTGAAATCGATCAGCTCCATGCCGAAACGCACATCTGGTTTGTCGACGCCGAACCGGTTCATCGCGTCGACGAACGGCAGCCGCGGAAACGGCGTGGGCAGGTCGTGGTCGAGCACGTCCTTCCACAGTTTTTTCAGCATGCCCTCGAACAAAGCGTAGATGCCTTCGCGGTCGATGAAGGAGGCCTCGACGTCGACTTGCGTGAACTCCATCTGGCGGTCCGAGCGGAGGTCTTCGTCGCGGAAGCACCGGGCGATTTGGAAATATTTCTCCACGCCGGCGACCATGAGGATCTGTTTGAACTGCTGGGGCGATTGCGAGAGGGCGTAAAACTGGCCGGCGTGAATGCGTGACGGCACGAGATATTCGCGCGCACCTTCCGGCGTGCTTTTGAAGAGGGCTGGGGTCTCGACCTCGATGAATTCCTGCGAGTCGAAATAATCACGGATGGATTTCGCGGCGCGGTGGCGAACCTGGAGATTTTTCCGCATCTTTGGCCGGCGGAGGTCGAGGTAACGGTAGGTGAGGCGGAGGTCTTCGTTGACCTTGTCGCCACCGATATCGTCGAGCGGGAAGGGGGGCGTTTCCGAAATATTTAGCACGTCCAGCGAGGTGGCGGCGATTTCGATTTCGCCGGTGGGCAGGGTGGCGTTGATTGTGCCGTCGGGGCGGGGCACAACGCGCCCGGAAATCGCGATGACGGATTCCGCTTTCAAGTGCCCCGCTTGGGCGCCGAGGGCGGCGTTGTCCTGGGGATCGAATTTTACCTGCGTGATGCCTTTGCGGTCACGCAAATCGATGAAGATGATACCGCCATGATCGCGGACGCAGTCGACCCAGCCGGCGAGTGAAACGGTCGCGTCGAGGTGGGACTTGGTGAGCTGAGCACAGTGGTGGGTGCGATTCATGGGCGTGAAGAAAAGGGCGAACGGAAGAAGAAGCCGTCGCCGGCCCGGTGGGGCAACCAGATTTTCGGGGAGCGCGCAATACACCCCGTCGCGTCGCGCCACCGCTCTCAACAGAGGTGGTGACCGAAAGAGCGGGGTGGGGCGCTTTACGGCGCCGGCGAAATCTCCAGCCGTGGAATTAGCGCGGCGATCAGGGCGTGGATTTCCGGATGCACGAAGGGCGAATTCATCAACGTGGTGCTGACTGTGCGGGCCGACACCAATTCGCCCACGCGCCACAAGGCGATCGCCAGCGCGGCGCCGACCTGGTCCTGGCGGCCGGGCGGGCGAATATTGCGAAAATGCTCGAGGATCGCCTCGACGTCTTTGCGGTCGCAGTGGGGCGCGAGTGCGCTGTTCCAGGCGAGCACTTCGCGGGCTTCATTAAAGTTCGGTTCCAGCTTGAGCGCCCGACGGGCCCAAGCGTTGAGCTCGTCGATTTCAGACGCCTTCAATCGCGTGTCGGGCGAAACCGCGGACATGATCTCGCTCAACCGCAACCGCGCGGCGGTGGCGAAAGCGGCCGGATTTTCGGGATTGGTCGCGAGGAATTCACGCAATTGCTCGAGGGCCGGACCCAGTCGGTTTTTGTCGAGACAGGCGGAAATCAAGAGCCCGCGGAGCGAGGGGGTCCTCAATCCGTGCGCCAAAATGTAGTCGAGCGCCTGTTCGCTCGCGGGGGTGGATTGGTTGAGAATCTGCACGAGCACGAAAAGATCGCGCATCTCGCGCGTGCGTAGATCGAGGGGCTCCGGCTCGCCGCCGAGTTGCTCGTCCGTGAAATGAAAGACGGTGGTATTGGAGGACGTGCGGGCGAGGTGCGCCTCCATCGTTGCCTGCCACTGCTTCCAGTCTTGGCCGATGTCGGCTTTGAAGTCCTCGGACGTTGGCACGTAATCGCGCTTGAACCGGGTCCGCCAAAGATTCAAGCGCGACAGCCAGACGGGATCTTTTTCCGTGAAGAAAAAGTGAAGGAAAGCGGCGCTCTGTCCGTCGTAGCGCCCGATCAGGTTCTCTCTGAAAAACTCCGGCGATTTGACGGTAACTTGAAAAAATGTCCCCCAGGCGAGCCAGCCGCGCCGCGTCACCTCCCGCGTTCGGTTTTGGTTGAGGTCGCCGAGGGTCAAGTCCGTGCCCTTGAGGTTTGCTGTTTCAAAAAACGTCCCGATGCCGCGGGTAAACCACAGGGGACCGCCGAGCCCGAGCAGCGGAAGATGGGACGTGGCGAGCGCGCCCTGCAGGATGCCCAAGCCGTGATCCTGCCAATCGTATTGGGCGACGCCCAGCGTGGCCAGCGGCTGGCCGCAAGTGGAGACGGCGACCGGCCACTCGACGTTGGCGGTCGACTGCAATTTTTTCCAAACCGAGCTGGCCGTGGGCAGCACGATCACGCACGGCGGCGCGGATAAAAACTCGCGGCCCAGAAATTTAGCCTCGGCCAGCCTCTGGCCCTCGAGCCGACGGAGCACGCCCTGGGCTTCGCGGACGCTCGCGTCGGTGTAGAGCAGATAATGCGGTGAACTAAGTTTGATCCAGTGCTCGAACTCCGAGGCGAGGCTCGCGACTTCGAAGGCGGGCATCACGGTGACTTTGTCGGGCTGGTCCGCGGTGACGGCGGCAACCGCAGATGTCCGTAACAGCGTGGCGGCCAGAATAAGGGGTATCCATCGCATCACCTCGACCGTGGTCTCGATTTATCACGGGGCAACCCAGCAATCGACGGCGCCCGGCCAGCGCGTATCTGAATAATCCGGCGCCCGTCGGTCAGCGCACTCGCGCGCGGAGCGACGGGTGAGGGCCCGGGTCCTCCATTATAGGCGAATCGCCCTGCAAATTGAGGCGGGGTGTCCTCGCCCCGCGGTTCAACCGATCACTAAACTCTCGCCGGTCATTTCGGCGGGTTTCGGCAGACCCATCAGCGCGAGGATGGTCGGCGCGATGTCGGCGAGACGGCCGCCGGTGCGCATCTT
>CAIXKG010000033.1 GCA_903919985.1 uncultured Opitutia bacterium | reverse complement strand
GACCGAGACGAGATCATATCCGCCCGCCGCTTCGATCCGCCAGGCCGGCAAGTCGTAAGCGAGGATGCGCGCACCGTTGAGCCAGAAAAAAAGCGGGCGCGGATCCACCATCGTCGTCAACGCGATCAAGCTCTCCGTCCGATCAAGATCGCGGGTCTCCCAAAACGCATGCATGCGCAACCACACGAAATCTGCCGTCAAGGCACGGAACCCACCGAGCCAGCCCAGCAAAGCGCCCGCTCCCGGCGAGACACTCAGACGCGGCTCCGCAGCAGCCGAACGTTCAACTGACGGTTCCGGGCGAAGCCAGTCGAGCGCAGCGCCAGTCGCGACCAGCGCGAGCAGCACCAACGCGACGGTCCCAAACGCGGCCGGCAGCCGGACCGGAAAAATACGCTCGATCGCTTCTTCAGATTTCACGTTGACGAAAAGCGTACGTGGCCAGCGCGCCCGCCACCGCCACATGCGCCAAAGCATAGACGCTGAGCCGCACCAAAGCGGGCCCGGAAAATTCCAGATCAATCCCCGCGGCGAAAAGTTGAAAGTCGGGAAAAATCCATCCGGTGATCCGGCCCATGATTCGCAGCCAAAACGATGTTCCCTGCGCCAGATTTTGCAGGTGGCAAATCACGAAAATCCCGAAACCCATCATGACTGCAAAAAGCTGGGTCTGCGCAAAACACGAGACGAGCAGCGTGCCCGACGCGAGCAGCGTAAGCTTGAGCCACTGCAACCAAGCCGCGGCCGCCAAGTTGCCATAATGCACCACGCGTCCGGCCGCGAACGTTTCAGGAAATTCGTGCATCAACGCTGTTTCGCGCGACCAAAGCACAGCGGCGAGCGCGGCGCTGAGCAACAGACAGAATCCTGCCGCCACCGCCGCGACGCCCAGAAATTTCCCCACGACAAACTCCGTCCGCCACACCGCCTTGGCCAGCAGCGTCAGCGCCGTGCGATTTTCAATTTCGCTAAAAAAGAGCTGCGCGGTGGCCGTGATCGTCAGCGCGGCGCCAAAAAACGCGATGGCGCCATCGCCGAAATCGGCGATGAACTTCAACTCCGGCGAACCGAAATTAAAATCGCGGAGAAAACCCACGCTCATCACCAGCCCGAGCGCGAGAACCACCAACAGCGTGAATAATTTCTGCCGCACCGCCTCCCGCAAGGTGACGCCCGCGATGAGCCCCGTACGCCGAAATGAAAACGCGACCCGGGTCATGGCAGATTGGGGTGCACCCGCGTGCGCTGCTGCACCCGTTCCATAAAAACCCGATCCAGCCCGGTGCGGGCCTGCATCACGTTTTCCACTTTTCCGCCCGCCGCCGCTAGCCACGCACGTAACTCCTCGCGCTGCGCGGGCCCAAGTGTGTCGAGCCACAACGCCTCGCGCGAAGTCGCCTGGACGAGTTCGCTGACCGCGCCCTCGAGCAGCAAACGGCCGCGATCAAGTATCGCCACACGATCGCAAATGGACTCGATCTGCGCGAGTAGGTGCGAAGTGATAAGAACCGTTTTACCCTGAGCCTTGAGTTGTAGAATAAGCTCCGTCATCGCGGCCGTGCCGCCCGGATCCACACCGGCCGTCGGCTCGTCAAGAATCACCAACTTCGGATCATGCACCAGCGCCTGCGCCAGTCCGATGCGCTGCAACATGCCTTTCGAATATGTGCCCACGCGACGGTCCGCGGCGTCCTCGAGTCCGACCCATGCGATGACCTCTGACACCCGCGCGGCGAGTCGCGCTCCGCTGACGCCTCCCATCTGCGCGTAAAAGCCCACCAGTTCCCGACCGGTGAGGAAGCGATAAAACTGCGGTGACTCCGGGAGGTAGCCAACGTCGACTCGCGCCTCGACGCGTCCGCACGGCACGTCAAAAATCGCGCCGGTACCGGCGGTCGGCTCAAGGAGTCCAAGAATAATTTTGATCGTGGTGCTTTTGCCGGAACCGTTGGGTCCGAGGAGACCGAAAATTTCTCCTGCGCGCACGCTCAGGGTCAGGTTGTCGACGGCGCGCAGTTTCACGCCTCGCAGACCGACGGCATAATCCTTCGTCAACCCGCGCAGCTCGATCGCAGAAACGGCGACCGTGCTCATCGAATCGTGAAGCCGCTGAACTCCGACGCACGCACGCAAGCGCTCCGCTCGACCTTGCGCACGCAATCGTGCATCCGCTCCTCGATCGCCGCGATGAACGCAGCCACTTCGGGCGCCCGCCCCTCCGCTTCCACAACGACCCGACCGTCGGGCAGATTCCGCACGGCGCCCGCCACCTCGAACTCCTTGGCTACCTGCAAGGTCGAATAGCGAAAGCCCACGCCTTGCACCCGACCCGAAAAATAGACCGTTTCAAAATGCACGTCTGCCATTCGCGCGCAGGCTAGCGGTGGGACAAAGCGCTGTTCAATGCACAAAAAATCGCGGCGCACCCATGATCCGAATTTGCATTGCTTTTCAGGGAGGCCGGGGCTCATTTGCCGCTCAACCTGATGAGTAATTTCGATTCTGAAGGGCCCAACAACAACAACGACTGGGAAGATCGTGGCGATCTCGTCTGGAATGAGTTCGATTGGGAGCGTTACCTGCGTGAGCAGGACGAAGCGATCCTCCGTTACCGGGGATTCTACGAGGCGGCAAAGGATAAGTCCGACCGGGTAGACGTGGTGGCAGAGCGAATGGGCTGGGATATCGCCGACTGGACGGACGACATCGACGACAATTCCGACGACGACGACGAGGACGACGACAGCGATGAACCGGGCGAAGGCGACGTTTATACGCTGCACAAGAATCCCATTTTCATCGCTACCAAGGCGATTGCCTCGAGTCTCCAGCAATCGTGGCAACTCAGTGTCGAGTCGACGGGCACAGGGATCACACCGACGTTCGCTCTGGCCGTGCTTTCGTCGCTGAATCGTGGCGAGGAGCAGGCGGTGCAGGCGATCCACGCGCTCGACTTCGGCGACTACGCGATGGCGATCAGCCTTTTCAAGCGCGCCCTGAGTATCCTCAACAACTCGCTCGCGCTGCTCAATGGCCAGGAGGCAACGGAGCAACCCACGCTGATGGCATTTCGCGATGCGGCGCTGCCGGGTCTATTCGATCTGCGGGAAATCTGGCTGCGCGTGATCAACGAATGCCGCGACGAGTTGGAACGTTCCCTCGACGACGAGTCCTGACCCGACTCGCTGGACCGGAACCCGCTCGCGGGCGATGGACCTAGAGCCGACCCCGGGGCCGCTGGCAGCCCCGCTGCTTCAGTTCACCTCAGACCCAATCGGCATAACTGACCGGTCGGCAGGTCCTCGCGCTGCCGCACGCGCTTCGAACCGGAACGCGCCCAAGAAAACAGACCTCCATAGCCGGCCACACCTTGAGTTATTCCAATCGGTTCTTGGTTCCCTCCCCTTCACATTTGCGTGGATAACCAGTGAATCCCCGTTTCACTGCGCTTCCTCATGTTTGAATCACTCACCGACAAACTCGGCAGCGCCCTCCGAAATCTCCGCGGCGTGGGCAAGCTCACGGAAGAAAACATGGCCGACACGCTCAAGGAGGTGCGCACCGCCCTCCTCGCCGCCGATGTCCATTTTAAGGTCGCCCGCGAATTCGTCGAACGCGTCCAGACCGCCTGCGTCGGTCAGGAAGTTCTCAAGTCCGTCACCCCCGGTCAGCAGGTCGTCAAAATCATCCACGATGAACTCGTCCGCTTGCTCGGTGAAGGCTCGACCGCACTGTCGACCGCGCGTCCGCTGAAAATTCTCATGGTCGGTTTGCACGGCTCGGGCAAAACCACCTCGACGGCAAAACTCGGCAAGCTGCTCAAAAAACGCGGCTACAAACCTTTCGTCGTCGCGTGCGATGTCTATCGCCCCGCCGCCATCGACCAGCTGGAGATTTTGGCGAAGCAGGAGGAACTGGGTTTCTACGCCGACCGCCTTTCCAAGGATGTGCCCGCCATCGGTGCCGCCGCACTTACGGCCGCCAATGCGGCAGCGACGGATTGCATGATTTTCGACACCGCCGGACGGCTCCAAATCGACGCCGACCTGATCGAGGAAGTGAAAAATCTCAGCGCGCGCATTCAGCCGGATGAGATCCTGCTCGTGGCCGATGGCGCGCTCGGCCAGGAAGCGGTCAATGTTGCGAAGACGTTTCACGACGCACTCGGGCTCACCGGCCTCATCCTGACCAAACTCGACGGCGATGCCCGCGGCGGCGCCGCGCTTTCGATCAAAAGCATCACAGGCGTGCCGATAAAATTCGTGGGCACCGGGGAGAAGACCGGCGACTTCGACCCTTTTTATCCCGACCGCCTCGCCTCGCGCATCCTCGGCATGGGCGACGTCGTTTCCCTCGTGGAAAGGGCGCAGGAAAACATCGACGTGAAGGAAGCCGAGCGCATGGCGGAGAAAATGCGCAAGGCGGATTTCAACCTCGAAGACTTCCTCGCGCAGCTGCAGCAGATCAAAAAAATGGGATCGATGCAGAGCATCGTCGGCATGATGCCCGGAATGAGCGGCATGCAGTTACCCGACGATTCCGAACGTCAGATGGGCCGTACCGAGGCGATCATCAAATCGATGACGCTGCACGAACGCCGCAAACCCGATGTGCTCAACGGCAGCCGCCGCCAGCGCATCGCCAACGGTGCCGGCGTAAAAATCGTCGAGGTTAACCAGATGATAAAACAATTTCAGCAGATGCAGAAGATGATGAAGATGTTCAAGGGTGGCGGCGCCAAAAAGATGATGCGCCAGATGGAAGCAATGAAGGGCAAAGGCGGATTTCCCGGCATGTGATCGCGCCTGGCGGGCAGGCCTTCCGCCGGTCGCACGCCATTTTCTTGCGCCGTCACGGCAAGGCAGCCTTCGGTTTTCCTCAAATTTATCCCGGCGCGATTTTGAATCCGTTTTAATTTTAGTCGCGGCAGCTGCGCGTTCCACCGGGCCCGCGACCACGCCGGCCCTCGTGATAAACGGTTAAAGCAAACCGTGCGCGCCCGAGCCGCCTCCAAGGCTCGGATACCCGGGCAATGCGACGGGACGCCTTTATCACGATCTGCGGCTGGCGCGGCTAGCTGATGTAACAGCACCGGCTAGAAAGTAGACGGAGCGTACTTTCAAGAGCTAAGGCGCGGATCCCTCACGCGCTTGGTTCAACACCCTTTTCCCGGCGGCCCGAGTAGCCGCGGAGGGTTAGACATAAACCGCCCTGCCTTCGAATCTGTACGTTTTCAACACCCTCTGCCCGCGGCCATTTATCGCTACGGCAGCTTCGCCTGCACGATCTTGCTCGCTGCGCCGAAGTCGATCAACGGCGCCTCGGGCCGGAGCTTCAGCGCGCCGATCACCTTGCCCATTTCTTTTTTGGACTGCGCCCCGGTTGCGAGGATGACTTCGGCAATCACGGCCTCGAGTTTCGCGACGTCGAGTCCCGCCGGAAGGTACTTCGTGAGCACGCGAATTTCTGCGTCGTTGGCCGCGATCAGGTCGGCGCGTCCGCCTTTCGCAAATTCGACGTTCGCGTCCGTGAGATTCTTTACCGCCTTGCGGATGGTCACGAGGACGAGCGCGTCGTCGATCTCCTTGTTGGTGTCCATCGCCGCGCGCTTGACGCCGGCGTCGGCGGTGCGAAGGGCGGTCGTCGTGGCGCCGTCGCGGGCTTTCATCGCAACGATGATATCGGCGCGGAGGGTTTCATAGAGGGTGGCCATGATGCGCAGCGTGCGCGGAGTTCGACGCGTGTCGAGCCGCCAGCCGGGTTTTCAACCCATCACCGTCAGGACGATGCCGATCAGCACGCCGAGCACCGCCGGTAGTTTCTGCCAGCCATTTTTCTCCCCAAAAAAAAGCAAACCGCCGGCAAAGGCCACCAGCATGCTTCCCCGTCGCAGACTGGCCACGAGCGAGATTAACGCGCCGGGTTCCCGCAGCGCGCCGAAGTAAACGAAGTCGGCCACGAGCAGCGCGAATGACACGCCCACGATGCTCCAACGCCAGTGGAAGACGTGGCGCGGCCACCAGCGCAATTTCCAGCCGAGCGCGAGCGGCAGGAACAGCAGAGCGAGATAAATGGAAAACCAGCTCTGCACTGTCGCGACCGTGAATCGGCCCGGCGTCAGCAGGAACTTGTCGTACAGCCCGCTCACCGCACCGAGCAACGTGCCTCCCAGCAAAAACCAGATCCATTTGTCGCGGTGGAAATGCACCCCCTCACGCGCTCCGACAACCGACAGCGCCACAAACGATCCAAGGGTGATCGCAATGCCGAGCCCCTCGAGCCACGACGGCCGCTCACCGAGCACGAGGACGGCGCCGAGCAACGTCCACATGGGCGTCGTCGCGCGTACCGGGGCCGCAAGCGAAACTGGCAGATGCTTGACCGCGAAATAACTGCACACCCACGACGCGGCCACGATTGTCGACTTGAGGAGGAGCTGAAGGTGTTGCGAAAAAGTCAGCTCGGGCACGCTCAACGCCGCGGGTAGCAATCCGGGGGCGAGCGCGGGCACCGACATGAGTAAAAGCCAAACGGCCGCGCTAACAATGTTGGCGAGAAACAACACGGGCAAAACCGCGTTGTCGCGCACCGCGTGCTTCGTGAACAAGTCGTAGCACCCGAGGAACAGGGCGGAAACGAGGCTGGCGCCAATCCAATGCATCAAGCGCCGAGCAGTGCGGTTCCCGGCGTGCACCGCAAGACCGCACTGCCTCCGCCGCGGGTAACGCGCAACGTGGCCCCCGAGGAGGCGTTCATGCGCTCCACTGGACCGATGATATTTACGACCGTCGAAACACCGAGCGCTGCGCCGAATCCCACGAGCAACGTGCGCCGAACGCGGGGAAGAATGAGATTCGTCGTGGGTCGCAACACGGAGCCGTAAACACGTAAAAGACCGGCCCAGGCGCGGCGAATTACAGGGACTCAGCATCAAATTCGCGCACCGCTGCGTCGCTCGCGGGCAGGCTGACCAAAACCAAACTCGAAGACATTTTCCTAAGTCTTGCGACTGCATTGCCACCTACACGCACCGTCGGATTTGCCTCGCCGCGACCACCGAGCCCGAGAAATCATTTTCCCCAAGTCATGAAACGCACGCTCGTCAAAGCCGCCCTCGCCAGCCCCACTTCGCTCGACGCCGTTTTGCTCCAAGGCTGGGTGCGAACACGGCGCGACAACAAGACGTTCTCGTTTATCGAGCTCAACGACGGCTCGTCGCTCAAGAGCATCCAGGTGATCGCCGACGCCGCCCTGCCCGACTACGTGCAGATCGAGAAAGTTACGACCGGGGCATCGATCGCGGTGCGCGGCAAACTCGTCGCCTCGAAAGGCGCCGGCCAAACGTGGGAAGTGATCGCCGAAGCCTTCACCGTCATCGGCGAAGCGGACGCCACGTTTCCTTTGCAGAAAAAAGGCCACACCCTCGAATTCCTGCGCGAAATCGCGCACCTGCGTCCGCGCTCGAATCTTTTCGGTGCGGTGTTTCGGGTACGCAGCCGGTTGGCGTACGCGGTGCACCAGTTTTTTCAGGAGAAAAACTTTGTCTACGTGCACACCCCGATCATCACCGCCAGCGATGCCGAGGGCGCGGGCGATATGTTTCGCGTGACCACACTCGATCTGGCGCAGCCTCCGAAGACCGAGGACGGCCAGATCGACGCGACGAAGGATTTTTTTGGCCGGAAAACGTTTCTCACGGTCTCCGGTCAATTAGAGGCCGAGATTTTCGCGCACGCGCTTTCCAACGTTTACACCTTTGGCCCGACCTTCCGGGCCGAAAATTCCCACACGTCGCGTCATGCCGCTGAATTCTGGATGATCGAACCCGAAGTCGCATTCTGCGATCTGCAGGGCGACATGGATCTCGCCGAGGAGTTTGTGAAATATCTGATTCGCGATGCGCAGGAACACTGCGCCGCGGATCTGGAATTTTTCTCCAAGTTCGTGGACAAGGATCTGCTCACGCGCCTCAGCTTTGTCTTGGAGCGCCCGTTCCAACGCTGCAGTTACACCGAGGCCGTGGAGATTCTCGAAAAGAGCGGCCGAACCTGGGAACATCCGGTCTCCTGGGGCACGAATCTTCAGGCGGAACACGAGCGCTTCCTCACCGAGGAACATTTTAAGTGTCCCGTGACGGTCTATAATTATCCGCAGGCAATCAAAGCGTTCTACATGCGCCAGACCGATGGCTGCGCGCCGGGTCGGCAGACGGTTGCCGCCATGGACCTCCTCGTCCCGGGCATCGGAGAAATCATCGGCGGCAGCCAACGCGAGGAACGCCTCGATTTCCTCCAGGCTGGTCTCGCGCTGCACCATCTTTCGGAGAAGGACTACTGGTGGTACCTGGATCTACGCCGCTTCGGCACCGTGCCGCATGCCGGCTTCGGCTTGGGCTTCGAACGCATGCTGATGTTCATCACCGGCGTGGCCAACATCCGCGACGTGATCCCGTTCGCGCGGACTCCCGGCACGGCGGAGTTCTGATCCGTGAGGCGCGCGGTGCTTCAGCCCGCGTTCTGGAATTTCAAAACGCGGGCTAAAGCCGCGCGCTACGCCGAACCCTCCGGTTTTTTCAAACCGCGGCGCTCTGCTTGGTGCGTTGCTTCCAAACCCGCAGCAACTCGAGGAAGGCCAGCGGCCCAAAAATCCAGAGCACCTGCACCGGAAAAATCTTTCGCGCCGCGGCCTGGTGATACGCCGCTAGCGGCGCCGCCAGATAGACGAGCCGATGCAAACGCTTCCACTTGATCGCACCCATCCACCGCAAGACACGATGCGGGCTCGTGACCGCTAGCGCGAGGAGGATGGTGAAAGTCGTCAGCCCACTCAGGATAAAAGGCTTTTGCAGATTTTTGATGAACGTGCCGAACCCACCTTCTTCCACGAGATGAAACCCCAGGTGCAGGAGAGCATACCCGAAAGCCGCGACGCCCACGAGCCGGCGGTGACGGTTGAGCGCCAGCGCCAACTTCGACTTGGGAAACAAGACGCGCAGCGGCGTGAAGGTCAGCACCACCGCTAGCAGCACGCACGCGACCAAGCCCATATGGTGGAGCAGATACTTTGCCGGATCGGCGAGCACGCTCGGGTCCTGCCGTAACAGCGGCCATGCCGGCCAAAGGCCCGGCAGAATGATCAGGATCCAGATAAAAACCTTAGAGCGCAGGATTTTTTCGAGCAGCATGGAAATAATTTAGCACCGGAAGCCCGCAGCCTTTTCGCCTAACCGCGGATGGCACGGATCGGGGCATTCAACCCGTGATATCCGCGAAATCTGCGGTTGAAAATTTCCCGCTAATAATTCCGCCCCAGATCCAAACCCGTATAGAGCCCGGCCACTTGTTTTTCGTAGCCGTTAAACATCAACGTGGCCTGTTTCCCGGCGAAAAAGGAGCCGCCAATCACGCGCTCGCTCGCCTGCGACCAGCGGGGATGATCCACGTTCGGATTCACATTGGCGTAGAATCCGTACTCGCGCGGCGCCATCACGTACCACGTGTTCCTCGGCTGCTGCGCGACAAACTCAATCTTCACGATCGATTTGATGCCCTTGAAGCCATATTTCCACGGCGTCACGAGCCGCAACGGCGCGCCGTTCTGATTCGGGATCGGCTGGCCGTAAATTCCTGTCGCGATGAACGCCAATTCATTCATGGCCTCGTCCAGCCGGAGGCCTTCCACATACGGCCAGTCGAGTACGGCCGTTCGCTGCCCCACGACATTTTTCGGATCGTTGAACGAGGATAGCTTCAGGTATTTCGCCTCCGGCAGCGGATCAGCCAGCGTCACGAGCTTCGCGAGCGAAAAACCGTCCCACGGGATCACCATCGACCAAGCTTCGACGCAACGGTGACGATACACCCGCTCCTCGATCCCGCCAACTTTTGCGATCAGGTCGTTGACGTCGAATTTCCCCGGTTTCCGGATGAGCCCGGCCAGTTCGACGGTCCACGGTTCCGTCTTCCAGCCTTTCGCATTGTCCTTGGGCGCCGACTTGTCCGTGCCGAACTCATAAAAATTATTGTAGCTCGTAATGAAATCGTAGGGCGTCGGTTTGAGCGCCGAGGCCGGATAGAGTTCGTTTTCCTTGGCGGGAAATCCCCCCGTGGCTCCGCGCAAAGCTTGGGCGCCGAGCAAGCCGGCGGACGCGAGCCCGAGGGACCGGAGGAAATCGCGACGATTACGGAGACGATAAACCGATTCAGCCGTCACGGCCGATTCGGGAAGTGCCCAATCTTTAGGAATGCGGATGTTCATGAGAAAGCGTCGGGGGTGAGGGTCGCGATCAACCGGAATATTCCGAGGTTGATCGCGCCGGACCGAACCGCAAGTCTCGCCCACCTTATGGGACGTCAATGGCTCCACGCGAAACGCGCCATCGTTAACGAGCGGAAAAGCAAAATCTCGGGCAAACTGACCAAAGAAATCAGTGTGGCCGCGAAACTGGGTGGAGGCGATCCTGCCGCCAATGCCCGGCTATTCGCGGCTGTGGAAAAGGCCAAGAAGGCCAGCGTCACCCGCGATGTGATTGAGCGGGCGATCAAAAAAGGGGCTGGCGTGGGCGACGACAAATTGGTCCTCGAACACATCACCTTCGAGGGCTACGCGCCGCACAAAGTGCCGGTCATCGTCGAAGTCTACACCGACAATCACCAGCGGACGGCCCCGGAAATGCGCGTGCTTTTCAAGAAGGGCGTGCTCGGCCAGGCCGGGAGCAACAAGTTTCTTTTCGATCACGTCGGGCTGGTGGAGGCGCACCATCCCGACACCGCCAGCGATCTCGAAGCCGCGGCAATCGAGGCCGGCGCGAACGATTTCGAGCCCGTGTCGCACGAGAAAAACGACGACATTCCCGAGGGCCACGCTGGGGCGCGCTTCGTCACGGATATCAAAGCCGTGCACGCCGTTTCAACTTGGCTCGCAAAAAACGGCTGGACCGTCGTGACCGCCGAGCTCGGCTATCTGGCGAAAAATTATCCCGAACTTGACGACGCCGCGCGAATGGAAGTCGGCGAGTTTCTCCACGAACTCGACGATCACGACGACGTGCAACGGGTCTGGGCCGCGTTGAAGTAAGAGGGCTCAATTCCGGTGGGCGGGATTGAGCGGGTCCCGGAAACTGGGCTAGGTGTAATGTTATCTTAGTTGAATCAGAAGGCTGGCTTTTCCTACTTCTTAGGCAGCTTCGCGAATAGCCCTTTCGGACACTGGCTAATTTTCCTCGCTAAGCGTGAAGACGATCGGCGCCTGCAGATCGCATTCAATCGTTTTTCCATTTTTCATCGCAGGTTGAAATTTCCACTTTTCGACTGCCGCTACCGCAGCGGCTTCGAACTCCTTGGCCGAAGATCTAACTGCGCGGGCGTTTATGACCTTACCGCGAACATCAATCGTATAGCTGACCAACACGTCACCAGCCCTGCCGGCCGCGCGGGATTCGAAAGGGTAAACGGGCCTGACCTGATAGGTCGGTACTGGGTAGCGGTCCGGCCTTCTTTTTTCCGCCTCTGCCTTAATAGCCGCGACTCGCTCCGCCACCGCTGCTTTATCTGCGGCGTCTTTTTCCGCCCGAGCCTTGGCAACGGCTAACCGCTCGGTCGTCTCGCGCTCAAACATCTCTCGTGCCAACTTCATCGCTTCAGCTTTTTGCTCGGCGTTCATTTTCGCTTCAATCCGAGCAAGAGATATTTTGGCAAAAGTAGTGTAGGTCTCGTCTTCTGCGGCTCCAGCGAGGTTTAACCAGAAGTGCGCTTGAATCAGGTCCTCCGGCACGCCTTCACCATTGGCATATGACAACCCGAGATTAAATCGACCGCCAGCATCACCAGTAGCTGCCGCCTTCCGATACCACTTCACAGCCTCGGCGGAATCCTTCGCCACGCCTTCGCCGTTCTTGTACATCAAGCCGAGGTCGCTCTGCGCCATGGCGAAACCCTGCTCCGCCGCCAAGCGACACCACTTCACGGCTTCAGCAGAGTCCTTCGGCACGCCGTTGCCTTTAGCGTATGCGCCGCCGAGCAACCACTGCGCAAAGGAATCACCGGACTCAGCTTTTTTCCGCGTCTCATCTAGCGACTCCGCAAAAGCGACCGACAACAAAAGCCCGAACACGCAGAGCAGGCGGATGAGCATTCTCATTGTTGAACCGTGTGCACAACGGCGAGCAAACCCAAGGCAATTGGCTCGATGCATGGGCTTGGGGGAGTAAGGAAGCCCTCGGGCTAAAATTGGGAGGGGTTAAGCGACCTAGAGCCTGTCCGAGTGACTGATT
>CAIXKG010000032.1 GCA_903919985.1 uncultured Opitutia bacterium | reverse complement strand
GCCTCGTTCACGAGGGTTTTCGGATTAGAACCCTAGAATGACTAGGCATGAGCGTGGGGAAACGGCTGCTCGAATCGCCGCAGCATCGCGCGGGCGCAACGCGGGCGCAACGCGGGCGTGGTTGAGGGGCGCGATACGGTCGAACGTCGCCGGTCAGTTTCCAGCCGTCTTGAACGGCTGGATGACTACGTTGGGGTGCGCCTGTTTGTCGAAATATTTTTTGAGGATCGCGCTAGCCACTGGCGCCGCGTTGTCACCGCCGCCGTAGCCTTCGCCGATCGTGTCGCCTTCCAGCATCACCGCGACGGCGATCTCTGGTTTTTCAGCCGGGGCGAAACAGATGAACCAGGCGAAGTTGATTTTCCCGAGCAATTTCCCGTCTTTGTAGACATCCTTCTGCGCCGTCCCAGTCTTGCCGGCGATGCGTACGCCGGGAACGCGCAGCGCTGGAATCGTCGTCAGGATTTTCGCGGTGCCCGGAGGTTGCGTGCAGCCCTCCATCCCCGCGAGGAGCGCGGCGCGCTGCGTGGGTGTCAGACCGATCGATTCGTGGTGTTGCGTCGGCGCCTTGGGATCGTGCCGTAGCGTGGGGGTGGTGAAAGTTTCGTCGCGTGCAATCGACGCGGCGAAACACGCCATCTCCAAAGGCGTGACCAGCACGTCACCCTGGCCGATCGCAACGTTGGCCGTGTCACCAGGAAACCAATTTTCGCCGCGCACTCGCCTTTTCCAATCGGGGTCGGGGATCAGCATGCGGCTCGTTTCCAGGGGAAGCTCAATCCCAGTGCGTTGATCGAGGTGGAACCGCCGGGCTTCAGCCGCGATGGCTTCGATCGAGGTCTTCAGGCCGAGCGTGTAGTAATACAGATCGCAACTCACGGCGATCGCCTGGCTCAGGTTCACCTCGCCGTGGTGGCCATGGCCGTTGTCACAGGTCTTCGGCGTTTTTCCGATGAGCATGGTGCCCTGGCAATCGATCAGAATGTCATCGGGTGTGACCACGCCCGCGCGCAGCGCGGCGATTGACGTGAGAAGTTTGAAGGTCGATCCAGGCGGATAGGCACCGCCGATGGCCTGATTGAGCAGGGCATCGCGGTCGATGATGCTCTTCCAAGTTTCATCGCTGATGCGGGGCGCGGTCTCGCTGAGGTCGTAATCGGGTTTGCTGCAGAGCGCGAGGACCTCACCGGTTTTGATGTCGATCGCGACGGCGGCGCCGGTGCGATCGCCGATGGTTTGCTCAGCGGTGATCTGAAGGTCGATGTCGAGGGACGTGACCAGGTTTTTGCCCTGAACGGGGGCCTGCTTGATGAGGGACTTGTTCACCTTGTAGCCGGCGGGATCGACGTTGAAAATCGTGCTCCCTGGCTCGCCTTGCAGCTCGGCGTCGAATGAACGCTCCAGTCCCTCCCGGCCGATGGTGCCCTTTGCTTTGAAAGTTTTGATCCGTTCGTTGTCGTCCTTCTCCTCGATCGTGCCGACATAGCCGAGGGTATGGGCTGCGGCGGAGCCAAACGGATACTCGCGGGTGTTCGACGTGTAGAGTTGGAGTGGCGAGCGGACCGGCAGCCGCTCGATGAGCTGGGCGTAGTCGGAGGGTTGGAGATCCTCGATCAGCGGATACGGCAGGGCGCGTTCGGTTTTGAAGTGTTTGCTGAGGCGCGCGGCGTCCACTTGAAGACCCAGGCCGAGGATCTCGTTCACTTGGTCTTGGTAACCTTGGACGATGTTGATGCGGGCGAGGGTGGACATCTCGGCGGCCGTCGGCAGTTCCTTCTCCCCGGTTTCCCGATAATTGGTGCGGATGCGGCGAAATTCCCGGTTAAATTCCGGCTCGAGCTCGTCGAGGTAAAGCACAACGGCGAGGCGCGGGCGATTGCGCACGAGCACCTGGCCGTTGCGATCATAAATGTTGCCCCGCGGCCCGGGGATCACCACGCGCCGCTGACTCTGGAATTTTTCTCGCTCGTGATGAATATCGGTCTTGATCAGTTGCTGGTAGGCGAGGCCGCCGGTCAGAACCAGAATGACCACGGCGCAAACGAAATAGTATAAACGCAGCCGCGGGTCGTAGCCCTTGTGGGACTCGAAAAGGTTGCCGGAACGTTCGGCGAGATTGTGCTCTGGGCTGGGCATGGCTGCGAACGAAACGAATTGAGACTTAGGGGCGGAAACCGCCGGACGCCAGTGCGACCTCGCTTTTTCCAGCAGAATTGGGCGCGACCATCAGCGGATTCTCTCGGGCGCGGTCTGGGTGAAGATGAGCACTTGGCGCTGAAGCGCGAAGAACCAAGGCGCGACCAAAGCCAGAAAAAGCTGCGAGGCGATCAAGTCGGCGATCAGTCGGGGCCAGGCCGTAGCGGGCGCGGCCGAACGCGAGATTTGCAAAAAAGAAAATCCGAGGAAAACCGCGAGATTGCAGCACAGGGCGATTACGACCCGCCCCGTGGTATCATCACGGGGCAGACGATCCCGCAGATGAAAAACAAACGCGTGAGCGGTCGCAAACAGGAGTGCATGCGTCCCGAACGCCACGGGCGTGACGGAGTCGAATACCAAGCCCCCGCAGAATGAACCGGCCAGGCCGGAGCGCAGGGGCAATACGAGGGCGGATGCCGTGACGACCAGTCCGCCGACAAATAAATAAACATGAACCGCGGCGAGCTCGTGGTTCAGTTGCGCCACGAGGGCCCAGAGAACAAGGGTGACGAACAAGGCAGCGAGCGTGCGGATCATGGCGGCGAACGACGGGCGGCGCGGCGGCTCATTCGGGATTTTGAGGAATGAGCACGGCGACTTCCGTGAGCGAGCTCAGACGTTCATCCAGCTGGACTTCGCCCGTTTTGAAAAGTCCGTCGGTGCTGGTCTCCACCTTGACGACCGAGCCAATAAAAAGTCCGGGAGGAAAAACGCCGCCAAACGGCGACGTGACGAGGCGTTTGGGGTGGAGCTTGCTCGCGTCGACATCGAGGGGGACGAACTCGATCACGCCGCCCGCGGGTCCAAAAGTTTGGTCGGGCACGCCTTGGAAGCTGATGGGCCGCACGTCGCCCTCGATGCTGGCGGCGAGCCGGACGCCTGGGCTGCTGATGAGTTCGACCACGGCGGTGTAGGCGTGGACTTCGCTGATCCGGCCCACGACGCCACCGCTGAAAACCACTGGGGCGCCGACCGCGATGCCGAAATTTTGCCCTTTGCGAATAATCAGTTGCTCCCACCATCCAGAAAAATCGCGCCGGGCCACGCGTGCCGGTTCGTAGCGATAGCCGGGCAGGGTCGGGAGGCGCAGCACGTTTTCGAGCCGGGTGACTTCCGCGTGCAGATCGTTGTTTTGCTGCACGGCGATGTGGTAGGAAGCGTTGAGTCTCGCGAGGTCGCGTCCCGCCTGGATGAGTTCGCTGTTCGAGTGCAGGCGAAGCGCCCAGTATTCGCGGAGATCCGCGGCGTAGGAGGCGGCGACGCTGACGGGTGCGGTGAGTTCGAAGAACGTGGCGCGGGAAAAAATCTTAATGACCGTGGGCACGATCAGCCACCCGGCGACGATCAGCCCGAGGGCGACAAACGGGTGGGCTTGGTCGAAACGTTTGGAAGGCACGATGGGTCGCGGCGGATGGAACGGGATTGTTTGCCTGCGGAAGACGCGGATGACACGGAAAAAGTAAGGTAGGGCGCGTTATCCTTAACGCGCCGGAGCGACATCGCTCGACGGCCAAACATATTTCCAGGGTTCAGTCGCCGAAACCAAGCCGGCTCGCATCGGATTCTGGCGAATGTAGTTCGATTTCTCTTCTAGGCTTTCGTTGCTGCGCAGGCGATGGTCGAAAAATCCGTTCTGCCAGCGAACGCCGGTTTGCTTCGCTACGAATCTCATCCAATCGCGAACGACTTTTTCCATGCGTTCCTGCCGCGAAAATGAGATCAGGCTGTGAACATGATCTGGCATCGCGAGGAACAGCGTGGCCCAAAGTTTTTCATGAGCAATTTAGTGTTCCAGCGCGCACGTCATCACGTTGAAAACGGCCGGCGTAGCGAGCTGGTTGATCGTCCGCTCGGCGCAGCACATCGTTATGAAGTAGGTTTCGCCGGCTGGGACCCAGCTGGGGACGGTGTGGTGGAGGCGCTCGCGCTGCGGCGGGGGACTAGGCGAGAGCTTTTGTCCAACCGGCGCGTTAGGGATAACGCGCCCTACCTCGGAGCGATTCACAGCCAGCGCTTCCTTGCCTCACACGTTCTGCATCAGCCACGAAAGATCGTTCAACACCGCGCCAGTGCCGTTCGCGACGGCTGACAACGGGTCATCCGAAATTGTGACCGGCAACCCCGTCTTTTCGCTGAGTAATTTATCGATGCCGCGAATCAGAGCGCCGCCGCCGGCCATCACGAAACCACGGTCAACCAAGTCAGCGGAAAGCTCCGGCGGGCAGCGCTCCAGCGTTACGCGTACAGCATCGACGATCGCCGAAATCGTGTCGGCGAGGGCCTCGCGAATTTCTTGCGAAGTGATATGAATCGTCTTCGGCAGGCCAGCCACGGAATCGCGGCCCTTGACCTCCATCGTGAGCTCCTCGTCGAGGGGGTAAGCGGAGCCGACGCGCATCTTGATTTCTTCCGCCGTGCGCTCGCCGATGAGCAAATTGTAGGCGCGCTTCATGTAGTTTACCATTGCGGCGTCGAGCTCGTCGCCGGCGACGCGGATGGATTTCGAAAACACGATGCCGTTGAGCGAAATGATCGCGATCTCGGTGGTGCCGCCGCCGATGTCGACAATCATGTTGGCGGCGGGCTCGTCGATCGGGAGCCCGACTCCGATCGCGGCGGCCATGGGTTCGGGAATCGTGATGACGTCGCGCGCGCCGGCGTGGAGTGCGGAGTCTTTCACGGCGCGCTTCTCCACCTCGGTAATGCCCGAGGGAATGGCGATGACCACGCGGGGCGGCGCGCGGAAGGAGCCGCTGGAAACCTTGCGGATGAAATAGCGGAGCATCGCCTCGGTGACGTCGAAGTCGGCGATGACGCCGTCTTTCATCGGGCGGATTGCGGTGATGTTGCCCGGGGTGCGGCCCAACATGCGTTTCGCCTCGTCGCCAACGGCACGGACCTTGCGGGTGACGGTGTCGAGGGCGACGACGGAAGGCTCGCGCAGGACGATGCCCTTGTCCTTGACGTAAACGAGCGTGTTGGCGGTGCCGAGATCGATGCCGATGTCGTTGGAGAAATAACCGAGAAGGTTGGCCATGATGGTATACTCGAAAGCGAAGCGGGTGGCGGCGTCTCCGCCGACGGAAACGAATCGGCGGCGATTCCGGGTGTCAACGAGGGAAACAACAAGAGAAAGCGGGGTCCCTGTGCGTGACGCTTGACGCTTTTCGCGTTCACCGCGTTTTTCTTCTAGGCGTTATGCATGGTTTTTTGTTCATCCAGGATTTGGCGGTGATCCTTGTATCTGCCGGCGTGGTCGGCTGGGTGTGTCAGCGCCTGAAGCTCTCGGTGATCGTTGGATTCCTGGTCGCGGGCATGTTGATCGGGCCGCACACCCCACCGTTTTCACTCGTGACCGACTTGGAGCGGATCGATGCGCTGGCGCAAGTCGGGCTAGTTTTCTTGATGTTTTCGATCGGCCTAGGCCTCAGTGTGCGCCGTCTGCGCCGAATGGGATTGGGGCTGCTGTTGGCAACCGCACTGGGGGCGCTGGCGATGTATTATCTGACGCGCTTGCTGGGCGCGGCCATGGGCTGGAGCACGACGCAGGGGCTCTTTCTGGCGGGTATGCTGATGGTCTCGTCCTCGGCGATCATCGGGAAAATCTTGCACGAAACCGGAGCCAGCCACGGGCGGTCGGGCCAGTTGGCGATGGGCGTGGCGGTGTTGGAGGACATCGTCGCGGTGGTGATGCTGACCCTGTTGAGTTCCCTCGTGCAAATGGGCGGAGCGATCGGCGTGCAGGCGGCGGCGGTGGGCCCCACGCTGCTGCGACTCGGTGCCTTTGTGGTCCTAGCGGGCGTGGGCGGATTGCTACTGATACCATGGTTGCTGAAGCGCATGAGTATCGCTGCGGATGAGGAGTTGCAGACCCTCGGGCTGGCGGGATTGCTTTTCGGGCTGGCGGTGATCGCGCAACGCGCGGGTTACTCGCTGGCGTTGGGCGCGTTTTTGCTGGGGGTGATCGTGGCCGAGACGCCGCACCGGCATCAAGTGGAGCGGACTTTTGCCGGCATGCGGGATGTTTTCACCGCGGTATTTTTTGTCGCGATCGGGATGCAGATCGATCCGGGACAATTGTGGGTGCAGGCCGGTTTGATCACGGGGATCGCGGCGTTTGTGCTGCTGGCGCGACCGCTGGCGGTGGCGACCGGGCTGATCTTGACCGGGACCCTGCCGAAAGATGCGCTGCGCGCCGGGCTTGCGGCGACGCCGATCGGCGAATTTTCGTTTATCATTGTTCAACTCGGCGTGGGCGCGGCGCTGGTTGAGCCCCGGTTTTATCCGCTCGCCGTCGGGGTGTCCTTGCTCACGACGCTGGTCGCGCCTATTTTGACGCGCCATTCCGAATGGATTGCGGTGCGGGTGCTGGCCCGTCAGCCCCGCTGGACCGAGCCCTGGCAGCGGTATTATCACGAGTGGCTGGAACGGCTCCGCCGAGAACGAAAGCGCAGCATTCTTTGGCAGATGAGTAAAAAGCGGTTTGTGCAAATTGGCGTGGAGATGCTGTTCGTGAGCGGGCTGCTCGTTTTTTCCGGGCAACTCTTTGCCTCCGTCGAGCACTGGCTCGGGCGCGATTGGGGTTTTGTGCACGGCCGGGAAATCGTCTTCTGGACCGCGCTGAGCCTGCTGGCCCTAGCGCCGATGGTGGCGATCTGGCGAAACTGTTCGGCTCTAGCCTTGATCTACGCGCAGGTTTCGACGCGCGGTCACCCGAAAGCCACGCGGCTCGCTCCCGTGGTGGAAAATGCCCTGAAGGGCGCCGCGATCGCGGGGCTTTTCTTCTGGATTATGGCGATCCTGCCCGCCGATGGCACCGCGCGCTGGCTGTTGCTTTCGAGTGCGGGCGTGGCGGCCATCGCGCTCGTCCTGCTGCGGCAAAAACTCATTTACTGGCACAGCCAGCTGGAGGCCGAGTTGCAGAGCGTGATCGAAACGGGCGACAATCGGATGACGGCGACTGCGGCGCCGTGGCTGCAGCCGCATGGGGAATGGAATCTGCAGATGGTGGATTGCACGCTGCCTGACCTCGCCGATTCCCAAGGCAAGAGCATCGCGACGCTCGAGCTGCGCCATCGGGCCGGTTGCGCCGTGGTCGGGATCGAGCGTCAGGGTTTCATGATTCCGTTGCCGCCGCCGGAAGCCGTGTTTTATCCGCGGGACAAGGTGCTGCTTCTCGGCACGCCGGAGCAGGTGGAGGCCGGCAAAGCGATCCTGTCGGCAGTTTCAGGGGACGCGGTGGCGGACTCGCTGTTTGAAGACGTACGCATGGAGGTGATTCAGGTTCCCGCGAAAAGCCGTGCGGTGGGCTGTACGCTGCATGAACTCGGGCTCGCGCAACGTCACGGCGCGCAGATCGCCGGGCTACGGCGCGGGGGGCTGCGCATTCTTAATCCGGGGGCCACGGAAATTCTTCGGGCCGGGGACGAGCTCCTTGCGCTAGGGGCGCCGGCGAACATCCGGGAGTTCGACGTCTGGCTCCAAGAATTGGCGGTCGACGGCGGTGGAAAATAAAAAAGCGCGCCGGATGGCGCGCTTGGAGCGACGGGGGGTTGTCGGTGGACTCAGTTCGAGCCGAGCGTCTTGGGAACTTCCTCTTTCTTTTCCGCGGGCTTGGCTTCGGGCTCATCATCCTTCGCGGCTTTCTTGAATTCTTTGATGGATTGACCGAGGCCCTTGGCGAGAGAGGGGAGCTTGGCGCCCCCGAAAAGGACGAGCATAATAATGAGGATCACGACAAGCTCGGGAGCACCGAGGCCGAGGATGCCTGCGAAGATAGCGGGGAGAGCGGTCATAGTGGGGAAAACCTAGGGCGAGGCTGGAAGCTGTAAAGCGGGAAAGCGATTTTGCGGCGGTGGACCGCACTCGTTTACGGACCGGCGGTAACGACTTCATCGCCCAGCGCAGGTTCCCCGGAAAGGACCTGAGTGCCGAGCGTGCGGCCGCGTAGTTGGCGGGTCGAACGCAACCGGCCGGTTTCGCGCAAGTCATCGGCGCGTACCACCAGCTCGATGTCAAATTCAAGGCTCGGAATGCTGGTGGCCAATTCGACGATGGCAAAGTGGCGGTTGGAATCCACCGCTATGATCCGCCCGACAAGACGGCGCGGGCTCGGGATGAGCAATGAGTTGGAAGGTTTCGATGGAATGCTACCCTCAGTTGCGGCGGCGCCGACGAGTGGGGGCGAACCGTTGGCTGAGGGGCGCGGCGTGCGACAGGCCGGACATAAAAAAAACACCGCCAGCAGCGGGAGCGCGCAGGCGGTGTTTTTCATTTCGTCGACCGCGTGAAGCGGAGCAGACAAGGACGTCTGCGCTTCCGGGCGGATCAGGGCTTCCGGAACGGAGGTGGATTGGAAACGCCCGGCGCGGCCGGGATGCTGGCGAAACCCGGAATGACCGGGCCGCCTGGCAGACCGGGCAGACGCGCGGTGGCGGCGACCTTCAGCAGGTTCTGGGCGTTGTCGATTTGTTCGGCGTCGAAGAAGCCGTGCAGCTGGCGAATGCGCGTCGGGTGACGCATTTTGCGCAGGGCCTTGGCCTCGATCTGACGGATGCGCTCGCGGGTAACTTTGAATTGCTTGCCCACTTCCTCGAGCGTGCGGCTATAGCCGTCGACGAGACCGAAGCGGAGGGAGAGTACGCGGCGTTCGCGCTCGGTGAGGGTGTCGAGAACGTCGATGATCTTTTCGCGCAGGAGCGAATAGGCCGTCATGTCGTAGGGATTCTCGGCGGACTTGTCCTCGATGAAATCGCCGAACGACGTGTCGTCGCCATCGCCGACCGGAGACTGCAGGGAGATGGGCTGTTGCGCCATCTTCATGATCTGCTGCACGCGCTCGACGGGCAGGTTCATTTCATCGGCAACTTCCTCGGGCGTCGGCTCGTGGCCGAATTCCTGGAGCAGCTGTTTCTGCACCTGCATGACCTTGTTCAAGGTCTCGATCATGTGCACCGGAATGCGGATGGTGCGGGCCTGGTCGGCGATGGACCGGGTGATCGCCTGACGGATCCACCACGTGGCGTACGTGGAGAACTTATACCCGCGGCGGTACTCGAATTTTTCGACCGCCTTCATCAGGCCCATGTTGCCCTCCTGGATCAGATCGAGAAAGGAAAGGCCGCGGTTGGTGTATTTTTTTGCGATCGAAATAACGAGACGCAGATTGGCCTCCACCATCTCGGTCTTCGCCTGGTGCGCCTCGCGCACGTGGACGTTCGTCTGGGCGACAACTTTTAGGAGTTCGTCGGGCGCGATGCGCTGGGCGATTTCGATCTGCTTCAGACGGGCGTTAATCGGCTTCGCATCGATCGCCGCGTCCTTCTTGGTTTTGGGGTGTTTGGCGCGCTCGAGCTGTGCCTGAAGGCCCTCGATTTCATCCAACGCCGGCTGGAGGGCGACAAGGTACTCCTCGTATACTTTGAGCTTAAAATAAAATTTTGAGAAGGTCGCCCGAAGCAGGTTTTCGCGCTTCCGGAATTTTGAAAGGATGCGCTTCTTGTCGACCTCGGTGCGGGCTTTGACGTATTCGTCCCACGCCTCGGCGGTGCCCGCTTCGCCCTTTTGGGTTGTTTCGACCAGCTTCTCGAGCGACTTGAAATAAACTTCCCGCGACTCGATTTTCTTATCGATGACGATGCGGTCGAAGCGCTCTTCGCGGGTGAGTAGTTTCGCGCCGAGCATGCCGATATAGGCCCCGACGGCGGAAGCCTGGAACAACGCTTCCTGGGCTTTCGCCTCGGCATTTTCGATGCGCTTGGAAATCTCAACTTCCTGCTCGCGGGTCAGCAGCGGGACCTGGCCCATCTGCTTGAGGTACATGCGCACCGGGTCGTCGAGGATGTCGTTTTGGGACGAACGGGATTCCTCTTCCTCCGCCTCTTCCTGCCGGGCCTTGAAATCCTCGACCTGATCGGGCTCAAGAATTTCGATCTCGAGATTCTGCAGAATGGAAAGGACGTTATCGATCTCCTCTTGGTTTTCGACGGACTCGGGCAATGCCTCGTTGATGTCGTCGAACGTCAGATAACCCTGCTCTTTGGAATGCCGGATGAGCTGGCGAATCTTCTCATTGATCGTGCCGGGCACGGCTGGCCCGCCTTCAGCGGCGTCGGCAGCGGCGTTGGGCTGGCGTTCGAGCACGGCTTCGACGGCTTCGGATTGATCGGTATCGACGGACTTGGCTTTGCGCGGCATGGGAGGATGGAAAACAGGGAGCGGAAAAAACGGCAAAACACGCTCAACCGGCGAGGTTGAGCGTGATGGATTGGCGCAACTGGCGTTGCAGTTCAGAACGTTCTTTCAAGAGGGAAATTGGGTCAGATTCACTGTCCGCACGGGGGTTGGCCAAAGCAAGTTCTATTTGGCGCAGGCGCGGCTCGAGCGCGCGGGTGCGGAGCTGGCGTAAACCCTCGACTGCCACCTTCACCGGATCGTCCATTTTCGGGGTTTCGAACAGGAGGCCCGCCACGAGTGCTTTCTCCTCGGCGGTTTCGACCAGACCGTCGAGATGGTCGCGACCCGGCCAGCTGTCGTGCTCGAATTCGGCAAGGAACTTGTTGAGCAGCGCACCGGCGAGGTGGCCGGTGTCGATCCAATCGTGGGGCAGGGCAGCGCCGATGGGTTTGCCGAGAGGCTCGAAATGCAGACAAATCAAAAGCAGATCGCGCTCGGAAGTGTGATCCCGCTGCACCGGCCCACCGTTTTCGTTCTGGGGTTCCGAATTTTGCGTTGGCGGCCGGCCGGCCGCTTGACGGGCCTGGCGGGCGAGGAATTTCTCGAGTTCCCCTTCCACGATTTTTGGTTCCAGCCAGAGGAAGCGTGACGCTTCCTTCGCGAGATTCGCGCGGGTGGCGGTGCTTTCGCTGGCCGCTAATGTTTCCGCGACTGATTCCGCCGCGCGGGCGCGCTGTTCCGCGGAGGCCTTGCCGGGCTCGGGCAGGACGGCAAGGCAGAGAAATTCCATCGCGCTCAGGCCACTGCGTTTAACTTCCTCGTAGGCGGTCAAACCGCGTTCCAGAAAAAGCAAATCCGGGTCCACCTTGGCGGCGCCGGCGAGCGTCAGGAATCGCACTTCCAATCCGGCTTTCAGCGCCATCGGGAGAAAACGCAGCGAGGCTTTTTGCCCGGCGCTGTCGCTGTCGAAGAAGCACTCGACTTGGGTGTGGTAACGGCGCAGCAGCACGAGCTGGCCTTCGGTGATCGACGTGCCTTGGGGGGCGATCGCGGTTTTCAAGCCGACGCTCCAACAACGCATCGCATCGAGCTGGCCTTCGACGAGCACAAAGGGCTTGCCCTCGCCAACGTGGCTGCGCGCGCGGTCGAGGTTGAAGAGCAAGTGGCCCTTGGTAAAAATCGGCGTCTCGGGCGAGTTGACGTATTTCGCTTCGCGCGCCGGGTCATCCTCCGGCGTGAGCCCGGTTTGGCGCGCGGTGAACGCCACCACGCGGTTTTGATGATCGCGGATGGGAATCATCAACCGCCCGCGAAACCGCGGCCGGAGCGAGTGCAAGGTGAGCTCAGCGTTGTCGTAGACGAAAAACAAACCGCACTGCCGCAGCGCGGCCTCGGAAAATTTTTTCTTCAATAGTGCCGCGCCTAGTCCGCTGCCGCCGGCGTCGGCCGCGCCAATCTTGAACTCGTCCGCGAGCTCGGCGGGAAAGCGCCGCTGTTCGACCCAAAGCTTGCGCATGAAATCGCCGGTCGCGTCCGAGGCCTTGAACGCCTGGTGGAGATGCTCGGCGGCCGCGTCGTGCAGATCGTACAGTTCCTGCCGCAGTGAGCGCTCCTCTCGACTGGGGCCGCCGGAACCTTCCTCGTATTCGATGACGATGTTGAAACGTTTGCCGAGGGCTTCGATGGCCTCGGTAAAGTTGAGCTGTTCCGTCTCGCGAACAAACGTGATCGCGTCTCCGGCCTTGCCGCAGCCGAAGCACTTGTAGAAGCCCTTGTCGGTATCAACGTTGAACGAAGGGGTCTTCTCGTTGTGAAACGGGCACAACCCTTTCAATCGGCTGCCGCCGGCTTTCCGCAGGGTAACGACCCGGGAAATCACGTCCGCAAGATTCACCCGTAATTTCAGGTCGCGGATGCAGGTGGGCTTGATGGCGGGCATGGAACGTGGAACGAGGGCGAGTCTTACACCCCTCTACTAATAGGCGGGCTGGACGGTGAAATCCGTGACGGACAAAAAAGAATGGACTTTCAACCCGGCGGAGTGGCTGTCAAGTTTCACGGCTGATTCAGGAAACTTTGGCCCTTTGTGGGCGACCAATACCTCTCTATGCGCTGTTTTTCCGTTCCCACGCTGCTGGTTTCGACCTTGCTGTTGTGCTCCGCCGCCATCGGCGCGCCCGCCGACGGCCCCGTGGTCAAGCCACCCAGCGAGATCGTGTGGGAATCGAAACTCCCCGACTTTTCTGCCACCGCTTACCAACACAGCGTGGACACGCTGCTGGCGCAATTCGAGGCGTCGACGGGCCGGAAACTCGTCCCGGGCGAAAAGAAAAAGGTCGGCCTGAAGATTTACACCGATTCCGGTCCGGGCATGGCCACGCCGATTCCGCTGGTGAGGGCCGTGATCAGCGTGCTCGAAAAGCGGGGGTTTGCTCCGGAGAATATTTTCCTCGTGGGCCTCAACCAGCTCCGCCTGCGCATGACCGGCTATCTGCCATCGCTCGTCACCGGCGAAACGCCGTTCAAGGGCCATCAGGTGTATGTGCTCGAATCGGGTCGGTTCTACGACCCGGCCTGGTTTTACGACAGTCCTCTCCCTCAGCGCTTCGACCCCATCGTCGCGGAATCCCAAACGAAGGATTTTCCGAACAGCTCAACCAAGGATGAGGATCGCAAGAGCTTCCTGGCCACGCCGCTTTTCTTTGACGCCGATTTCTGGATCAACCTGCCGGTTTACACGGATCATCCGATCTTGGGGGTTAACGGTTCACTCGTGAATGCGACGCTCTGGAACGCCTCGAACACCGCGCGTTTCTTCCGCTCGCCGGCGAACGCGCCCGCGGCGGTGGCTGAGATGAGCGCCATTCCCGAGCTGCGCCAAACATGGGTTTTCACCCTCACCAGCTTGGAGCATTACCAATTTATCGGCGGTCCATTTTTCAATTCGCTCTATAGCAATTCCGAACCGCTCGTCTGGCTGAGCACGGATCCAGTCATGCTCGACGCCCTTATGCGCGACCGCATTGATCGGGCGCGCAAGCAGGGTGGATTTGAGCCGATCTCCGAGGAGATTCGCACGCTGGAGTTTGCCGAAACGCTCGGTGTCGGCAGCACAAAGATCAAGAAGGCCAAGATCATTCGGGTTGAATGAAGCGTGAGGTGGTTTCATCGGCGCCGACCTGAAGGTCCGGCTCGGGTCTGCGAGCCGCTGTTTCCAGCTTTGCCATGCTGAGACCGCGAAAGATGCGCCGCATTCGCCGGCACAGGTAATGACGACGGTAGGCGGCGTGCCCTTACCCCGCAAAAACGTCGTTCGACCGACGATGCCCAAGCGGGGAGGCCGATCAACCGCTCTTAGAGCAGGTGGCGCTCCGCCTCGGTCGATCAAACTGCGGCACGGCTTTCAGCACGAAAACCGGGGTTCAAGACGCTCCCCAAGGTGAAGCCAAAGTAGCCTGCGTGCGAAAGAACCGACTTGGTCTGGTAACTTCCCTCTTGTCTCTCGTGAAGAGCTCGGCCCATTTCATGGAGCGAAATGACGACAGCCGACTACCTTCCTTTTTTGATTCAAGCGGTACTCGCGGCGGGAATTACCGTCGCGATTATTTTGGCCAGTAATTTTTTTGGCCAGCGCGCGAAGCACACCAAGATCAAGGATTCCGCCTATGAGTGCGGCGTGCCAAGCGAAGGCATCGTGCACACGCGGTTCTCGGTGAAATTCTTCCTGACCGCGTTGCTGTTCATGCTGTTCGATCTCGAAGTGGTCATCCTCGTGCCGTGGACGTTTATTTACCGCGAATTCCTGCACAATCACATCGCGATCATCGGGCCCATTTTCTTTTTTATCGGCGTGCTCGTGCTCGGGCTTTTCTACGAAATCAAGAAGGGCGCGCTCGAGTGGGAAAAGTGAAGGCCGCGACGCGGGAAATCCCCATGGTCAAAGCGTCAAATCGCAAAAAACTCCAACGGCGAAAAATTGGGGAATTTCCTGAACTGAGATTTTTTTGAGGTTGGGATTTTGGCGATCGGAATTTTTAGCACATGCGTCTCGACAAAATTATCGCCCGCAGCCGCATCATCGATTTGCGGAGTACGGATTTAGAGGGGGCGTTGCAGGAGTTACTGGCGGTCAGTGTCGCGAGTTTTCCTGATCTGAAACGGGAGTCCCTGCTTAAGGGTCTGCTCGCCCGCGAGAGCACGATGACGACCTACCTCGGTCTCGGCGTGGCGCTCCCACACGTGCGGGTGAAGATGCCCCGTCGCTACATTCTCGCCATCGGCCGGAGCCGCACCGGCATCAAGCACGATGGCGCGATTATCGACGAGCGCGTGCATCTGATTGTGATGTTGATCGCGGGAGAGCGCGCCCGCGACTACCTGCAGGTGTTGGCCTCGATTGCGCGTCAGGTGAAGGAGCAGGCGCTGGTCGATGGACTCGTCCGCGCGCCCGATCTCGATACGTTGCGCGAGTTGCTCGTCGGCGGCCTCGGGGGAATCCGCCCGGTGCAAGCGCAGCAAAACCGGATCAATCGCCTCATGTTTCGCGAGGCGGAACGGGTCGCGCGGGGCGCGGGCTGCGGGGCGATCATGGTTTTCGGCGACACGTTTATCGGCGGCATCGACCGCAGCGCGATTGAGTCGAAACTCAAAACCATTCTCGTGACGCGCAATCCGGTGGAGCCCGGCGCCGATGAACGCGAGTTCGCCGGGACGATCCAAGTGCGGTCGTTCTCAAACCAGCGCATGGCGCAACTCCGCAGCGCGATCCTCGTGGGCCTGACGCGCGGGGTTTTTAATTTTACCGACCGGATCTGCTGCCTCGACGGCATGACGGGCAGCAATCAGTTCGACACCCTCGTGGTCGTCGACATCGAGCGTGAATTTCAAACCCTCCTTACCGGCCAAATCTCCGAGTTGTTGCCGGCGGATGTGAAACCCGAGGTCCTCGAGCGGGTGATTGCGGTGGCGACCGAACTCGCCGTGGAAGGTCGCGAGGGTCGCCCGGTGGGATGCCTCTTCGTGGTGGGCGACACGGATAAAGTGAGCGGTCTGGTCAAGCCGCTCGTGCTCAATCCTTTTTTCGGCTACAAAGAGGAGGATCGCAATATCCTGAATCCTTTCATGGACGAAACAGTGAAGGAATTTTCTTCCATCGACGGGGCGTTTACCATTCGGGGCGACGGTGTGGTGGAATCCGCCGGCAGTCTGATTCAGGCAACGGATAACAACCACGCGCTCCCCAGTGGGCTGGGCAGTCGCCACGCGGCGGCGGCGGCGATCAGCGTTGCAGCCAACTGTATCGCAATCGTGGTTTCATCGAGCACGAGCCAGGTCACTCTCTTCCGGCGGGGCGTAATGGTACCGCTCACGGAAAAACGGCGTTAGGGTGTTCTCGAAATTCCCGGAGGCGAGTGCACCGCTAACGGGATTCGCCAGTGGGCGAATCGACGAGCTCACCGGCGGCTCATCGCCTTCGGGCACGGTAAGTAAGTTTGGCGATCCCGGCCAATCTAAGACTTTCCCCATTGGGGATAATGCGATCGTGGTTCCTTCTCTGCTTTGGTGCTATTTCGCCGCCCTGACCTAGTCCGGACGGCGCTCGCTTGTGCGGCAGGTACGCGGGTGGTAACTTTGGGATTGCTCCGCGGGGGCCCGGCGGTTTCTTCTGACCCCTCAATCCATTTAAAACCATGCAAGAAGTCGTCACCCTAGAATGCACCGAAGCCAAAAAAGAGGGCAAACCCGCCTCCCGTTACCTCACCTTTCGGAATAAGAAAACCGTGACGGAGCGCATTGAGAAAAAGAAGTACAACCCCTTCCTCAAGCGCCACACCCTGCACAAGGAAATCAAGTAAGGGCAGCGAATAGCCGGACCGCGCGTCATTGCAGTCCACCGATTTATCCAGCCGGGCGTGTCGCCCGGCTTTTTTGCGCTTGGCGGAACCGAACCAGGTAGGGCGGTTTAACTTTTTCGGCGGCCGTTTTGCATAGCGGCAGGCGTCTCTGCCTGCCGGGTTCGGCGTCCCCGTTTCGGCCGGCAGCGACCGCCGGCGACTCCGTTTTTAGCGACTACGCTTTCGGTTAAATCTCTCTAGCGCGGGGTTTTCAGGCCGCGTCCGGAATCCCGTCACACGATTTTCAAAAGCGCGGGCGGAGGCACCGTGTTATTTACTTCTTAACCGGCGGATTCGAAAACGGCGATGCGGAAGCCGCGCTTTGCACGGACAACTGATGGCGCCGGGCGGCACGCCAGCTCTCGCGATGCTTGCGAATCCAGTCGAGCAGAGCGCGCTCAAAGCCGATGTCGCAACCGAGACGCTCGGATTCGAGCCACTTGTGCTTCAGGATCTCCTCCCGCTCGGCGAGGAACTCCTGATAGAGGCTCGATTGCTTCACAAATTCACGGGACGATGAAGTATCGGACTCTTTGGCGGTAGAAGACATGCGGCTGGTCGTCGGAGTCACGGAATCAGAGCGACGGGGAATGGGCTGTCAATGCCTGCGATTTCGCGCGAATGTTACATTCGCGGCGACGCTGGTTTAGCGAGGCGAATGAGTAATTCTTCCGCTATTTCCCGGAATATTTTTCCCGCCGGACTGTTCGGCGCGCTCACGACCACGGGCTCCCCGGTATCGCCGCCGGCCCTAATCTCGGGAATCAACGGCACCTGGCCGAGTAACACCGTTCCGAGTTTCTCGGCGGTGACGATGCCGCCGCCCGACCCGAAAAGTTCGTGACGCTGGCCGGACGGATCGACGAAGTAACTCATGTTCTCGGCGACGCCGAGCAAGGGCACGTTGACCTTCTGAAACATCAGGCCGCCTTTGCGCGCGACGTTGGTCGCGGCGGGCTGGGGCGTCGTCACCAGAACGGCGCCGTCGAGCGGCAGCGTTTGCACGAGGGAAAGCTGGGCGTCCCCGGTACCAGGGGGAAGATCGACGAGCATGATATCCAATTCGCCCCACTGCACGTTTTGGACGAACTGCTGGATCGTTTTCATGATCATCGGCCCGCGCCAAACGACCGGCGTGTTGTCGTCCACGAGAAATCCCATGCTCATTACTTTTACGCCGTGACGCTCGAGCGGGATGAGGAAGGAATTCGTCCCTTCACCCTCGATGCCGGGACGGCCTTGAATGCCCATCATCAGTGGCACGCTCGGTCCGTAGATATCGCAGTCCATCAGACCGACGCGGCCGGGGCGGCCTTGG
>CAIXKG010000031.1 GCA_903919985.1 uncultured Opitutia bacterium | reverse complement strand
CGTGAAAAATCTCACCGATGCCAATGTAGAATTTGCGAAGGGCGGGCGCGCCGATCTGGTGGCTGCGAACGAGAGCGAAATCCTCATTCTTTCAAAATATCTTCCGAAAGGGCTCGATGCCGCGATTGTCGAAGCGCTGATCGTCGCCGCGATTGCGTCGACCGGTGCGCAGTCAAAGAAGGAAATGGGTAAAGTTATCGGTGCGCTCAAGCAACACCCGGACGCGGCACTCATCGACTTCGGTGCGGTGAGTAAGCTCGTGCAGGCCAAGCTGCCGTAATCTTGTCGATCCCGTTGAGAGCTGAAAGCCGTAACGAGTCAGCCCCACCCGCAAAAGTGACTTTTGCCCGTGACGGGAAGAAACCCTGATTGCTCGAGTTTGTAGTCCCTCCTCTAGGCGGAAGGTGTGACGGATTCCGCCCAAAGTCGGGACTACGAACGAGGACCTTTTTCCGAAGAGTCGGATGTAGGCGGCGAGCTTGCTGGCGCTCGGGGAAGCGCCCGCACCACGAATGGATTTTGTCGTGAATGCCCACGTATCTTTCCGATGCGCGCTGGTTAGTTCTCGCTCCGCCGCGTTTCGCGATTTTTGCTCCTTCGAATAACCCCTATGAAATTTTTCGGCCTCCACTGGATCGATGTTTCCATTATTCTCGCGTACATCATCACGGTCCTCGTGATCGGAAAGATTTTCTCGCATGGCGTAAAGGGCGAGAAGGACTTCTTTCTGGGCGGGAGATCGTTGGGCCGATGGCTCCAATTCTTCCTCAACTTTGGCAATATGACCGATCCCGGTCAGGCGACGACGACCGCTAGTTCGGTGTATCGCCAAGGTGCTGGCGGTGCGTGGCTCGCCCTGATCACGCTCTTTTTGACGCCCTACTATTGGTTCATGAATGTGTGGTTTCGCCGGGTGCGGCTCACGACGATGGCGGACTTGTTCACGGATCGTTTCGGCAGCCGCTTCCTTTCGACCCTGTATGCGGTCACCATGCTGATGATTGCGGTGGTGGGCGTAATCGCGGGGGGAAATGTGATGGCATTGAAAACGCTCCAGCCGCTCATGGTGAAGGATCCACTGATCTACACGGTCGCCGAGCGGGCCATGGTAAAGGACTATCACGAGTTCATCGAGCTGCGCACGCAGCGGCAGAGCGGAACCTTGGCCACCGCGACAGAGGATCGGTACTCCACGCTCCGCGACTACTACCAGCGCGGCGCATTGCAGCCGTATGTTTCCTATCTTAATCCGGTGATTTTCTATCTCGTTTCGACCGGCCTCGTGGCGGTGTTTATCATGCTTGGCGGGCTCAAGGCTTCGGCGGTGGTGGATGCGGTGCAGGCTATTTTGGTCGTTTTGATTTCAGTGATTTTGATTCCGTTTGGCTTGTGGCGAATCGGTGGAGCGGCGGCATTGCACGAGAAAGTGCCGGACGTGATGTTCAACCTTTTCGGCGGCGACATTGCTTCGGAATACACATGGTATTCGATCTGCGCGCTGCTCTTAGTGCAACTGATCGGAATCGCCGGGTCACAGGCCAACATGACGATTGCGGGGTCGGCGAAAGATGAAAAGGCCGCGCGGCTCGGCGCCGTGACGGGCGGCTTCGGCAAGCGCTTTGTGACGATCGCCTGGGCGTATTGCGGCCTCATCGCCTTTGCGTTGTTCGGTCCGGGCATCGCGGACCCGGATCAAGCGTGGGGATTGCTTACGCGCGAGCTCCTGCCCGTCGGGCTCATCGGTATCATGATTACGGGTATTCTGGGCGGAAAAATCGCGTTGCTGGGCGCGCAGTCGGTCGTGCTGTCCGGTTTGCTCGTGAAAAATCTTTATGAACCGTTGCTGCCCGGGCGTTCGGACCGCCACTACATGGTCGTCTCGCGATTGGCGGTGCCGGTGCTCCTCGGCGCGGGTGTGCTCGTCGGACTGTATTTGAACAGCGTCATCGCGATTTTGAAATTCATGATCGTGCTTTTGTTGGTCTGGGGTGTGCCGATCACCGTGCTCTTCCTCTGGCGACGCGTGACGCAGACGGCGGTGGTGGTGCAGGTCGCCGCGACCCTGTTGTTGATCGCGGTGATTCCTTGGATCGTGCCGAACATCGAGTCGCTGGCGCGTTCGGAGGCCCTGACGCAAACGACTCGTGAGCGCACGATCACGGTCGCCGCGGTGGCGACGGCCGCCGATGTGGCCGCGGGGCGGGCCGCGCAGGCCGGTGACAGTTTCATGAAGACGCGGCGCATCGAACCGGTTTCGTTGTTCTTTGAGGAGGGCGTCGTCCGCGTCGATCCCCGAGATCCGGCCTCGCCGAAGACTGGCAAAGGGCTGTTTCGCACGGAAGTCTATCTGTTGAAGATTCTCGGCGTCGACGTGGCTGGTTTTAACTCGGCGCAGTTGCTGACGACCCGCTACCTCGTGGATGCGTTGATTCCGATTTCGCTGATCTTTGGCGTGAGCTTGCTGACGCGGCGCACCGAACCCGACCGAGTGGCCCGGTTCTACGCGCGGCTGAAAACCCCGGTGGCGGCGACGCCGGAGTTGGATATCGAAAGCGTCGAGGCGAGCTACGCGAGTCCCACGCGCTTTGATGACCTTAAGCTATTTCCAAAATCCGATTGGGAATTCACGAAATGGAATCGGACGGATGCCGGCGGCTTCGCGGTGTGTTGCGCGTTGGTCGTCGTCGTGCTCTTGGTGTTCAAAGCGACGATGGCGATCGGGGGCTAAGCACAGGGGAACTGTCCGACTGGATTTTCCGTGCGCTGGTCGTGTTGCCGAGCGACCTTCGTGCAACCCTATGAATATCACGCGCTGGCTTGCCCCGATCCTGTTCTCCGTTGTGCCTGTGTGCGCGACCGCAGCGGAGACGTCGCTCGCGATCACGACCCCCATGGTCGCACCCGAGTGGGCGAAATTGGAGCGGCAGTTGTTGGCGGAAAACGTGCCGGCTTGTCGCGAGTTTGCCGAAAAATATTACGATGCGCGGGGCTACGTGCAGTGCTTCATTCGGTGGGGAGCGAACGATGGGCCCGACGATGCGTTTGAAAATTTCGTAGGTTGGCCTGAGCTGCATGCACTCGGGGCGAGCGACGAGATCGCGCGGATTTACACAAAAACCTGGGACGGAATGATCCGCCAGTATTCCGAAGCGAAAACGATCGACGTGCCAGCGGGGCGCGACGGCATGTATTTCAAGGAGTTTTCCGCGCAGTCCGATTGGATGCATCACGGCGAAGGACTGCGTTGTTTCAACCTCATGGGGCTCTCGATGTCCAAGCTCCCCGTTTATCAAACTCGAGTGCGGCGATTCGCGGGGCTCTACATGGGCGAGGATCCGGCGGCCCCGAATTACGATACGAAACTGAAGCTCATTCGTTCGATGCAAAATGGCAGCAAGGGCCCGATGCTACGACCGGCCACCGCGCTCGATTGGGTGGGCGATCCGTTCGACCTGACGGGCTTCAAGCTCGGCCACGGCGAGCGCACGTTTTCTGAATTTCTAGATCACTATCGCGACTACCACGAGGTGGTGGGCGACCATTTCATCAACCTGGTGGCGACGGTGCTTCCGGCCAACGCCTACTTCCTCACGCACGAGGCCAGCTACAAGACATGGATTGTCGACTACATGGACGCTTGGCTCGTGCGCATGCAGCAAAACGGCGGCGTGATCCCGAGCCACGTCGCCCTTGATGGCAAGGTGGGTGGCGCCGAGGGCAAGTGGTGGAGTGGAGCCTATGGTTGGGGTTTCAGTCCTGTGAATCCGGTCAACGGCCGGCCGGAGAACCGTAACCGCATTTCGCGCGCGCTCGTGGGTTTTAACAACGCGTTGCTCGTGACGGGGGATCAAAAATACGTGAGCGCCTGGCGGACGATGGCCGCCGCCGTCAACTCGCACGCACGCACCGTCGACGGTCAAAAAGAGTATCCCACGATGTACGGTGCCAAGGGTTGGTACGGCTGGCAGCGCACGCCGTGGAACATCGGCGCGCTCGAGACGTGGTATTGGTCCCAGCGCGGCGACGATCGCGCGCGCCTAGGTCGGAATGAATGGGTCGACTATCTGGAAGGGAAAAATGCCGACTTCGCCGAGACGGCGCTCCGGCGTGACCTCACCAGTATCGGGAGCAAGGTGCAGCGATTTCGCGCTGATGATTCTCTGCCGGAAAAGCGGCTGGCGGATAACATGATGGACTCGAACCCGGCAGCGACCTCGGCCCTCGTGCAACTGATGTGGGGTGCCCTGCTCCCGGGTCGCGAAGGCGGCTTGCTGAACGCGCGGCTGCGTTATTTTGATCCCGAGCAGAAACGCGCCGGTGTGCCCGACGACGTGGGCGCCTTGGTCTCGGAAATGAGCGATACCCGGACGGTCGTCACGCTCGTGAACCTCAGTGCGACCGCGACCCGCACGGTCATCGTGCAAGGTGGCGGTTACGGCGAGCATCGTATTGAAACGGTGGAGCAGGGTGGCGTCGCGACGCGGGTAGGGGCGGGGACTTTCTCGGTTCGGCTCGCACCCGGCGCGGGCGCAAAACTCGCCCTGACAATGAAGCGCTATGCGAATGCGCCGACGGTCGCGTTCCCGTGGGACCGGCTCTGATTTTAGCGATGACACCACGCCTCGCATTTCTTTCCGCGCTACTCGTGACTCATGTGACGACGGCGATTTTCGCGGCGGATGCCGCGCCCGTCGTCGAGCTCTGGCCCGAGGGGGTCCCGGCGATCAAAGCCGACGCCGGTCCTGAGAAAGACGATGGGAACGGTCGGTTCACGAACATCCACCGGCCGACGCTCACGGTTTACGCGCCGGCGGCGGGCACGGCCAACGGCACGGCGGTTATTTACGCGGCCGGCGGCGGCTATATTCGTGTCGCGATCGGTGCGAGGGGCGGCGAGATGACACGCTGGCTGAATTCCCTTGGGATCACGGTCTTCGTGCTCAAATATCGGAATGTCGAATACGGCCATCCTGCGCCGTTGCGCGATGCATTGCGTGCCGTCCGGACCGTGCGGTCGCGCGCGGCGGAGTGGGGCGTGCAGCCGGAGCGCATCGGCATGCTTGGCGGCTCGGCCGGCGGACATCTCACCGCGAGCGCTGGCACGCTCTTTGAAGCACCCGAGGGGCGTACGGGCGCGGCGCTCGACCGGGTCAGCGGACGTCCCGATTTCCTCGTGCTGGTGTTTCCCGTGATCACGATGCAAGACCCCTTCGCTCACGGTACGTCGCGGCGCGCGCTGCTCGGAGAAAAACCGACCGACGATGCGCGGCATCACCTCTCGGTCGACGAACAGACGACGCAGGACACTCCGCCGACTTTCCTCGTGCATTCGTCGGCGGATACGACGGTGCCGGTGGAGAACAGCCTGCTGTTTTATCAAGGTATGCGCCGCGCGAAAGCACCCATCGAGTTGCATCTCTACGCGCAGGGACCGCACGGTGCCGGGATGGATCCCAAGCTCGGGCCCACGGCCGAGTGGCCGCGGCACTGCGAATCGTGGATGCGTTTTAACGGTTGGCTGCCGAAGGCCAAATGATGAACACTCACTCGTGGAACCGCCGAGGTTTTTTGAAAGCCACCCTGCTCGCGGCCGCGGCTCCGGCGATCTTGCGGAGTGCGGTACAGGCCGGATTCGAGATGGGCCTCGTGGCTGACGCGCAGTTCGCCGACGTCGATGACAAAGGGACGCGTTTCTATCGAAACTCACTCAAGAAACTCGGCGACGCCGTGGAGCATTTCAATGGGCGTAACCTTGATTTTTGTGCCCACCTTGGAGACCTGATCGATCGGGAGTGGCGGAGCTTCGATGAAATCACTCGGCCGCTCGCAGCCAGTCGCCACCGCTGGCACCATCTGCTCGGCAACCATGACTTCGACGTGCTCGATGAGTTGAAAGCCAAGGTGCCGGGAAGGCTCGGCATGGAACAGCGCTACCGGTTTTTCGACCACCGCGAATTTCGTTTCGTGATCCTCGATACCAACGACGTCAGCATTTATGCGTACGCGGCCGGTTCGGCTGAGCGGATCCCTGCCGCCGCAGCGTTGCAGCGGCTCGAAGCGGAAAAGGTTCGGCAGGCCAAGCCTTGGAATGGCGGGATCGGTGCGGCGCAACTCGCCTGGTTTGATCGTATGTGCACGGCAGCGCGGACTGATCGTCGAAAAGTGATCGTCCTCGCGCACCATCCGGTCGCTCCGGACAACGAGCATAACGTGTGGAATTCACCGGCCGTCTTGAAATTGATCGAACGTCACTCGCACGTGGTGGCTTGGCTCAACGGCCACAATCACGCGGGAAATTTCGCCGAACACGCCGGCGTCCCCTGCGTCACGATGCGGGGCATGGTCGAGACGGCGGCGACCACGGCGTTTGCGACTGCTCGCATCATGGCGGACCGAATGGTGATCACGGGCCACGGTCGCGAGCCGTCGCGAGAATGTGTGTTCCGAAAGTAGAGCGGACCTCAGCCCTCACTCGTGAGGGCCGTGCTGGGGGCAAAGGCGGGCTGAAGCCTGCCCGACTTAGACTTGCTTTACCGCCGCCCAGCCACGCTGCACATCGTCGTGGTCCTCGGGTTCTCGGAGGCTTCTGAGGTAGGAGCCCGCTTGCGGGCGATATGACGCGAGTGAACAGCGCCGACGCAAATCGGCTGCAAGCGCCGCCGCAAATCGCCCGCGCTCCGCAGCTTCAAATCGCTCGCAAGCGAGCTCCTACCCACGGCAACCTGAGTGAAGTCTGCGGCGGCTCGGAGGCTTCTGAGGTAGGAGCCCGCTTGCGGGCGATATGACGCGGGTGAACAGCGCCGCCTCAAATCGCCCGCGCTCCGCCGCCGCAAATCGCTCGCAAGCGAGCTCCTACCCACGGCAACCCACGGCAACCCACGGCAAGCCACGGCAAGCCACGGCAAGCCACGGCAACCTGAGTGAAGCGATAGGCTTAGTTGCTAGTGGGGCTGGTCGCGGATGCCGCCGGTTTGGGCGTGAGGACCGGCATCGCCAATTTCGGTAGCGTGAACTTCGGGGCGGCGGCCATGCCGGCGACACGGTTACTGCGGGCGAGATCGTTTAAGACCTCTTTGCGCACGATTGAAATTTCACGCGGTGCGGCGATACCGAGCTTCACGAGATCGCCTTCGATCCGGGAGATGAAGACCTCGATGTTACCACCGATCACGACGCATTCGTTAACCCTACGAGATAGCACGAGCATGGTATTAGGCTTCTCCTAAAATGTATGGGGCGCGGTAGCCCATGTAGTTGGAAATCACGACCTGCTTCGCTTGCAGGGTGCGGCGGTTGACAACGATCGGGCCGGTGAGGTTGACGCTCGCGGTGGCCGGGACGGTGTCGCGCAAGGTGACGATGTTGAGCACGAAGGCATCGCCGGAGGCGGTGATCGCGAGTTCGTCGGAGTCTTGGTCAAACAGCTCGGGACTGTAGTTGCGCACAAAGCCGTTGGGCTCGATGACGAGGAAGTTGATCGGTTCGGCGAGGCCTTCGAAGCTGAGCCACATGAAGGGCTCTTGGTCGGGCACTTTTTGCAAGGTAGCAACCTTCGCGTCCGGCAAGCCCACGAGCCCCTGGGGGAACTCGAGTTTGAGCGGCAGCTCTAGTTGACCGGTGTGCACCGTGAAACTCACGGCGCCATACGTTTGGTCGGTTTGCATTAACATAAAAATAAAAAGGTCAGCGGGGGGCGGGCGTTCACTTGAGGTAATCGAGGAGCGAGAGCTTGAAGAGATTAGCCGTGGAGCTGAGGGCGGCTTGGTAGGAGGTCTGGGTCTCGGTGAGGCGGATCATGGAGGTGGCCATGTCGGCATCGGTATCACCGGAGATGAGACGCTGGAGATCGCTGGCGCGGCTGGTGAGTTGGGCTTGGTTGGACTCGATGCGTGTCTGGACGGCGGCGACGGTGCCGATGGCATTGATAAAAACGTCTTCGTTGTCGGCCATGGTGGCGTTCATGGCCACGACGGTGGGGTTGTCGCCGGTCGCCAAGGCGTCGCGCAGGGCGACGACATTGTTAAGAAAAGCGGCGATTTCCGGGTTGGTGGTCGCGGCGCCCGGCGAAGGAGCGATCGCGCGGCCGTCGCCCATGGGGACGGTCGCGTCTTGATCGTTGCCGACGTAGGCGACGGTGGTGATGGCGCCGGCGGTGTCGCGCGTCGCGGTGTACGGCTGCGCATCGACGGCAGTGCCGGCGAAAATGTAATCGGCCCCGAAGCGTGAGTTGGCGACATTCGTGGCCTGCTCGAGTAGCTGCGAAACTTCCGCCCCGTAGGCGGCCATGCTTTGCGGACCGGCGCCGGCGGAGAGTGAGGTCAACTCGCTGATGCGGCTCGCGATCTTCTGCATCTGGGTGAGTGCGGTGAGCGAGGACTCGGCACGCGATTGGGCCATCGAGGCGGCGGACTGATAATTACCGACGCGCTCGGCTTCCATCTGACGGTTGAGCACGCGACTGGTCGCGGCGGGGTCATCGCTGGGCTTGAGCAAGCGGCGCCCGGTGGCGATCGTTTGATGCAGACGCGCCTGCTCTTCACTGAGCCGACGCAGATCGTTAATCGCCGTAGTGGTAACAAAATTAGTGGAGACGCGCAGCATGGGGAACGTTTAGTTTAGCCTCGACCCATGCTGTTCACGACGATGTCGAGCATTTGATCCACGACCGAGATCACGCGGGCCGAGGCTTGGTACGCGCGTTGAAACTTCATCAGCTCGGCGGCTTCTTCATCGAGCGACACTCCACTCACGCTCTCGCGCTGGCCGCGGACGGCGTTGAGCACGCCGGTCTGGTTTTCATGGTGCATCCGCGACTGCGACAGGCCGTAGCTAAACAGTGAAATCGCCGACGAGTAGCTCTCTCCCATCGTGCCATCGATGGCATCGCCGGAGCTCGACGAGAACGATTG
>CAIXKG010000030.1 GCA_903919985.1 uncultured Opitutia bacterium | reverse complement strand
TCGACGCTTTGAATCGTCCCCTGCAGGACATTCACGCCGCGGCAAAATTGCCGCAGGGGATTTACGACGTCGGAGGCGTTGAGCGCCGAGCCCACGACCTCGGCCAGCATGGGTTGGAAAACAAGCACATTGCGCTCCGCGATCAGCGCGACCCGTTTCTCGCCCTCCGCCGCGCCGAGAGCTTTTCCCAACGCCCGCGCGCAATAAGCGCCCGCGAACCCACCGCCCGCGATCACAACGTCGAAGTGCATGCAACTGCGACCGTGCGAGACCCCAGCCCAAGCGCAAACCCGCACTGCGCTTGACGCCCCCCATCGGAATTCTAAGCACGTTATTGGTCTAGTTACCCCACCATGATTCGACCGCCTGAAACCTTTGCCACTTCACGTCTCTCCGCCCGAAGGCCACGTGTCGATGACGCTGCGGCCGTTTTTGCGGCGTATGCGACCGATGCAGACGTCACCCGCTACCTCGCCTGGCCACCCTACAAACGGGTGGAGCCGCTGGTGGATTTTCTCCGGGAAAGGATCTCCGATTGGGAGCGCCCAGCCGCGGCCCATTATGCGTGGATGCTTTGTCTGCGGGGAACCGATACGCCGATCGGCTCCATTGGCGTAATGCCAGACGGCCGCAAAGTGATGTGCGGCTACGTGCTCGCGAAAAAATTCTGGGGCCGCGGCATGATGACCGAAGCGCTGCGTCACGTTGTCGAATGGGCCGTCGCCCAACCCGACGTCGACCGCGTCTGGGCCTATTGCGACAGCGAGAATCCCGCCTCTTTGCGCGTAATGGAAAAAGCCGGCCTGGTGCAGGAGGGTGTGCTGCGGCGCTGGCACGCGAGCCCCACCATCGGGCCCGGACTCAGGGACTGCGTGGTTTGCTCCAAGGTTAAATGACCGTCATCCTTGCCGGGTGAGGCGCGGCAGACACTGTTTCCGACGTGATCACCGTCGCCAACTGCACGCTGCTCGTCGCAGCCCAAGTGATTCGCGCTACGCTGGAATCCAGCGGCATCACGGCGTTTATTCCGGACGAGTTCACGGTGGAAACGGCGCCGCATCTGGCGCTCCTTATCGGTGGGGTTCGGGTGCAGGTGGCCGAGGAGGATGTGACCCGCGCGCGAGAAATTCTCGCCACTCCGCGGCCAGCCGAGATTTCCGATTGATTACTCATAATCACGCGAGGCCGGTTTCTCTTAGCCGCCAGTAAAGAAATGGCCCGGGCCGATCTCGTTTATGCCCGGCGGATCGATCCTAATTGGCTTAAATTCGCCAGCCGGTCGCGCCTCTGGCCGCCGGTTTTGGCGCGGTCCACCTCAGCACGAGCTGCATCTGAGCAATCTCCATTTTTGAACGTCGTCGCTCTTGCCTAGATTAAGTTAGCCGTCCTGCGCAGCATGGCGGAAACGCCCGACCTCCTCTCCGTCACCGGCCGTTTCATGACGCTCAACGCGGGAATGATCCGGTTCAGCCTTTGAGGGCGCCGGCCGCCACGCCTTTCACGATGTGCCGTTGCAGCGCCACATAAACGAGCAGGAGCGGAATCGTCACCAGCATGATTCCCGCGAACAGCATGCCGTAGTCCGTTTTGTATTGGGCGGTGATCGAAAGATTCGCGAGGCCGAGCGGCAGCGTGCGAGCGGATCCATCGAGGTCGCCGCCCGTCAGCATGAACGCAAAAAAATATTCCTTCCACACCCCGATGAACTGGAAAATTGCGACCGTCATGAGTCCGGGTTTCGCCAGCGGCAACAGCACGCGGAAAAAGGCCGTCCATTCCGTACATCCGTCGATGACCGCCGCTTCATAGAGCGAACGCGGCAACGAACGAAAAAAACCGGCGAGAATAAAAATCGCAAACGGGAGGCCATTGGCCGTGTAGACCAGAACCAATCCCGCCTTGGAGTTGAGCAAGCCCGCGGCTCGTAACTCGAAAAACAACGGCACCACCGCGAGCTGGGCCGGAACCATCAATCCGGCGAGAAAAAGCCAAAAGACAAATTTCCCGAGCGGATGATAAAACCGGGCCAGCGCATAGGCAGCCATCGCGCCGAGCATTACGATGAGCGCCACGGATGCCGTCGTAACGATCACGCTGTTCAAAAAATAGTCGCTGAAATGGGCCTCGCGCCAGGCCCGCAGATAGTTTTCCGGATGCATCTCTCCGGGCCGCGGCAAAGCGAACGCATCCCGAAAGATCGCCGCATCCGCTTTGAGCGAGGAGTAGGCCACCCACACCATCGGCAACACGACCCACGCGGCATATCCCATCAACCCCGTGAAAATGAGCGTTCGTGAAAGCGGAACACGAAAGCCCGACCGAGCTTCGGCGCTGCGACCTTCGGAGTGTGGATGATTGAGGGGCATTCGCAGACGCGCAAAATTCAAGCTCAGTGTTCGACGTTTTCCCGTTTGAGTCCGCGCATCACCGCGGCGCTGCCGGCTAGCACGAGCCCAAACAGCGCGACCGCGATCGCGGTCGCCCGGCCGACTTGGAATTCCTTGAACATCGAGGTCACCATCAGCGTGCCGAGCGTGTGCGTGCTGCTGTCGGGGTCCTGCGACGTGAGCAGCCAGATCATCTCAAATGCATTGAGTCCACCGATCACGATGAACACCGCGGAAATCACCACGACCTCCCAAATCAAGGGCAGCGTGATCATGAAAAACTGCCGTCCCGCCGACGCTCCGTCGAGATCAGCCGCCTCGTACAACTGCGAGTCGATGCCCTCCATCGCCGCGAGATAGAGAATCAAATTAAAGCCACACGCCATCCAGACATAGATGGGAATAAGTGCACCATAGAGGTGGCGTTGCGCGAGCCAGGGATAGCCGTCGAAACCGCGCAGCCAGTCGCTGCCGAGCACATTGCCGAGCGCCACCAAGCCCGCATTAACCAAACCGCCATGCGGTTCATAGGCACTCATCCATAGCAAGGTCGCCGCGATCCCACCGATGAGATTGGGAAACAAAAACACCGCGCGAAACACCCGCGCGCCCCACACGCCGCGATGCAGCAAATACGCGAACAGCAGCGCAAGCGGCAACACGACGAGCGCAGGCACAACCATCAGATAGAGGTTATTTTTCAGCGCGAACCAGAACAGATCGCTCTCGAAGAGGAGCCATTTGAAATTGAAGGCGCCGGACCACGTCCGCGGACCGAGTCCATCCCACCGCGTAAACGCCCAGGCGAATGCCGCGATCCCGGGCGCGAGTACCAGCGCAGCGTAGAGCAAAAACGCGGGCCCGACGAATCCCACCGCCACCGGCCCACGGAGCCGTCCGAAAAAACCGGCTCTCATCTCGGCCACGACGGACTTCCTTTCAGCCTGATGACGCACGTTCTTTCTAAACTGACCGATTTTTTGCCAAAGCAGCCACCCTCCAAATCCCGCCAACGCGAGCAACAACACCGTCCCGGCAAGTGGATGCCGGTAGTCGATGTCGTCGGGTCGGTCCGCGTGCGCGCGATCGGTCGCGGCGGCCGATTCGAGCCGGGCCCCGTACTGCGTCGGCGTAATTTGACCCGTCATCAATTCCATATGCGCGTCGATCTGCGTCTGTCGCACGGTCGGGGTCTGCAACATGACCTGCGGCATGTTGAACGCGGCGCTCGCCCCCGCGATGAGTTCGGCCGTTGAACGCATGCGCGGCGAAAACGCCTCCACTGGCACGCCGCGCATGGCCACCGGCGAATCCACCGCCCGCACAAAAGCTGCCGCCCGGCTGCGTGAAGTCAGGAAGCGCAGAAAATCGACCGTGAGTTTTTCCCGCGCCGGATCGCCGGTCGAAAAAAGAAAAAAACAATCGGCGCTCGCCTGGATCGTAGCCGCGGCGGCTGCGCCCTCCGGAAATACCGGGAAATTCATCACACCGACGTCAAAATCGGCCGGGATTTTTCCTTCCATCTCGTGAATCATCCACGAACCCGAGACGGTCATGGCCGAGCGCCCTTCGAGGAACGCCAGCTGCGCCGTCGTGTGCGTGGCGCCTTCCCAACCGCGCAGCGTGTAGTTCTGCGCGATGCGCTGCAACACGTCGGCCGCACGCGCATAACGTGGATCCGCGTAAGCTCCCGGCGCGAGCTCGCCGACCGCGTTCCACGCCGCGGGGCCCCCCAAGTTGAAGAAGGCCGAGCGCAAGAACGCGTTCGGATATTTCCAATAAATTCCGGTGAGACTGAGAGGCGCGACGCCCGTCACTTTGATTTTTTCGCAGAGCGCAAAAAATTCATCCCACGTGCGCGGCTCCTTCCAGCCGTGCGCCTGAAAAAGCCCGCGGTTGTAGAAAATACTCCAGCACGCGTAGGTGAACGGCAGCCCGTAGGGTTTGCCATCGACCACCCAGGATTCGAGCGCACCCGGGAGAAAAGTATCCCGCCAACGGGCGTCGCCCTCCCAATTGGGCCCATCGAGCCAGGGCGTTAGATCGCGAAGTTTTCCGGCATGCACCAGGGCCGGGACGAGCAGATCGCGGGGCAAAGTGGCGTCGGGCAAATCGCCATCGATGATCCGGACCCGAAGTTTATCCGTGATGCGCGGGTCACCATAGAGTTTCACCGTCACGCCGGGCCGGAGGGCTTCGAACTGGCGCGCGGTTTCCTCGTAAAAAGCGATTCCGTAGCCACCAAAAACGACGGGGATGTCGATTTCGGTCGCGCGGGCAAAGGTCAATCCGAGCATCAGACCCACGATTGAAAGATAGAGACGGAGATGTGGCCTCATCGCCCGACCCTTTCATTCGTGGGAATTGGAAACTGCACGCCCGAAGAATCCATGGGCATTCAACCGCGGTCGCAACTCATCCGTTGCGCCCGCTTCCTTTGCGCGCGGCGATTGCTCCGCCTCATTTTTTCTGGTCAAAGCTATTCAGAAAATCATCGAACACCTGCCGCGCCGCCACACGCTCGGCGGGATCGAGTTTGCCGTCGTGGTTGAGGTCGAAGCGTTCCATCAGCCGTGCCCGAAACGCCGCCTGCCCCTCAGCCAGCGCTTTCCGCATCGCGGCTCGCTCTTCCTCGTCCAGACGGCCGTCGCGATTAGTGTCGAACCGCTCAAGAATTTTTTCTCGGGCCTCGGGCGCTGTGCCTTCCATCCGCGCCATCTGTTCGTCCCGCATGATTTCGTGAGCGTCGGCGAGTTCGTCCTCATCGAGTTTCCCGTCCCCGTTTTTATCGAAGCGTTTCAACAGATCCGCGTCACGCGCGGAAAGATTCGCCCGGGGTGCATCCGCCGCGGGCGGAGCCATGGCCGACGACGGCTCTGCGGCCCGTAGGGCGAGAGCCAGAAAAAGCGTTGCCGCAAAGTAAGGGGGGAATAGACCAAGGTTTTTCATGGGTAATAAGACTGAAACATTGCGACGCGCAGCGTCCGCCGGCAAGACGCCGACCCTCTTCCAAGGTCGCAGTCAAACCGCCTAATACGACTGCGATGTTTCAAGTCACTTTTTCTTCCCAAGCGATGCACGAGCTCAACCGGCTCGACCAGCTGCTACAACTCGACCTGGTCGAACCGATCAGCGCGCTAAAACCATCGGATCTGGCGCAGCCGCGTGAGCCGCTGGGGCGGTTTCATCGGGCGGGAAAAGAATTTTACCGGCTACGCGCGGGGGATTTTCGTTTCTATTTCGACGCGTTCGGCGAGGCCCTGCACGTCCACTACATCCTCCACAAAAATTCCCTAGAGGACTTTCTGTTGCGCAACAAGTTACCTGTTTCTGAACAGCAACTCGTCGAGCAACACTCGAAATTCTGGAAATATCTCGAGAGCCTCACCAAATGAACCTTCGTCGTCGTCGCCCATCTCCGGCCGAGCGCGCCGCCGTCGAGGACGACATCGCGCAGCGGGAAGATCCCTACAACGTCACGCGGGCGAGCCGGATCTATTTCCTGCCAAACCTGATGACGGCGGGGAATCTCTTCTGCGGTTTCATGGCGGTGGTGAACTGCATTCAGGCTCGTCTCGCCGAAACCTCGCTTACCGGCGAATATCTGGGCTCCACGCCGGCCGAGCACTACCGGTACGCTGTGTGGTTCATTTTTGGCGCCGCCGCCTGCGATGCTTTCGACGGGCGGCTGGCCCGGATGGGGGGACGCGAGTCGTTGTTCGGCGCGGAGTTCGATTCGCTCGCCGATGTCGTTTCCTTCGGCATGGCCCCGGCACTGATGATGTTGTTTTTCATCCTGTCGCCCACGCAAGGCCGCCCACCATGGTTTAGAAACATCGGCGGGTTCGTCGGGTTTGTCTATTTGCTGTGCGCCGCGATGCGTCTAGCGCGTTTCAACGTCATCACCAACCCATTGCTCCACCGCGGGAAAAAAGATTCCAACAAGGATTTTATCGGGCTGCCGGTTCCCGCCGCCGCTGGGACGGTGGCTGCCGTCATGCTCTTTCTGCTCAAACTCGCCGATGCAGACAAGTCGTTGAACAAATTCGCCCTCGTGCTCCCGCCACTCATGCTGCTGATCGCCGTCTTGATGATGAGCACCGTACGTTATCCCAGTGGAAAAGTCATAGATCTCCAGACCACCACTTCATTACTACCGTTTGTCCTGTTTCTGGCGTTTGCCGGGTTGATGGTGTTTTTCAAAGAAGAGGCGCTGCTGGTCGCATGGCTGGGTTATATTTTCTTCGGGCTGATCCGTCACGTGCGACGGGGCCGGGGGGGCCCCCGGATCAATTCTCCGCCGTCCAATAGCGTGTGAACAAACGGTGCACCACGTGAGAGCAATTTCAGCGTTGCGAATAACCGCTGATTTTAGGGTCCCAAACGGAATGTTTTTCACGGCGTCAAACCCCGCTTTTCCCGAATGAAAACCGCCAGTTACTAGAGTTGTTCGCAGCCCATATGGATAGGGATATAATTCCTTATTGAAGATGTATTCTTTTAGACTTTGTTAGTTTCTTCGTCGGACCTTCGCCGCCACCTCTTTCATGAAATTCAAAATCAACCGCGACCATTTTGCCAACGGCCTTGCCCAAGTGCTTAACGTCGTTGGGTCTAAAGCAACCATGCCGATCCTCAGCAATGTGTTGATCGAGGCCGAAAAGGATCAGATTTCACTTTCCACCACGAATCTGGACTTGGGGATTCGCTGTAAAATTAAGGCCGAGGTGAAGGAGACGGGTGCCGTGACCCTCCCGGTCAAACGTTTGGCCACAATTGTCCGGGAATTGCCTAGTGTGGACGTTTCCTTCGACGGTGCCCCAAATCATCAGGTCAAACTCGCTTCTGGCGGATCGACGTTTCGCATCATGGGTATCGGCAAAGAAGAATTCCCGCCGTTGCCGGAATTCGGCGATGAAAAAGCCTATACCCTGGAGCAGAGCGAGTTGATTGGGATGCTGAAGAGCGTTTCGTACGCACAATCCACCGACGAAACTCGTTACATCCTCAACGGCGTTTATTTCAACTTCCGCGATGGGAAACTTACGCTGGTGGCGACGGATGGCCGTCGCCTCGCGCATATTTCAAAAGACATGGAAGTACCCGAGGCGAGTGCCGGTGCGATCATTCTACCGGCCAAAACGGTTTCGGAACTCAACCGGTTGCTCGACAAGGGCACGAAGGTGAAAATCAACTTCAACGAACGCCGGGCGGCGTTTCAGATTGCGACAGACAAGGACACGAGCGGCCTGATCGATCACGTTTACCTCTACTCCAAAGTCGTCGAAGGCAATTACCCGAATTATCAGCAGGTTATTCCGAAGGAAACGCATCAGCGCATTAAACTGGAGCGGGAATTTTTTCTCCAGTGTGTGCATCGCGCAGCGCTGGTGTGTTCGGAAAAGGCGAACTCCGTCAAAATCAAGATCACGAGCAATCTCCTCGAAATTTTCGCGCAGAGTTCGGATTTCGGCGAAGCGCACGAATCAATGGCCATCGGTTACAGCGGTCCTGACCTCCAGGTGGCATTCAATCCTGCGTTTATCATGGATCCGCTTAAAGCGCTGACCAAGGACGAGGTTTATTTCGAAGTGAAAGACGAAGTCAGCCCAGGTGTTTTCAAAACCCTCGACAGCTTTATCTGCGTGATCATGCCGGTGCGGTTGAGCTGATCGCACGGTTGGACTTTGGCTGAAGTAAGTCCTTTTTTTCGATGGATACGCAGTATCTGATTCTCGGTGGGATCATCGTTTCCTTGGTGTTGGTTCAGCTCAATCAGCGGCTGGCATCGCCGTTGCTGGCGATCGCTGACCGATGGTTGCGTTGGGTGGTCTTCGCTTTCGGTGCGGCGCAGCTATGTCGCGATTTTGATTTGATCGATCGGCAATATCCCGTGCTCGTCGCGGCGTTTTTCCTTTTTTGGTTTCTCGGCGAAACGCTTTACAACTGGCTTGCTATCTCCGCCCTCAGCGTGAGTCCGCTACCGTTGTTTCCTCGCTATACCATCAACTCCAGCGGCGAAGAATGGCCGGTGCAGCCACGCCTCCTGAAAATTCGCGAATGGCTCCGGGCGCAGGGCTTCCGCCAGACCCAGGCACTTAAGGTTGAGGTCGGGGGAGGCGTTTATCTTCGCGTATCGGTTTACCAGGACGCCACGGCGTCCTTGCGCGTCGAGGTGACGTTTCTGCCGCAGGCCAACGGCGCCATCGGACTTTGTTTTACACTGACGAGTGTCACGGCCACCGGGCTGCGTTACGTCACCGATAATCTTACGACGCCGTTCGCGGGTTTTTATCCGGAGAATTGGTGCGTTGAGCGCCGGCCTTGGAGTCGTTCGTTGTCGCATTTGCTGGGCCGACACCGGGCACGACTCGCGGCCGCAGGGGTAACGCCGGTGCCTTTCACCATCGAGCCGTTGCCGGATCTCAATCTGGCTCAAAGCGAACTGGACCGGCTCAACACCGAACTCGGTTTCTTGCATCCGCATCCCGAACGCGAAGATTTCGGCAAGATCACTCACGAGGGCCGCTATCGCGTCTGGAAAGAGATCTGGATGCTTAACTACCTCGGCCGCGCCGCGCGGTATCAATAGATTTGAGAACCGTGTCCGTATTTGTCGGCGGCTAGTTTACAATTTTCTGAAATAGACGCTAGCGCAGTTCGATCCAATCCGGCGTGGAGTATTGCTCCACCAACGCGCTCACTTCGTCTTCGTTAAATTCCGGCCAGGGGGTCGCGACGGCTTCGGTTTGTAACGCTGCGGCCAGCCGTTGGGAAAACGCTTGTTCAAAAGATTCCCAATCAAAGTCAGTCGCGTCGATCGCCGGCCGCCAGATCGAACCCTGAAACAGCAGACCGTGCTTGTTTCTCTTCTGCGCTGCGCCGGCGATTTTTTCACCGGTGCCCGCGTGAACGACATCGAAGACTTCCGCTCGTTGAAAACATACGCCCTCGACCGCCGCTTCTGCGCCGGCCGAGCGGCCGGGATTTTTTTTCTGCGGCCGGGACGAAAAGGAAACAGCATCGGTGGTGGCACATTTAGCCGACGCGCATGGTTTGATGGCGGCATTCACGCCTTGGGCCTGTAAGGCGGCGGCGAGACATTCATGGATCGCGCGATAACTTTCCGTCGCGCGCTGTTCTTCCAGCGCATGCCCGCGAGGAATCACCAGCGCATACGTCCAATCCTCTCGATGGTCGACGATGCCGCCGCCGGTCGGCCGCCGGCACTGTTCGCCGGGCTCGGCGGTGGAAAGTTGCTCGCGCACGAAGGCGATTTTCTGGCTGTAACCAAAGGTCCACGCCGGTCGGTGCCAGCCGTAGTGGCGAAACCGGGCGACGCCGGAATCCGGGTAACGTTGCAGCATCAAAAAATCGATCGCCATGTTTTCGGCGGCGCTGGCGCGACGGCTGGGCAAAACGGCGAGTCTCATGCGAAGATCAAGGATCTAGGCGGCGAGCCGTTGCGAGAATGATCCCGCGATGACGGATTTTTTGGTCTCCTGGTTCGACGTCGCGGGGAAAAAATCGATCAAAATGGAGAATCTGTGCACGGTGATGGAGTAGGTGATTTCGATCTTAAGGTGGGTCGGGTTGAGGATAACCCATCAGACCTTTTCCAACGCCTTATTAGCCCGAAAAGCTCGTCATCAATTCCGCGTAAATTTTGGCGGTGGCAGCCAGCTCTTTCACTGAAGCGCGTTCGTCGATTGCGTGATAATCCTCACCCACGGGTCCGTAACCGAGCGTCGGAATTTTCAAGTGGCTCGCGAAAAAATGCATGTCGTTGAAGCCGCTCGAGACATTGAAGACCGAGGGAGCCCGGCGCACGCGGGCGACGATCGCGCCCATCGCCTTGAAAAATGGCTGTGTGGGTGGAGAAAAACACGCGAAGTTTTCCGAAATTTTTGCGATACTGATCCGGCATTGCGGAATCTTTTTCGCCGCCGCGGCGAGCGCGGCGCGGAGTTCGCGTTCGGCTGTTGCGTGGTTTTCCACCGCCAGCACACGACGATCAATCGTGAAGGTCGCCGTGCCGGGGACGGTGTTGATCTTCGCGCCTTCGCCGCAGCCGAAAACGCCACCTATATTCATCGTGGGGACCATGACCCGGCCTTCCGGCGTCTTGAACTTCCGCCGCGCGAGCTGCCGTTTGTAGTCGTCCAACGCCAGCACGAGCGCCGACATTTTCTCGAGGGCGTTAATGCCCTTTTCGGGTATCGAGCCATGCGCCGCGCGACCCTGCACAGTAACTTCCAGCCACACGACGCCGTTGTGTCCGCAACACACCGCCGGGCCTTCGCCGCCTTCCATCACGACCGCGTAGTCGGGTCGAATCGGTGCGTGATCGACCAGCCACCCAGTGCCGAGCACCGAGTCGGTTTCCTCGTCGGCCGTGAAAGAGACTTCGACATTCATCGGCCGCGCGGTGCCCGTGGCCTGCAACGCCCGCAAAGCCATCAACAGGCACGCGATGGAGCCCTTCATGTCGGCCGTCCCGCGGCCATAAATCCAGCCGCGATCAACGATGCCACTGAAGGGACTGCCGTGACGCCAACGGCCCGAAACCGGCACCACATCGTAGTGGGCGTTGAAATGGAGGGTTTTCTTGGCGCCGGGCGAAGCGAGTTTGCCGAGGACGTTGTACCGGGGGAAACGGTACTGTGCGGGCGGCAGGCTTTTCTTGAGCAAGGCCGGCGGAATCGCGTAGCGCTTCGCGGTGAGGCCGAGCGCGGTCAGTTTTGCCGTCAGCAACCCCGTGATTGCGTCGTAATTTTCGCCCGGCGGATTCACCGTCGATATGTTCACGAGCTGGGTGAGGTCGCCCAGCAGTACGCCGGCATGACGGTCGATAAAATCAGCGGGAGACAATGGCATGGTGAACGGAGCCTCAATGCGAACGCGTCAGGGCCACATAGGCTAGCCGCGCGATCGTCAGCGCGACCATGGTCAGAAATACCGGGCGAATGAAGCGAGCGCCTTTTTTGACCACCAGCCCAGCTCCGATGCGCGCACCGGCGATTTGCCCGACCGCCATTACGCCCCCGACCCGCCATGCAACGTGATCGGCCGAGATGAAAATAAGCAGCGAGGCGAAATTGCTGGTGACGTTCAGCACTTTGGTGTGGCCAGTCGCGGCTAGGAAATCCTGCCCGAGCAGCAGCACGAGTGCGATCGTCCAAAACGAGCCGGTGCCCGGCCCAAAAAAACCATCGTAGAAGCCGAGGCCTAATCCGGCGGCGACGAAAAAAACTCCGGGCGCGAGACGGGCTGGATGTTTATCCCGTCCAAGTTCCGGCCGCACGATGGTATAAATCAAAATCGCCCCGAGCAGCCAGGGGATAAACCAGGTGAGGATGCCCGCATCGATGCGCTGCACCGTCCACGCCCCCGCCAGCGCCCCGATGAAGGTCATCGCGATGCCAAAACGGCAAGCCCGCCAATCGATCACCCCACTGCGCGAGTAGTGCCACGTCGCCATGCTGCTGCCGAAAACCGACTGCAGCTTATTGGTGCCCAGCGCTAGCGGCGGTGGGAATCCTACGGTCAGCAACGCGGGCAGTGTGATCAAGCCCCCTCCGCCTGCCACGGCGTCGACCAGGCCTGCCACCAGCGCGACCGCGAACAGCAAAGGGTAGCTCCACCATTCCAAAAGCATCGGACTATTTGCTCATGGAACTCACGGAATACACGGAAATTTTCCGGAGGATTTCTGGTTTTTCCGTGTATTTCGCGGGTTCTGTGAGCAAGTCTCCGCGGCGTGAATCCAGAGGCCGCCGCTATTATTGCCCGACTCCAACTTACACCCCTGGCCCAGGAAGGCGGATTCTTCCGTCAAACGTGGCGCAGTGCCGACGTGTTGCCCGACGGCCGGGCCGCCGGTGGCGCGATTTATTTTCTGATGACGCCGGCGGATTTTTCCGCGCTGCATCGGCTGCGGATGGCCGAAGTCTGGCATTTCTACGCGGGCGATCCCGTCGAGCACCTCCAGCTCGACCCCGCGCGCCGCGTCGGAATTTCGACCGTGATGGGATCGGATCTTTTGGCCGGACATACGCCGCAACTGCTGGTACCCGCCGGCGTCTGGCAAGGTGCACGGTTGGTTCCGAATGGGTTTCGCGGCTGGTCGCTCATGGGCACAACGACGTGCCCGGCTTGGACCACGGACGATTTCGAACTTGGCAGTCGGGTCGATCTTCAGCGCGAATTTGGGGTGCACAGCGCATCGATCGCAGCCCTGACGCGATGATTTTTGACAGCTGCCCCGCCGCTTCCCAACGTCGCGACTAACGATGAGCTTGGCCGACCTTCGCAAAGATTATTCCCTCGCGGGTCTCACCGAAAAAGACCTCGCGAAAGATCCCTTCCGCCAATTTGAAAAATGGTTTCAGGAAGCGGAAGCAGCCAAGCTGGTTGAACCCAACGCCATGACGCTTTCGACGGCGGATAACCGGGGCCAGCCGTCGGTCCGGATCGTGTTGCTCAAGGGTTTGGATGGCCGCGGATTTACGTTCTTCTCGAATTATGAGAGCCGGAAAGGCCGCGAACTCGCCGCCAATGGCCGCGCCGCGTTGTTGTTTCCCTGGCTCGCGATGGAGAGGCAGGTGATCGTCGAAGGCCCGGTGACGCGTGTCACGCGGGAGGAAAGCGAGACGTATTTTCACTCACGGCCGCGCGCGAGTCAGTTGGGCGCGTGGGTTTCGCAACAGAGCTCGATCATCTCTGGGCGCAAAGTGCTCGAGGACAGCCTGCAGGTGTTGGAGAAAAAATATGCGGGTGCGGAAGTCCCGTTGCCGTCGAATTGGGGTGGCTATCGCGTGGCTCCCGAAACGATCGAGTTCTGGCAAGGCCGGCGAAGCCGGCTGCATGATCGCCTCCGTTATCGCCGCGAAAAAGATGGCGGCTGGTCGGTCGAGCGCCTCGCTCCTTGATTTCGGCCAACTTCGCCGCGTGAAGAAAAAAGCAACCCAAGCTCCGCTTGCTCGACATCGGCCAGGAAGAAACCACGCACCCCTTCGAGCGGCTGCAGTCGCATCACATGCGGTGTTTGCCGAATCCTTTCGCGCTCGGCGCTCAGCTGAAAACCGCCCGCAAGCGCCTCGTCACGTGAAAACTCTGCGTTGCGGACTATGTATCTCTATTTGATTCGTCACGCCCACGCCCACGCCGCGGCAGAAGATGCGGAGCGGCCGCTCAGCCCAAAAGGTCGTGATCAAATCCGGCGCTTGGTCAAAGGCTTGTCCGCGACCACCGCCTTTCAGCCGGATGAAATCTGGCATAGCCCGCTGACCCGCTCGCGTCAGACCGCGCGCTTGCTGGCGAAACAACTTTCGCTTTCCGCGTCCATTCACGAAATCGCCGGGCTCGTACCCGAGGCCAACCCGCGGCCCACCGCGACCCGGCTGCGCGGCGCGCGCCACGCCATTGCCATCGTTGGGCACGAGCCGCACTTGAGCGCCCTTGCCTCGCTGCTGGTCACCGGCGTGCCGGGTCGGGTGATTTTCAAGTTGAAGAAATGTTCGCTGCTCGCGCTAGAGTTGCGTGGCACGCAGTGGACGGTTCGCTGGCAACTCGCACCGGAACTGTTCGGCGCCTGAGATGCTGCCACCCCTTCGCCCCGTGGCATGAAGATTTTCCTGACCGGCGCCTCGGGTCTCGTCGGCGCGGCCTTTGCTCGCGCGGCCGAGCGGCGGGGCCATCGCGTGGTGGGAATTGTGGGCCGTTTTACCGGCGATTTGCCGGGCGTGGCGGAACGGCGGACCTTTGATCTCGCCGATGAAACAGCGCTGACCAGCGCGGTGCTCGACGCGTTTCCCGAGGCGATCGTCAATTGTGCCGCGATTTCAGAACCTGCCGCGGTCGACGCCGATCCGGCGCGGGCGCAAGCCCTCAACGTCGCGCTGCCGGCAACTCTTGCGCGCCTGGCGCATCACGTGAGTGCCCGCTGCGTGCATATTTCCTCGGAGCAGGTGTTCGATGGAGCGCTCATCGCACCGTATCGCACCGACAGCGCGACCGGGCCGATCAATCTCTATGGCCGCCAGAAATTGGAGAGCGAGCAAGCGGTGCACGCGGCCGCGCCGGAGTTCGCGGCGACGGTGCGGGCGCCGTTACTCATGGGCAACAGCCCCGGCGGACGTCGCAGCATGCACGAGCGCCTGTTCAACGACTGGGGCGCGGGCAAGGCGGTCCAACTTTACGCGGACGAGTTTCGCCAGCCGTGCACGGGTGAAAATCTGGCGGAGGTGCTGCTCGAACTGTGTGAACGACGCGACCTTTGTGGCGTGTTTCATTGGGCTGGCTCAGAATTGGTGTCGCGCTTTGCCCTCGGTCTCGCGGTACGCGAGCATTTCAAACTTCCGCCTGAACGCGCACCCATCATCTCGGTTAGTCGCGCCGAACGCCCGGAGATCGCGCGCGGACGTCAGGCGTGTCTCGCGCTCGATCTCGCACCTCTCATGGGAAAGCTGAAAACGCGCCCGCAAACCGTGGCCGCCCAGCTTGCGGAGCTGCAAGTGCCACCCGCGGCGCGCTCATGGTATTTTTCCGCGTAATGCGGCGCTTTCGCCGGCGTCGGAAAAGAAAACCAGGGGCGGCGGTGCTCCCATATAATGTTTTGCGGGGTGAAGGCATCGCACCCACATCGCGACCGAGCGGATGTCGCAAGCGTGGCGAATCGGCCCGCGCGGGGCACCGGGTTTTCGCCCTTGTTTCGCCTTGTTCGACGCGGCAACGTGACCGCTCGCGCTCTTAACTCACCATGAAGATCAACGTCGCTCTCACTCCCGCCAAACTGGCCCGGAAAACTGCCCGCGTGTTCGAGCTCGCCGGCGAAAAAATTCGCGCCATCGACGCCGCGTGGGATCCGGTCAAAGGCACCCCGGTGTTTACGGTGCAGGGGAAATACACCTCGCGCGGCTGGACCGAGTGGACCCAGGGCTTCCAGTTCGGCATGGCGTTTCTGCACTTCGACGCCACCGGCGACACCGCGATGCTCGAGCGCGGCCGCGTGAAAACAGTGCGGCATATGGCTTCGCATGTCTCGCACGTCGGAGTCCATGATCACGGCTTCAACAACGTTTCGACCTACGGCAACCAGCGCCGGCTGATGCTCGAGGGCAAGACGCGCTTCAACCAGGCTGAACTCAATTACACCGAAATCGCACTCAAAGCCTCCGGCGCGGTGCAGGCCGCCCGCTATGTGCCCACCGCCTACAAAAAGGCATGGTCGCCCATTCCCGGTGCCGCGGGCGTCGCCCCGTCCGGTTACGTTTATTCGTTCAATGGGCCGCAGTCGCTTTTCGCCGACACGATTCGTTCGATGCGTTCGCTCGTGGTGGCGCATCAGCTCGGGCACGCGCTGATGGGTGAGGGCGACAAGCCGACGAATCTCCTGCACCGCGCGATCGAACACGCGGCGACCACGGCCCGCTTCAACGTGTTCTTCGGCCAGGGCCGCGACAGCTACGATGTGCGCGGTCGGGTGGCCCATGAGAGTGTTTTCAACCGCAACGACGGCCAGTTCCGCTGCCCGAGTTCGCAGCAGGGCTACTCGCCGTTCACCACCTGGACCCGGGGCGCCGCTTGGATCATCTGTGGCTACGCCGAGCAGCTGGAGTTTCTCGATACGGTCAAAGGCTCAGACCTCGACGCCGTCGGCGGCCGTCGCGCGGTCACGGATCTCTTCCTCGAAACCGCGCGCGCGACCAGCGACTATTACATCGACGGCTACTCGGCCAAAGACGGTGTGCCGTACTGGGACAGCACCGCGTTGAACACCCACCGGCTGGGCGATTTCACGAAACGCGCGGCCGATCCTTTCAACGCGCATGAGCCGGTTGATAGCTCCGCCGCCGCGATCGCCGCGCAAGGTTTCCTGCGTCTCGGCCGCTGGCTCGAGACGAACGGAGAAAAGGCCGCGGGCAAAAAATATTTTCAGGCGGGCCTGACGATTGCCGACACGCTCTTCGATGAGCCGTATTTATCGACCGACAAAAAGCACCAGGGCCTTTTGTTACACAGCGTCTACCACCGCCCGAACGGCTGGGACCACATCCCGAAAGGCCGGAAAGTGCCGTGCGGCGAGTCGTCGATGTGGGGCGATTACCACGCGATGGAACTCGCGCTGCTGATCCGCCGGCTCGGTGAAGGAAAGTACTACACGTTCTTTTGAGGGGTGGAGCGCGTATCCCTAACACGCCGGTTCGGCGTCGCTTTCTCTGGGAGCCGACTCGCACGGGTGGGTTAATCAAAATCCACTCCAATTTTTAAATTCAAACGTCCGTGCCCACGCCACTCCTCTACGAATCCCACTGCCACACCCCGCTGTGCAAACATGCGCGCGGTGAACCGGCGGAGTACGCGGCCGAAGCCATCGCTCGCGGGTTGAAGGGGATTATTTTCACGGATCATTGTCCGCTCCCCGACGGATTTTCCTCCGGCGTGCGGATGGCGCCCGGGGAATACGACCACTACGTCGCCATGATCGCGCAGACGCGCGCTGATTTTGCCGGGCGGCTCGATGTGCGACTCGGACTGGAGAGCGATTATTATCCGGGCGTGGAATCGTGGCTGGAGCAACTGCACGCCCGGGTGCCGCTGCATCATGTGCTGGGCTCCGTGCATCCGCAGATTTCCGATTATCGCGCGCGTTATTTCACCGGCGACGCTGTGGCCTATCAGCAATTGTATTTCGAGCATCTTGCGCGATCGGCGGAAACGAAACTTTACGATACAATTGCCCATCCCGACCTCGTGAAAAACGAGGCGCCGGCCGATTGGAATTTCGCGCGCGTCCGGCCTTACATCGAGCGAGCGCTCGACCGAATTGCGGCGACCGGCGTAGCGATGGAACTTAATACTTCCGGGGTGAACAAGGCGCTGCCCGAATTGAATCCAGGTCGCGCGATGCTCGCGATGATCCAAGCCCGTGGCATTCCCATCGTGATCGGCGCCGACGCCCACCGGCCGACGCGAGTCGCCGACGGGTACGTGAACGCGCTGCGGACGCTGCAAGAAATTGGCTTCACCGAGGTCAGTCATTTCCTGGACCGGAAACGGCAGATCACGCCGATCGCGGCGGCTTTGGCGTCGCTCCCAATTTCGTAACTCCCCGCCGCGGCGGTCATCCCGGGAGCTTGCTCCGACGCGCTCGATGGATTCCTTCAGGTGCGATGTCTGCCCGCCTGATCAACCTCTACGATCTCACCCGCGAACAACTGCGGGCGCAATTGGTGCGCTGGGAATTTTCGCCCGTGCACGCGGGCCGGTTGTGGAATTATCTCTACCTGGAGTTGGCCGAGTCGTTCGACGTCATGCCGGAGTTGCCGGCCAAGGTTCGCGACCGGCTCAAAGCGGAGGCGAGTATCGGCGTTTTGACGACGGCGCTTGCGACCGATTCAGCTGACGGGTTCACGCGCAAATATCTGCTCGGTCTCGCCGACGCCGAAAGGATCGAGACCGTACTCATGCGCTATACCGGCCGCGTGACCGCATGCGTATCGAGTCAGGTCGGCTGTGCAATGGGCTGCGTTTTTTGCGCCACCGGCCAGATGGGCTACACCCGGCACCTCACGCCCGGTGAAATCGTTGCGCAGGCGGTGCACGTAGCCCGCGCGCTACGCGCCCGGCCCACATGTCACTTAATAGGTGACATTCCCTCGAAGAAAGCGCCGCCGGAACGCCTGCGCAATCTTGTGCTGATGGGGATGGGCGAGCCGTTGCACAATTATGAGGCCGTGATGCAGGCGGTGGATATCATGCGCGATGGGGCTGGCCTCGCGCTCGGGGCGGAGCGCATCACGCTCAGCACCGTGGGCGTGGTGCCGGGGATTTTGCGTCTGGCCGCGGAGAAACGTCCGATCTTTCTCGCGGTTTCACTGCACGCGGCGACGCAAGCCGAACGCGCCGCGCTGGTGCCGGCCGCAAAGAAATGGCCGCTCGACGAACTGATGGCGGCTTGTCGAACGTATAGCGAAACGATGCGCCGCCGGATTTTCTACGAGTGGACGCTGATCGAAGGAAAAAACGATTCCGTCGATCAGGCGCGGTCGGTCGGACAGCTTTTGCGTGGCTTGCCGGCGCAGGTGAATTTGATCCCGCTGAATCCCACCACGGGCTACGACGGCGAACCCGCGCGGAGTGAAGCGGCGAAACGGTTTCAGAAAATTCTCGCCGAAGAATTCAAGATCCCGAGCACCGTGCGACAACGCCGGGGCATCGATATTGCCGCAGGTTGTGGGCAGCTGGCCGTAGCGGAGTCCCGCTGAAAGGAATCAAATCGTTGGATTTTTGGCCACGAAGAGGCACAAAATTTTGTCTCCTCTGACGGCCACGGCATTGCGCCGATAGGCGCGCAGCCGGCGAAAGCGGCCGCTCGTATGGTCGAGAGGGATTTCTGCTTCCAGCGCCGCTGGATTGATCAAAGCCGCGGCCGCGCTAATTCGGAAATCGGCGGCGGTCGGGTCTACAGCGCAAGCGTTTCCCGGCCGGATGCCACCAGCGGATCCGCCGATAGCGTGGGTTCTCTCGACGCCCCCGCGAGGCCGAGACTTGCGGCGCGAGATTGCAGCGTGAGCCAGGCCAGCGAGGCCGAGACAGAATTTTCTGTCTGCAGGGCTAGTTGATCGAAGCTCGGCGCCAGCGGCGGAAGTACGGCAGCGGCGATCAGTTTTTTATCGGCGAGGAACAGGCCCAGCGAAGCGCCGAGAGCGTCGAGCCAGACGCGAGGCGAGGCCGGCTCGGCATAAGCCAGCCCAGATTTTTCGGGCGACCACTCCATGAACTTGCGGAGCTGCTGATGCAGTCCCTTGAGCTCGGCGTCCATGGTCACGGGGTTCCACCGCACGAGGAACTGTTTGCGCTCGCGGAATTTCTTCACCTCCCAGACGCGGATCAAAAGCTCGTAGTCTCCGCCTTTTTGGCGCAGCGCCCCCGTAAAAATATAATCCAAACCGCCCGTGCTGGTGTCGACCAGTTGACGGAGATTTTCCATGGTCCACTCCGCCGAAAAAATCACCGGTTGGCTCGCACCGCCGCCCGGTGGGGTCAGCAGGCCAACGGCCGCGGCGGGCTCATAGTGCGGCGAGAAATAAAACGTCTCGGACAACCACATCGGAATTGCGCGGGACAGACGTCCGAGTTCGTCCTCGGGCTTGGCCATCGCGGCGATGAGATCGGGATACGCGCCTGGCAGCGCGAGTTGGGCGAACGCGACGCGACGTAAGCGCTCGCTCTTCAACGGCAAGATTTGGTCTGCCAGTGGCTCCAGCCCGTAGAACCAAATCGGCTTTGTAATGCTCGCGAGGGAGATTTTCGGCACCGCGGCGGTTGTGCCCTCGTTCGCGGGATCGCCCGCCTGGGGCAGTGGCTCGGCGCCCTGCACGATGAGATCGGCGATGGCGTTGGAAAATCCGTGGAGGCGTTCCTCCAGTTCGGGCCGGTTGAGGGAAAACAAAATATCCAGCACGTGCTGCGCGGAGTCGGGGTTGCGCAGGGCCAAGTACGCTTGAAGGAGATTAAGACCGGTCGCGGGTCCGTGGCGCTGCCCATCGTAGCGCGGCGCGATTAAATCTATGATCGGTGCGAGGTGGCCGGTGGAACCGAGGTCGCCCGAAATCGTGACAAGCACATCCGCGCGATCGCCCGAGTGGGCGAGTACTTCTTCGTAGATCGTGAGTGCCGCGGGCAGATCCTTGACGTCGAGGTGGGCGCGAGCCGCGTCGAGGCGCGGCCGGATCGGATTAGTCGCGGACGTTTCAGTCGCGACCGGCTGGGGGACGGAGGAAGGCGAATTTTTTTTGGCGGCAAGACGGTCGAAAAATCCCATGGGATCGAGCAAACGGTTTCAGACCGCCCATGGGAATTTTTTTCGTCGTGAGCGACGGGTCCGGTTTATCGGGCCCGGTTCTGAATTCGGCGGCCGAAGGTGTGCGCGGCGCCCGCAGCCATAATTCCAACGAGGTGCGCCAGCGGCACCGGATAGGCCCCGGGTTCAACGAAGCGAGCGAAGAGCGGCCGCTCCGCCAGGAATTCGGCGATCACTTTCACGGCGAGCAACAGCAACACGGCGGCCCAGAACCAGCGGTCTGACGTCCCGCGGGAAAGCTGGGTCAGCGCCAGAAAAGCCAGCAGCGCGGCAGCGACGCCGGAAAGGCCCGCGTAACGCTGCAGCGCAGGATCGAGGATGTATAAAGCCCCGCCGATGAAACCGGGCCCGAGTAACAACAGCAGCCGGGCGCGTTGCGGGGAGAGACGTTCGGACCACGCGGCGGCGGGAATGAGAACGGCCAGATTCCAAATGAGGTGGCTCGCCCCAAAATGAACGAAATGGCTGGTCCAGAGGCGCCACCACTCGCCGTGGCGAACAGCATCCCGCTCATACTCCAGAGCGCTCGTGTTACCGGGCCAGACGGCGACGCCAACGGCGAACAGCGCGACCACGAGCGTGACCCAAGGAAAGGCAGCGCGGGCGCCAACGGCAGCGTGAGGGGACGAAGCAGTCATGGAGATGGAATTAAAGGTTGGGGAAAAGCCCATCGCCTCCAATTTCGCTCCCCTTTGGCCGTCGCCGGTTAACGCCCGGCATAGTTGGGAGCAGGGACCCCGTGAGCGGATTGAAAAAACACCGGCTGAGCGCGAGCAGGTAATCAAAGCGAAAACGAAACGTCGGACGAGGTGGTGGAACGTGCATCGCGTGGCGAGATTTCTGGCCAAAGGCGACGATGACAACGTCCATCGTGACGGTAAATATTTTCGCCCCGCGGTGGGTGGGTGGCGAAAAAATCAGCTACGATCGCGGCGGGAGAATGGCTTCGGGGGCGACGCCGGCGCGGGTCGCGATGAGCGCGCAAACCTTGGGAACGTACAAGCGGGTTTCCGCGGGGAGCGAAGACGCGATGCTGGCGTAGGTTTTCGTCGGAGATTTTTCAAGGAGACGCGCCACGCGGCCGGAACCGGCATTGTAGGCCGCGAGGGCGAGGGGCCAGCTGCCGAATTTTTCGTAGTGGCCGCGGAGTAAACGAGCGGCGGCACGGGCGGACTTATCGGGATCGGTGCGTTCGTCCGGCAGAAACGTGCCGAGGCCCTGTTCCTTGGCGGTGTCCGGCATGAGTTGAAAAAGTCCGCGCGCGCCGGTCGGACTGCGAGCAGAGGGATTCATCATCGACTCGGCCTCGGCGAGCCAGGCGAGTTCGGCGGGCACGCGTTCCGCGGTGAACGCGGCGCGCAGGCGGGGCATCAACGCAGCCGCGGCCGCGGGCGATGGACGACCGCGGGCTCGAGCGAGCCAGAGATCGTAATAGGGAACGGCGGGAGAATTTCCGATTTCCGATTTTTGGTTTTCGATGGGTGGCCGCGGTAGCGCGCGGGGCGGTAGCGGGGTGGTCGAAGGCGTGGTCAGCGGTCCAGCGGCTTCGATTTCGTCGAGGCGCGCGGCGAGCCAGTCGGCATAGTCGTCGTACTCAGGAAAAAGACGAAGTGCCGTCAGTGCGGCGCGACCTTCGGGCGCATACGCGGTGAGAGCGCGCAGGTCGTCGCCTTCGAGGGCGCGTTGGAGCCGCGTGGCGAATTCGTCCCAGTGCGACTTCGACGGAAACTCGTACTGCGCCTTGATTTCCGCCGGGGCGAATTGCTCGAAGAGTTGCTGGCCGAGGGCGAAAAGGTCGTCGGTCGAGGGCGCGGAGGGCGTGGCCGAAGCAGGTGCGGGGCCCGGCGTTGAGTCCGCGGCGAACGAGAAGGTCATCAGCGCGCTCAAGCCGGCGAGGGCGCGGACGTAAAATCGCGAGGCGGCGAACATGGACGAAACGTTGGCACAATTTTCGGCCAGCGCCAGACGCGTCGCGGGTGCGTCAGCGAGGTGGAGTGGAGAGGGCCGCAGCGACGAGCGCCTTGAGCTTCAGCGCGGGCTGCGTCTGAAAAATAATCTGCGGCGAGAGGTCGTAACTCTTGGGGTTGTTGGCCACGAAGTCGGTTGTGGCGAGGCGGTAGGTGCGCGCCGGATCGATGGTGGCCGGACCGGCAGCGGCCAGATATTCGCCGTGGCGTTCGGCGAATGGGGTCTCGGGACCTTGATTGGCCGTTGCGAGGATGGCGGCGAGTTGGGCTCCGGTGACTTCCGCGATACAGATCGTGCCTTCAAAACGCACGCAGGCATCGAACGCGACGCGCGTGACTTCCCCCTCGGGCAAGCCGGCGCCGAAGGTGGTATTGCCGATGGCCGCGGCGTCGACACCCGCGCCCGTACGGACTTGGGCGGCGACCCAGCGCGCCGCTTCGATCGGTGAAAGCGCTTTGGCGGTATGGCCGACAACTACCAGGTCGTCGGCGGTGAGATATTTTGCGTTGGTTTCCCGGATCAGCGCGGCGAGTGCGGGATCGGCGGGATCGGTGAGCGCGATCGGAATTTGTTCAACCTCCCAGCGCGGCCCGGCATCGGTGGCGTGGAGCATAGCGAGGGAAAAAGATTCGTTCCACGAGCCAGACTGGAAGTAAACGGTGCGGCCCGTGTGATGGACAAAGCGGAGGTGATTGTGCGCGCCCGCGAAGAGCGTTCCGTCGGGAATCAGCGGGAGCAGTGCGCGGTCGGTTTGCACGCCGGTGTGAGTCAGAACGATGGCCAGGGGCGCAGTCTTGAGCAGTGCAGGAAAATTTTTCTGTGCCCAAGCGAGGGGATCGCTCACATCGAGCGAGGGACGAACAGCGGCCCGGTAGGTGTTGAGGTGATCGGTTGCGAGTCCCACGACCACCGCTTCGCGCGCGCCCAGAAGCAGCCGGGTCGAGGCGGGTGCGAACGGCGCCTGCGTGGCGCGATCGACGAGGTTGCTGATGACGGTGACGCCGGTGGCCTGGATGCGCGCGACGGTGTCGTCTACGGCGTAGAATTCAGGCTCGTGATTGCCGAGGTTGAGAATGGTGGGCGCGCGTTGGGCGAGCGCGGCGAACATCGCAAAATCGATCGCGCCGGCGCTGCGGCGGGCGACGACGTTGCCATATTCCAAAGAGTCCCCGTCGATGAGCACCGCGAGTGGCACACCCGGGTGCGCGGCGTGGAGCCGGTCGACGTGCGCGACGAATTGGGCCGTGCGCTCGTAGGCGGAGTGTTGATCGCCGACGATGACGACGATCGCATCGGGTTCGACCGCCGAGAGCGCCAGCATTTGAAACCAAATTAGGCCTAACCATTGAAGGAAACAGAGCCGCATGCGACAAACGTCAGAACCCCTTTTCGTGGCGGCAAGCTCGCAGGCGCCGTTGCATAGGAAGAAATCCGGTCCGCCGGGCAGAGCCTCGCTTTACTCCGGCCACCCTTCCGAGCCGTTTCCCGTTTGACCCTCCGGACGGGGCGTTTACTTAAACCGGTTCTGCGGATGAACCGGGTCCATATCAAAACCTACGGGTGCCAGATGAACGAGCGCGACAGCGAGGCGGTCGCGGCGATGCTGCGCGCGCGGGGCTACCGGATCGTGGCGAGCGAGGACGATTGCGATGTCCTGCTGCTTAACACCTGCAGCGTGCGCGACGCGGCGGAACAGAAAGCGATCGGCAAGGCTTCGTACCTGTTGCACCGAAAAAAACGGCAGCCGGAGTTCGTCATCGGGATTCTCGGCTGCATGGCGCAAAACCGTGGGGCCGAACTTCTGGATAAACTGCCTGATCTCGACCTGATTGTCGGCACGCAGAAATTTCACCAGGTGCCGGAGTATTTGGAAAACATCCGGGCGGCGCGGGCGGCGGGCGTGCCATTGGCGACAAGCATTGTGGACATTGCGGAGGAAGCGGGTTCGCAAAATACGATTCGCGATCACGTGCTAGCGCAGGACGTAGAAAATTTGACGGCTGATGGGGTCGAGGGCGTGGACATCCCGCCGCAAGTGAGCGCCTTCGTTTCCATTCAGCAGGGCTGCAACATGGACTGCTCGTTCTGCATCGTGCCGAAAACGCGGGGCGACGAACGCTCGCGTCCGATGGACGACATCGTGGCGGAGTGCCGGTCGCTCGCGGCCCGTGGCGTACGCGAGGTGACCTTGCTCGGGCAAATCGTGACGAGTTATGGGCGGCGCGACTACACGCACACGGGCGGGATTTCGCCGTTTGTGCAGCTCCTGGAGCGCGTTCATGCGATCGACGGGATTGAGCGGATCCGTTTCACGTCACCGCATCCGCGCGGTTTTAAACAGGATCTGGTCGAGGCGTATGGCCGGCTCCCCAAGCTTTGCGGTTACGTGCATCTGCCGATGCAGTCGGGCAGCAACCGGATGCTGCGCGCGATGAACCGGCCGTACACGCGCGAGCGTTACTTCGAGATTGTCGAATCGTTGCGGGCGGTGCGCCCCGATATGTATTTTTCGACGGATGTGATTGTGGGATTCCCGGGTGAAACCGAGGAGGATTTCGCCGAGACGCGTGATCTTTTCGAGCGGGCGGACTACGACATGGCCTATATTTTCAAATATTCGATTCGGACGGGCACGCCGGCGGCGATACTGGGCGATCAAATTCCGGACGAAGTAAAAGAAGCGCGCAACGCGACGCTGCTCGGCGTGTTGCAGCAAAACTCACTGCGCCGCACGGCGACGCTGATTGGCACGGTCGAAGAAGTGTTGGTCGAAGGACCGGATAAAACCGGCCGCCGCTTTACCGGCCGCACGCGGGGCAACCGCGTTTGCGTGTTCGACGCGAGCCCGCGGCTGATCGGTCAGCTCGTGCCGTTGAAGATCGACCGGGCGACCGTGAGCACGCTGTACGGCGAGCTGGCGCTCAGCGGCGTGGAGGTTTGATCGGGAGCACCGCGACGATTTTCAAACATGACCCTCACGCTCGCCACGCTCATCCCCGGCCTGATTCTGCTCGCGCTCGGCGTGCCGCTCGCACTCGGGGGCTCGATGGTGAGCTCGGCCCTGAAGGCTTTTCCGCGCTCGATGCCGGCGGCCGGCGTTTTTTTCGGGGCCGGCGCGGCGTGGTTCCTTTATAACATCTGGCACCTTTCCATGGCGGACTTTGGAGAGTATCGGACGTATTTGTTCATCGGTTTTGCGATGGTCGCCGTGCTGGCTTTCAAGTGCGTGCCGGATTTTCTCTCGGTGCGCGGGCTGTGTGCTTTGGTGTTGTTGGGTGCGATGCCGTTGCTCGATGCGGCGTACATGGAATACGATAAGCCGCAGCGGCTGCTGATGGTCGCACTGGTGTACATTGCGATCGCCGGTGCGATCTGGCTTGGAGCGCAACCGTACCGTCTGCGCGATTTTATCGGCTGGCTGTTGGTTCGGCCGGGTCGTGCACGAATCGCCGGCGGCATCCTGGCGGCGTACGGTCTGCTACTCTGCGGCACGGCGTTCACTTATTGAGCGGTGTCATGACCGAGCACGTGTCACAGCCGGATCAGGGAACTCCCGCAGCGGTGTTGATGGTAATCGCTGGGCCCGCGGGCTCGGGGAAGAGCACGTTGTGCGAGCGGCTGGTGGGCGAGGCGCCGGGATTTTCGCGGGTGATCACGAGCACGACGAGGGCGCCGCGGCCGGGCGAAGTGGATGGCTGTCATTACCATTTTCTGACGCCGGCCCAGTTCGATGCGAAGATTGCGGCCGGAGAATTTTTAGAATGGGCGTGGGTCCACGGCGACCGGCGTTACGGCACGCTGGCGTCGAGCGTGCTGGCGCCGCTCGCCGCGGGCCAAAGTCTCGCGATCAATCTCGATGTGCAGGGCGTGGCGAGCCTGCGACGGGCGGCCGTCGCACGACCCGCGCTGCGGCGGACGATGTCCACGGTTTTCATCGTGCTCGATCACGCGCAACTCGTGGAACGTATCCGTAGCCGCGGTCAGGACAGCGAGGAGGAGATTGCGCGGCGGATGGCGACGGCGGAAGCCGAATTGCGCGAGGCCGAGAAGTTCGACTTCATCATTCACAGCCGTTCGCGCGATGAAGATTTTGCCGCGCTGCTCGGGATTTTGGCCAAAGCGCGGGTGAAGGCGGCGGCGGATTAGAGCGGGTTAAGTTTTTCCCTGCCGGTTTTGCGTAGCGGCAGGCGACCCTGCCAGCCGGGTTTGGCGTCCTCATTTCGGCGGGCGGAGACGCCGCCGCTCCTGCGTTAGCGACACCGCATTTGATGAATCCGTTTCAGCTCGCCTCGATTGCACAGAAGCAAAAAAATCCCCGGGAAATTTCCCGGGGATTTTGATCGAGTCGGACTGCGAGGTTTAAGCTAGCTTAAGCTTCGATCTGTGGGCGTGACGCTTCGGGCCAGTCGATGTGGAAGAATTTTCCGCGCGGCTGGTCGACGCGCTCGTACGTGTGGGCGCCGAAATAATCGCGCTGCGCCTGGAGCAGATTAGCGGGCAAACGGGCCGAGCGGTAGCTGTCGTAGTAGGCGAGCGCCGAACTAAACGTGGGGGACGCCACGCCACACTCGGCGGCGAGCGACACGACATGACGCCAGTTTTCCTGCGCCTGCTTCACGGTCTTGTTGAAGTAAGGATCGAGCAGCAGATTTGCGAGGTTCGGGTTCCGCGCGTAGGCCTCGGTGATTTTTTGCAAGAATGCGGCGCGGATGATGCAGCCACCGCGGAAAATTTGTGCGATCTCGCCGAAATTAAGCTTCCAGTTGAACTCGGTCTGCGCGGCGCGCATGAGCTGGAAACCCTGCGCATAGGAACAGATTTTTGAGCAGTACAACGCGTCGTGGATCGCCGCGATGAGGGCTTTCTTTGAACCGCGGTATTTGCGCTTCGGGCCCTTGAGAATTTTTGAGGCGGCTACGCGCTCGTCCTTGATCGCACTGATGCAACGCGCGAACACCGCTTCGGCGACGGTTGGCGCCGGCACGCCCATGTCGAGCGCGTTGGTCGAGGTCCATTTGCCCGTGCCTTTCTGGCCGGCGGTGTCGAGCACGACGTCCACGAACGCCTTTTTCTTCGTCATCGGATCCTTCTGCTTGAGGATGTCGGCTGTGATCTCGATCAGGAAACTATCGAGAATGCCGGTGTTCCAATCGGAGAAAATCGCGCCCATTTCCGCCGGTTTTAGACCGAGGAGACCCTGCATCAAGGCGTAGGCCTCACAGATCATCTGCATGTCGCCGTATTCGATGCCGTTGTGAACCATCTTCACATAATGGCCGGCGCCATTTTCGCCGATGTAAGTGGTGCAGGGCACGCCGCCGCTGACGGGATGGCCAGGCGTGGCGCCCATGATGGGTTTACCGGTCTTCGCATCGACCTTCGCGGCAATCGCTTCCCAGATTGGCTTCAACTGAAGCCACGCGGCGAACTCGCCGCCGGGCATGAGCGACGGGCCAAAGCGCGCGCCTTCTTCGCCACCGGAAACGCCGGAGCCGATGAAGCGCAGGCCTTTTTCGCGGAGAACTTTTTCGCGGCGAATGGTATCGGTCCAGAGGGCATTGCCGCCATCGATGATGATGTCGCCCTTTTCTAGAAGTGGCACGAGGCCGTCGATCACCGCATCGGTGGCCTTGCCGGCCTGCACGAGGATCACCATTTTGCGCGGCTTGGCCAGGGACTGGACGAACTCGGGCAGTGTCTTCGCGCCAAAAAGGCCGCCCGGCGTGGAAGGATTTTCGGCGACGAACTTGTCGGTTTTTTCCGTAGTGCGGTTGTAAACCGAGATTCGGAACCCGTGATCGGCGATGTTGAGCGCGAGGTTTTGACCCATCACGGCGAGCCCGATGAGTCCGATGTCAGAGTGCGTTTTGGCCATAAAAGTGACGGAAGGTACGCAGCATCCCCCCGGAAAACCAATCTGTTTTTAGCCGAGGTCAGAAATCAACGGCGGGCCGATCCTCACGCCATCGATCATGATGGGCTAGCAAACCATTCGGCCTAGTCTGAAGGACCCGTTTCAGTCCGGTGTCAGCCCAATTTCCGACTCCATTATCCGAACTCCAAACCTAAAACTGCAGGCTACGGCGCGCCCTTGGGTTCCTGCGCCTGCTTGTCCGCGTGAGCGCCTTTGCGCGGAAAAAACGGCGCGATCTGGCTCATGATCGGCGTCATGGGCTCCGTTTCCTGCGGTAAAAATGAATTTCCGCCGGGTCGCTAAGCCGGCGGGTTCGTGGCTCCCGCGTGGTCGCCGCGTGTGGCGCAGTTGATCCAGACGGTGGCGCCGTCGGCGTAGTGCTCTTTTTTCCAGATCGGCACGCGGGCTTTGGCCTCGTCGATAATGTAGCGGCACGCATCGAAGGCGGCACCGCGATGCGCCGCCGTGACGCCGACCCACACCGCGAGATCGCCCAACGCGAGTGCGCCCACCCGGTGCACGCAGACCGCGCCGAAAACGGGAAACTTCTCCCGCGCTTCGGCCAGAATGCGCGCGCCTTCCTTCTCCGCGAGCGGCGGGTAGGCTTCATAGTCGAGCGACTGCACGAGGTGGCCGTCGTTATGATTGCGCACCCAGCCCTCGAACGTCACGCCCGCGCCCGCCCGCACGTCGGGCAAGCCCCGCGCCAAGGCCCCAGGATCGAGTGCGGTGGTTGAAAGGAGAAAACTAAAACTCACGGGATGGTGGGGGCTATTTTTTGAAAACTGGAGAGCTCGTCAGAGTGAATGTCACTTAATAGGTGACGTTTAAACTGGGGGAATTGGGGGAGGTCGACGCCATCGATGGGAAAACTCAACCGCCTGCGACCGGGGGGATGAACACCACGCGGTCGCCTTCGTGCAGCGTGGCGGTGGCAGTCACGAATTCATCATTCACCGCCGCCCGGACGCGATCGCCTGGCAGCGTGAAACCGTGGCGTGCGCGGAGTTCCTCGTAAAGCGCGCCTGGGGTGGTGGCCGGCGTGGTGAGTTTTTCCTGCGCAATCCCGCGTTGCTCGCGGAGAATGGCGAAGTACTGGATCGTGATCGTTGGCATCGGGTCGGCGGGTAAAAATCCTGTGGCATTCATGCCGGGGATTTCGCGATAGGCCAGCTCACTCGTGCGTGCTGAAGCTTCGAAGAAAAAAGCCCGCGCGGGACTGGTTAAGGGCGCGTCCTCGAAGCAAAACCAAAAACGGGAGGGGAACCGCTGATCGGATTTTCCCAATGGGGAAAATCTATGATCGGCGGCTACGGCTGATCGCCGGCGCAGGGAGCGGGTGGCATCCGTTGATCGCGGACGATTTCTCCACGGAGAAAACAGGCTGGGATCACCAGCCCCAATCACAAAGGCCGTAGGCGATTAGCCGAAGGGGTGTTCGTAGATTCGCCCGTTGGCGAATCCCATTAGCGGTTCAATCGCCCCGGTTATTTCAACGACCCACGTTACGGCGCGTGATAGTCGCTCTTGCCGCCGGTTTTTTCCAGCAGGCGGATGTCCTTGATCACGATGTCGTGCGAAATCGCCTTCCCCATGTCGTAAAGCGTCAGCGCCGCGATGGTGGCTCCAGTGAGTGCTTCCATTTCAACGCCGGTCTTTGCGTGCGTTTCGGCGCGGCAGCGGATCGCCACTTCGACCGAGCCGTCGGCGGCCGCGGCGCGCGACTCCAAGTCAATCTTGCAGTCGTCGAGTGGCAGCGGATGGCAGAGGGGAATGAGTTCGCTGGTGCGTTTCGCGCCCATGATCCCCGCTAGAATCGCCGTTTGGAAAACCGGGCCTTTCTTGGTCGCGATATCGCCGTCGTGCAGCAACGCGGCCAGTGCGGGCGGCAACACCACGACCGCGCCCGCCGTCGCGATGCGCCGCGTGGCGGTTTTTGGACCGACGTTGACCATCGCCGGCTGACCTTTGGCATCGAGGTGGGAGAGCATACAGAAAGAGAAAAGCTGGCGCGCGAAAATGGCGGCGTAAAGCCGCCGCTAAAGGAAAGTCGTCACACCCACGGCCAGAATCGCACCACCTCGCCCGCGGGAAATTCGTTCCGCTCGGCCGGCAGTTCGACGAAGCCATCGGTGCCAACCAAACCGGCGAAATCCCCCGAAGTATTGACCAGCTCGGGCGTCGCGAGCGTTTCGGCCTGCGGTCCGCTGTGGATTTTCACCGGCAGCAGGCCCGCCAGTTTCGGCTCGAACTTCACGGCGGTCGCCAGTGCGGCGGTCCGGGCCGGCGGCGGCGTCATCCCGCTGGCCTGGGCAAGGGCTGGCAGCACATAGCGATGGAGACAGGTATACGCTGCCACCGGATTCCCCGGCAGCGCAAAGACGGGAGTCGAACGCGCGCTCATGCCAAACCAAAACGGCTTGCCTGGACGCTGGGCCACGCCGTGGAAAATTTTCCGCACGCCCTGGCGGGCAAGCTCGTCGGGCAGGAAATCGAATTTTCCTTTCGAAACTCCGCCGGTGACCAACATCACGTCATATTCTGCGAGCACGTGCCAGAGCCGGTGTTCGATCTCCTCTCGCACGTCCCGCACATGAAATCGGTCCACGCGCGGATAGCCGGCCAGGGCGAGCGTCGCGCGCAACGCGAGATCGTTGCTGCGCCGGATCTGGTGCGGCGCCACGCCCGCTTCCACTTCGACCAGTTCGTCGCCGGTCGTCACGATGGCGATTTTCGGGGAATGCGCGACGGTCAAGAAAGAGTAACCGCAGGCGGCCGCCACCGCGAGTTCACGGCCCGTGAGTCGCACGCCGCCGCGCACGATTAACGCGCCGGCCGGATGATCACTCCCTCGCAGGTGGACGGCGTGACCCGGCTGAAATTTTCCCGCGGCTTTTCCGACGTTCATCAGGGTGGGCGAATTTCCCCCATTGGCGCCCTCGGCCCGCGTCGTTTCCTCGTACGGCACCACGCAATCTGCGCCGGTCGGCAAAGCGGACCCAGTCATGATTTCAACACAGGTGTCCGGCTCCAGTCCCAATACCCGCGGCAACATGCCCGCCGCCTGCACGCCTTCCACGCGAAACATCTGCACCCCCGCCGCGAGCGAAGATGACCGCAACGCGTATCCATCCATCGTCACGCGATCAAACGGCGGCAGATCGCGGTCGGCTCGCAAATCGGCGCGCAAAACCCGTCCGTGCGCTGACGTCAGAGGACAATCCTCGCGGTGCAGCAACCGGGTGTTTTCGCGAATAAGTTTTTCGGCCTCGGCCGGCGTGATGAGCATAAAGGTTTTCCCAACGCGTCAGCAAACCAGCCGTCATCCGCGGTGCAACCCCGGGCTCAGGCCGTCACGGGTTGATCGCGAACCTCCGATCTCGATCCCGGTCATCAATCTTTCGTCAGCGAAATCACGGCGCTGATCGGTTCTCCTGGGTGGGGGAAATAATCCAGCTTCTTTCGATCCAATTTGGAAGGGCCGTCGCCGTCTGGTCCGAAGCCATGGGACGCTGCTCGAAAATATCCGGCGGCCCGCAACGGCTTAAATCTTGACGCTTGCGCGGTCGTGCCGGGCGCTTCTCCTCTTCGTTTCCCATGTCCGGTCCCCGCGATCAATTCCAGCGTCCCCTCCGGGATCTTCGCATCTCGGTGACGGATCGTTGCAATTTTCGCTGCCCCTATTGCATGCCGAAGGAAGTGTTCGGCCCCGGCCATGCTTTCCTGCGCGATCCGCAGCTGATGACCCTCGGCGAACTCACCCGCATCGCGCGGGCTTTTAAAGCGCTCGGAGTGGAAAAAATCCGGCTGACCGGCGGTGAACCACTCCTGCGACCCGACGTACCCGACCTCGTGCGCGTGCTGAAACAGGATCTCGCGATTCCCGATGTTGCCCTCACGACCAACGGCTGGTTACTCGAAAAACTCGCACCTGCTCTGCGCGACGCCGGACTTAATCGCGTCAACGTTTCGGTCGATTCCCTCGACGACGCCATCGCCGGAAAAATGAACGGTCTCGGCTTCAGCGTTGCGCGTGTGCTGCGCGGGATCGACGCGGCCGCCGCGCTCGGCCTGCCCGTGAAAATCAACTGTGTGGTCCAGCGCGGTGTGAACGATGGCGAGCTGCTCGCGCTGTGTGATTATTTTCGCGAGCGCGGTCATGCGCTGCGGTTCATCGAGTTCATGGATGTCGGCAACACGAACCATTGGAAGGCCGACCACGTCGTGCCTGCCCGGGAAATCGTCGCTCGCATCCAAGCCCGCTGGCCGCTTGAGCCCATCGGTCCCGCGTATCGCGGCGAAGTAGCCGCGCGCTACCGTTACGCTGACGGGCGCGGAGAAATCGGCCTGATCAGCTCGGTCACGGAACCGTTTTGCCGCGACTGTCATCGCGCGCGTCTCTCGGCTGACGGGAAACTCTTCACCTGTCTTTTCGCCACGCTCGGCTGGGATGTGTTGGGCTGCCTGCGCGCCGGAGCTAGCGATGAGGAACTCGCCAATTATCTCAGCCGCATCTGGCGCGGCCGCGAAGATCGGTATAGCGAGGAGCGTTCCTCCGTGCTCGCCGCCGGCGAATCGCGTCCGAAGATCGAGATGAGCTACATCGGCGGGTAACGCCGAAAACCCTCCAGGGGGTAGCGCGCGTTATCCCTCGCGCGCCGGTTCGCCAAGTTTGGCTCGCCGACCGAGGATCGGGCCGACTTTGTTCGCTCTGATGCAACCCACGCTTCTCGTACTCGCGGCCGGCATGGGCTCGCGTTATGGCGGGCTCAAGCAGATTGATCCGGTCGGACCCGGCGGTGAAACCGTGCTCGATTATGCGGTGTTCGACGCGGTCCGCGCAGGCTTCGGGCGCGTCGTGTTTGTAATTCGTCGCGACTTTGAGGCCATCTTTCGCGAGCAGGTTGGCGCGAAGTACGCCGGTCGCATCGCCGTTGACTACGTTTTTCAATCGCTCGACGCCCTGCCGTCGGGCCGCCGACCGCCGCTTGGCCGCGAAAAACCATGGGGTACTGGGCACGCGGTGTGGTGCGCCCGCGGCGTAATCCGGGAAAATTTCGCGGTGATCAATGCCGACGATTTCTACGGGGCTAACTCCTTTGTTCAGCTCGCGAATTTTCTCGGTGGAGCCGGGCGCGGTACGGCACCGGCTCGCGGCGCCGTGGCACCGGTAGAGTTCGCGATGGTGGGTTTCCGTCTCGATCGCACCCTCTCCGAAAACGGCGCGGTGGCGCGTGGGGTTTGCACCGTCGCATCCGGCCATTTGCGCGCGATTGTTGAACAAACCGGCCTGCATGCGACCGATGTCGGACCCGGACAAAAATTCGGCGGCGACGAAACGGTTTCCATGAACTGCTGGGGTTTCACGCCCGAAATCTTTCCCGCACTCGATGAACAACTTCAGGCGTTTCTGGATTTTCCAGCGCAGGGCGGGGCGGTACCGGCGGCAGCGGCCGTCGATCCTTTGAAAGGGGAGTTTTATTTGCCGGCGGCGGTGGCGGCGATGATGGGCAAAGGCGAGGCTGTCGTCCGCGTGTTGCCCACGGTCGGCACGTGGTTCGGAGTCACTTATCGGGAGGACAAGCCGCGAGTGCAGGCGGCCGTGGCTGAACTGGTGCGAAGCGGCGCGTATCCGGCTAAACTTTTTCCGTCATGAAACTTGCCCGATCGGATGCCGATATTTTCACGCCTGACGGCACCGACCCGGTGCGAGCGCTCGCGCGGACCACGCACCTCTGCATCGGTGCGCATCAGGACGATATTGAGATCATGGCCCACGACGGGATCGCCGCGTGTTTTGGGCGTACGGATAAGTTTTTCACGGGCGTAGTGGTCACCAACGGTGCTGGTTCCCCGCGCTCGGGTCGCTATGCCGCGTTGACTGATGCCGACATGCTCGCCGTGCGCCGGGATGAGCAACGTCGGGCTGCCGCGCTCGGCCGTTACAATCTCCAACTCCAGCTCGCGCATCCCAGCTCCGAGGTGAAAACGCCGGATCACGCGGGCCTCATGGACGATTTCGCGGCAATTTTTAACGGCTGCGCGCCGGAGGTCGTTTATCTCCATAATCCCGCCGACAAACACGACACCCATGTCGCGGTCTTCCTCCGCGTTCTAAAGGCCCTGCGCGCGATGCCGCGTGAGCGGCGTCCGCGGCGCGTGCTCGGCTGCGAAGTGTGGCGTGACCTCGACTGGCTGGTCGAGGCCGACAAAGTGGCGTTGGACACCAGTGCGGAGCCGCAGCTGGCGGTCGATTTGCTAAAAGTCTTCGATTCCCAAATCAGCGGCGGCAAACGCTACGATCTTGGTGCGCTGGGCCGCCGCGCGGCGAATGCCACCTTTCATACCTCGCACGCGACGGATGTGGCCGGCGCCATGACGTGGGCGATGGATCTTACGCCGCTCGTGGCGGACGAGACGCTCGACGTACAGGAATTTGTCGCCGCCCACATCGACCGGCTGCGGAGCGATGTGGTGCAGCGAATCGCGGCTCTTAGCTAGAGGGCTTCGAAAACGTTTTCTTGTTTGTTATGCTAGGCGCAGCGCAGAATCCAGCGGTCGGATGCACCTTTAAAACCGCGGCGTAAAACCAAATGGATTTTTCACGGCGTTCAGCATGACAAAGACGGAAAATTGGTTTTGAACACCCCTCGGCTCCGAGAATTTTTATGAACTCAAAACTTTTCGATCTCACCGGCCGCACCGCTCTCATCACGGGCTCGAGTCAGGGTCTTGGCTTCGCGTTTGCGCGTGGGCTGGCCGAGGCGGGCGCAACGGTTGTACTCAACGGGCGCGATGAAAAGAAACTCGCACTGGCGTCGGCGGAGTTGACGGCGGCAGGGCTTAAGGTGGCGACCGCGGCGTTCGACGTTACGGATGGGGCTGGGATCGAGCGCGCGATCGCCCGCATCGAGGCGGAGGTGGCGCCGATCGACATTTTGGTGAACAACGCGGGGATTCACCGGCGCGCGCTGCTCGCGGAAATGACCGAGGCGCAATGGCGCGAGGTGCTCGACACGAATCTCACCAGCGCGTTTCTCGTCGGCCGACAGGTGGGTCCGCGCATGATCGCGCGCCGGTCGGGAAAAATCATCAACACATGCTCCGTCATGAGTGAAGTGTGCCGGCCCACGACGGGAAATTACGCCGCCGCCAAAGGCGGGTTGAAGATGCTCACGCGGGCGATGGCGACGGAGTGGGCGAAGCACAATCTGCAGGTCAATGGAATCGCACCGGGGTACTTTGAAACCGAGCTGAACAAGCCCTTGGTCGAAAATCCGGACTTTAATAAATGGATTTGCGGCCGCACGCCGGCGGGACGTTGGGGGAAGCCGGCTGAGTTGGTGGGTACCGTGGTGTTTCTCGCTTCGACGGCGTCAGATTTTGTCAACGGGCAGATCATCTACGTCGACGGCGGATTGCTCGCGGCGATTTGAAGTGCATTTGGAGTGAGGGTAACGCGAGTCCGGAGGTCTGAACCTATGGTGTGCCCGAGGGAGGGCGCGTTATCCTTATCGCGCCGGTTGGGCTCAGACCGTTGCAAGATTCTGGGCCGCACACGACGCGTCGGATTAAGGACCATCAGCCCGACCTACGTTCCGATGGGATTTTTTACTTAAATCGTCACCTTACGCCGACGTTGATTCGCACGCCGCAGTTCGTAACGTCGCCTGATCGCGATGCTGAATTTACCGCTGGAGCTTTTGATTTTGGGTCTGCTGGTGGGGGCCAACGGGCTCCTCGCCATGGCCGAGACGGCGATCGTTTCAGCGAAGAAGACCAAACTCCGGAAGCTAGCGCATAAAGGTGACTTGGGGGCAGGCAAAGCCTTGGCACTGGCTGAGCAGCCGGCGCGATTCCTGGCCTTGGTGGAATTTTGGCTCACGCTTTCCGGCATGATCGCGGGTGTGCTGGCGGGCGCGAAACTGGCCTCGCAGCTTGCCGCGTGGTTCGTGGTGGCTTGGCCTGGCCTGGCGTTGTGGGCCGACGGCATTGCGCTAGTGGCGGTGACGCTGGGGTTGACATCGTTCATGCTACTTTTCGGCGAGCTTGTGCCAAAGCGGGTGGGGCTGGCCCATCCGGAGAAAGTCGCGGCAAGGCTCGCGGGCGCGATGATTGCGCTCGCCTGGCTGGCGGCGCCGTTGATCAAGCTTTTCGAATTTTGCACGGGCGCGCTCGTCGGCCTGATCGGTCTGAAAAGTCCGCGCGCAGCCGATAGCGTGAGCGAGGACGAAGTTCGCGCGCTGGTGGAACAGGGTTTGCACGCCGGGGTTTTTCAACGCGCGGAAAAAGAAATGGTCGAGGGCGTGCTCGCACTGGACCAATTGTCCGTGACGCGGGTGATGACGCCGCGGCCCAAAATCGTGTTCCTCAACGTCGACGATCCGGAGGAGGCGAACTGGCGGCGGATCGTCACGAGCGGCCACTCTTATTTTCCCGTCTATCAGGGTAATCGCGACCAGATCGTCGGCATGGTGGCGGTGAAAGCGCTCTGGGCGCACTCGGCCATCGGCCTGCCCACGACGTTGAAGAATCTGTTACTGCCGCCGTTGCTGGTGCCGGAGACGCTGAACACGATCCAGCTGCTCGAGCAGTTCAAAAAAACGGGCAAGCACATCGCGATTGTGACCGACGAATTTGGTGCGGTCCAGGGGCTCGTGACATTGATCGATGTCCTTGAAGCGATCGTGGGCGATCTGCCGTCGCCGGGCGATCGATTGCAGCCCGCGGCCACGCAGCGGGAGGATGGCTCGTGGCTGATCGACGCCACGCTGCCGACGGGTGAGTTGAAGACCTTGCTCGCCCTCGATGCCTCGCTGCCGCACGAGGGCCAGGCCGAATACCAAACCGTGGGCGGCTTTATCGTGACGCAGCTGGGACGGATTCCCGCCGCGGGCGATTTCTTTGAATGGCACGGGTGGCGTTTTGAAGTCGTGGACATGGATCGGCGTCGCGTCGATAAAGTGCTCGTGGCGCGTGCGCCAACGAGCCGAGCGGTCGAATCGGCAGCAGGAAACCGCTAGTCGGATTTTCCCGACGGTGAAATCTTCGAGAGGCGGCGGCTAATGGCCTGCGCGTTAGGAATGGGCCCGCTGATCACGGGCGGTTGTTTTGAAAATGGCTGGGCTAACCAACCTCCTGAAGGTGAGTTCTGAGGGTGATGAGCTGGAGAGGAATTTTAAGGATTCGCGCGTTGGTAAAGTCCGATGAGCGGTTACTCCCTCCGTCCGTTGCGAACAACTTGTCGGCAAAAACCCTTTGCCAATCCCGCGCGTGCGGCGGACGGTGAGGTATGGCGGAATCATGCAAGACCACTTCACCGGCCAGCCCACCTTCATCTGCGGAAGCCTCCTCCCGGGGCCTCAAGAAAGACGCGCTCTTCAACACGATCACGAGCGAAGACTGGCGGCGCTCGCTCGCCTCGGCGCGACGGCAGCCGAATGCGGTCTCCGCCCGGATCAGGGAGAAACGGACCGCGATCTCGTCCTCCTCGCCGAAGACGAAGTAAGTTTGCTGGAAGCCTCGGGCCCCGAGTGGGCCAGGCTGGGCGATGCGATTCGCGCACTGCGCGCTCTCCTGCCGGTGCGGACCTTGGAGGATTTTGGATTTCCTTCGGTTGCGGTGGACGATGCGGAAAATCAAAATCCCCTGGAGGAAACAAATCCGCGACTGCGCCGGATCGGCGGCGGCGTCGAGGCATGGGCGTTTGCGGCCGTGGCGGACGGCTCGGCGTATAAATTTTATCTCCCGCGCGAAGGCTCGCGCATCGGCAGCGAATTTATTTTTCGTCCCGGCGACGAAACGATCCTGCGCGCCGAGGCCGGACTAGGGGATTATCGGGCCCTTATGGAAAAACTTTTACTGGTGCATGCACTCGGCGGTATGGCGACGGAGGTCGTCGCGGTGACGCCGGAAGGAATTCTGGTGGCGAAGCAGACGATCGGTGAAACGCTCCCGCAGGGCGACGACGTGTCGCGCGTGCTGCCAGCGGGACTGATCGAGATTCCTTCGAGATTTTTGCGCGCAAACCGCGATCATCCCAGGTTGTTTTTCTTGGCGACTGGCGCCGCCGGCGAGCCCCAGCCTTATCTCGTGGCGGATTTGCACGCGCGGAATTTCGTGCGTGGCGTGGACGGCGCGTTGCACGTCATCGATCTCGTCGCGGCACCCTGGCCGGCGGGCGGCGCGGCGCGTGAGCCGTTGGTCCGCGACTGGCTCGAACGCGTGCGGCGCGACCCGGCGGCAACCGCGTTGCCTGGCGCGCTCGACGACGAGCTATAGCCGCTGGTTTGCTCTAACCGTAGTTGGCCTGTTCGGGAAGGCCATGGATGGCTTTCAGCCATCCATCCATGGTTTTGCTGCAGATATGAAAAAGCCGGACGCGTGAAACGTCCGGCTGAAATTAGGCGGCGTGAGGAGCGGGGACTTTAGCTCTTCACCGTGGCGAGGTAGGCGAGGATGTTCTCGGCCTGCTTGTCGGTGACGCCGACATCCTTGTAGACGATCTTGCCGTCCTTGATGAGATAGGCTTCGCGGCTCGCTCGTGCTCGGTCGCCTTGGCCGAAGGCTTGAATAACTTTCTTCTCGGTGTCGGCGAGGAGCGGATACGGGAAATGATTGAGATCCTTAAACTCTTTTTGTTTTTCGACCGGATCGACGCTTACGCCAACGATGGTAACGCCTTGTTTGGCGAGGTCGGCCGCGGCGTCGCGCAGGGAGCAGCCCTGCTTCGTGCAGCCGCCGGTGAGTGCTGCGGGGTAAAACCACACCAGCGTATATTTGTTTTTTTTGTAGACGTCACCGAGGTTGAGCGTCGTGCCAGCGTCAGTGATACTGGATACAACCGGAGCGGTGTCGCCGACCTTCAAAGGATCGGCGGAGGCGAAGGAAAACATGGTGAGGAATGAAGACAAAACGAGCAGGGGGCGAAGTTTCATGGTGGAGCGGACGTTGGACAGCTAATCAGCAAGGCGCAAGCCGGGCAGTGCTTTCGGATCAATAAGTTTAAATCGTTCTCGGGTGCGACGGGTGGTTTGTAGCCCGCCGGAATCGCGGAGCTGGTTGCGCTGCGATTGGGCAGCGATTTTCGCGCGTTGCTCGTTCACGAAGGCGAGGGGAAAGTTCGTTCAGCGTGGGCCGCGGCGAATCCTCGAAGGGATTTGGAACAAGGCTGGCTTCAACGGGCTCAATGGCGGCGCGTTGGGTCTAAAGCAGTTTGACGCGGTCCTTGAGGCCGCGCCGGCTGTTGGCCGAGGGCAGTGAGTTCATCCTCCAAGGCTTTCACCCGATCGTGGGCGGTGAAATTTATGACAGAGGTGCGGTCGGTCGCTTCGAAGGATGTTGGCAGCGGCGGTACTCAGGCCGGCGACTGGGAGCGATTGATCGATCAGCGATAAGGAAAGTTTTTAAAGTTCACGTTGAGAATGCCGGCGGCGAGATCGAGGGCCGCGACGTTTATAAAATTATATTAATCAATATATAACGTTACTCAGCTGAACCGCGAATCGATCGTTGCGGCGCGGGTTAACGTGCGTAGCGCCGGCGCCGCGCGTCGGTTTTAGCGGAATGGCGAGGCGGGCAACGGCCAGCTGAGCCGCGTGAAGGGAGATTTTCGGAACTTGCGCCGAGGCCGCGGGGACTAAAATGTGTCCGTCCTTGCTGTTGCAACGGTCGTCTCGCCGGGTGGGTTCCAAGCCCTTTCGTGCGTGCGGCTGTCGCTTGGCTTCGACCCATTTTCCGTTTTCGCCCACCGCTGACCTTTCTCATGTTGTTCTCATTGTCTTCCCGTCTCTGGCAAGTCCGCCTGTTCGCCGTCACGATTTTCGCCTCGCTGGGCTCTGCGCTTTTGGGGCAGCTCAACCAGCCCTCGGCGGGCGACGGCTTTGACCCCAACGCCAATGGCGTGGTCAACGTGGCCTTGGCGCAACGCGACGGGAAGATTGTGCTCGGGGGCTCATTCACGACGCTGCGGCCGAACGGCGCATCGGACAATGTGGACCGCAACGCCCTCGCTCGCGTGAACACCGACGGCTCGCTGGATTTCGATTTTAATCCGAACGCCAACGGTCAGGTCTACGCCATGGCGCTCCAATCCGCGGGCGCTAATGCGGGTAAGATCATCGTTGCAGGGGCATTTACGAGTGTCGGTGGCGTGACGCGCAATCGCATCGCCCGCCTCAACACGGACGGCACGGTCGATTCCTCTTTCAACGTCGATCTCGCCGGCGGGCTCGCGCCCGAGGTGTATGCTTTGATCGTGTTGCCGGATGACCGGATCGTGATCGGCGGTGCCTTCACGACGGTCGGCGGCGTGACCCGCAATCGTATTGCGCGGCTCTCCGCCAATGGGGCGCTGGATACTACTTATGATCCTAACGCGAGCGCGGCGGTGTTGAGTCTGGCGGTTCAACGCGACGGCAAAATCATTCTCGGTGGCAGCTTCACGTCGTTTCAACCAGCCGGAGACTCCTCGGCGACTACGCGTCGTTACCTTGCGCGGTTGAATCCCAGCGGCACCGTTGATACGGAGTTCGATCCCAAGCCAGACAACACGGTTAGGGCCATCGCAGTCCAGGTCGACGGAGCGATCTTGCTTGGCGGAAATTTCGGCGGTCTTCAGCCGACCGGCAGCGATGCCGCGATTTCGCGCAGCCGCATCGCCCGGCTCAATCCCGACGGTTCGCTCGACGCTTTTTACTCGCCGAATGCGAACGCCCAAGTCTCGGCGTTTGCCTTGCAACCAGACGGCCGGTTGCTCGTCGGCGGAAATTTCACGCAGCTGGTTCCGAATGGTGGAGCGACCGTGAGCCGTTCCTTCGTGGCGCGACTCAATGCGGACGGCACCGTGGACCTCAGCTTTCAGACTTTGTCTAACGCCGCCGTCAACGCGATCGCGCTTCAAACCGACGGCCGCGTGGTCGTGGGTGGTGCGTTTACGCAGTTGCGAGCGGCCGCCGTCGGTACGGTGCCGGTAAACCGCAATCGCGTCGCGCGGCTCAACATTGATGGTTCGCCTGACACGGCGCTCGATCCGGCCGCCAGCGGCTTGGTGCTCGTTCAGGCGGTGCAAAGTGACGGGAAGGTCGTCGTCGGCGGCACTTTCACGCTCATGGGCGGATTGACGCGCAACTATATTGCCCGGCTGAACACGGACGGAACCGTCGACGGTTCCTTTAGTCCCGCGCTCAACGCCCCGGTCCAGACGATTGGGATCCAGTCCGACCAAAAAATCCTGATCGGCGGCACGTTCACGAATATTGGCGGTGTGACGCGCAATTATCTCGCGCGCCTCAACGCGGATGGATCGCTCGACAATACCTTCAACCCGTCACCCACCAACCAGGTGAACTCGCTGGCCATCCAGACGGACGGCAAAATTCTTCTTGCTGGAGCCTTCACGTCGCTATCCCCCGAAGGCGGGTCTTCAGTCGTGCGAAATCACCTCGCACGCCTCACCGCGGCTGGGGCAGTCGACACGACCTTCGATCCCAACTCGGACTCCGCGCCGAACGTGATCACGCTGCAAAGCGACCAAAAAATTCTGGTCGGCGGTAGCTTCAACGGCTTCACGCCAAACGGCGGCACCGGCGTCGCGCGGACCAATATGGCCCGGTTGAACACCGACGGTACGGTTGATACCACGTTCGATCCCCAGCCTAACGGAGCGGTGCTGACCCAAGTGGTACAGGCGGACGGCAAAATCGTGATCGGCGGATCCTTCGTCGTGCTTAATCCAAAGGGCGGCGCGGGCGTAATTCGTTACTATATTGCCCGGCTTAATGCGGACGGCACACTCGACACGGGCTATAATCCCCGGGCCAGTGATACGGTCGCATCACTGGCACTGCAAGCCGACGGCAAGGTGTTGGTCGGTGGACTTTTCTCGTTCCTGCGGCCGGGCGATGACGTCGCCAAAAATGCGATCCGCAATCGCATCGCCCGCCTCAATGTTGATGGCACGGTCGATACTGGTTTCGATCCCAACGCCGGTGGGCAGGTGGCGACCGTAGTCTATCTTGCATCGGGGAAAATTATCATGGGCGGCGGTTTCACTTCGCTGAAGCCCGCCGGGAAAGATTTGGTCTTGGCTCGCAACCGCATCGTTCGGCTCAACAGCGACGGCACGGTCGACGCGAGTTTTGATCCGAGCGTGACCACGCAAAGTGCCGGATCGATCGAAGTCGTGGCGACCCAGTCCGACGGCAAACTGATCGTGGCGGGCGGTTTCAATAATTTTTCTGGATCGAGGAGCTCGAATCTAGCGCGCTTTGGGACTGGCGGCGATGCCGACGCGACATTCCTGCCGAACGCCGACGGACCGGTCTCCACCGTGCTGGTGCAGCCCTCGCGGACATCGGTGCCGACGGCGAACGTTTTCGCCTGGTTCAACCCCGACAGCACCTTGCGCGCGAGCTTCAAGAATTCCGCTGTCGCTCAGCTTTCGGGCCAGATCAATGCCGTGTTGGCGCAGGCTGACGGCAAGATAATCGTCGCGGGTAATTTCACCAACAAGGCCGGTACGACGGGAAATTATCTCCTGCGACTGAAGACCGATGGTACCTTCGATCCGACGTTCAATCCCAGCCCCGCGGGAGAGGTCAACGCCATCGCGCTCCAGTCCGACGGTAAACTCGTCATCGGCGGCAGTTTCGATTCCGTCGGCGGCGCGACGCGTTACCGGATCGCGCGGTTGAACACCGATGGGTCCGTCGACACGGGCTATAATCCTTACGCGGGCGATGTGGTCTACGCCCTCGCCATCCAGTCCGACGGAAAAGTCATCGTCGGTGGCGCCTTCACCACCTTTCAACCCAATGGCGCGAGCACCACGACCGCCCGCAGCTTTCTCGCCCGCCTTAACACCGATGGCACGCTAGACACCGCTTACAATCCCACCCCAAGCGCCTTGGTTCGCGCCCTAGTCATCCAGCCGGCCGATGGAAAACTGATCGTCGGTGGCGACTTTAATTCGTTTCAGCCCAACTCTGCGACTACGGCGACGACCCGTAATTTCATCGCGCGGTTGAATACCGATGCGACGCTCGACACCGAGTTCGACCCGAATGCCAATGCGGCGGTCTATGCGATCGCGCTGCAGTCCTACGATAATAAGCCCGTGATCGGCGGAGCATTTGGCCTCCTTCAACCGGCCAACGGCGGCGCCTTCGTCCGGAGTTACATCGCCCGCTTGAACACGAACGGTAGCGTCGATTCCAATTTCAATCCGTCTCCGAACAACGCCGTACGCGCGGTCGCCGTCTCGTCCGACGGCTCCATCCTGCTCGGCGGCACGTTCACGGCTCTCCAGCCCGGGAGTAGTTTTTATCCGGTAGCGCGCAGTCATATCGCCCTGGTCGGAAGCGATGGCGCCCTTAACACCGGTTTTAATCCGAGTCCCGCTGGCGATGTTCTCGCCATCGCCTCGCTGGCGGATGGCAGCGTGCTGGCGGGCGGTTCGTTCACCAGCTTGACCTCGGATGCCAATCTGATCGTAGGCGGAAATTTCAAAAACATTGGCGGCACCAGCCTCGCGTATCTGGCTCAGCTGGACGGAGCCGGTAGTGCCGTGCCCGGATTTGCGCCCAATCCCAACGGTGCGGTGAACGCCATTGTGCAGCAGCCCGACACCAAACTCATTGTCGGCGGCAGCTTCACGGCCATCGCCGGTCTGCCGCGAAACCGTCTGGCGCGCGTCACGACCGATGGCGTGTTGGATGCGACATTCAACGCGGACGTCACCGGCACCGTTAACGCCCTCGCGCTCCAATCCGACGGCAGGCTCGTCGTCGGCGGCGCCTTTACTGCGATCACCGGCACGGCGCGCTCCAATCTCGCCCGCGTCAACGCCGACGGTTCGATCGAGGCCAGCTTCAATCCGCAGGCGAACGGCCAGATCAACGCCCTTTTGCTCCGTCCCAACGGGCAGATCGTCGTGGCTGGTTCATTCACTTCACTCGGCGGGCAGACCCGTAACCGGCTCGCCCGGCTCAATGCCGACGGTTCGGTGGACGCGAGTTTCAACCCGAATGTGAACGGCACGGTCTTCTCGATCGTCGCGTCGGTCGACGGGAAGATCATTCTCGGCGGCACGTTCACCAGCGTTTCGGGCGTTGGTCGTAACAACGTCGCGCGTTTAAACGCCGACGGCAGTCTCGATGCGTCGTTCGATCCCAACGCCGACGGATCTGTATTCGCCGTCGCCTTGCAGCCTGAAGGCGGGGTGGTGCTCGGCGGTGCTTTTAACGCGGTTACCGGCCAGTCCCGTTTCCGCCTTGCTCGCCTCGCGGTGGGCAACGCCGCTGCAGCTCAACTCATCAGCGCATCCTCGAATCGGACGACGCTCACGTGGACGCGCACCGGTGGAGGGGCGGAACTTTCCGCGGCCCGTTTTGAAATTTCCACGGATGCGATTACCTGGACTCTGCTCGGCGCCGCGACGCGCGTCGGTGTTACTTCAAATTGGCAACTCACGGGGCTCAGCTTGGCGGCCGACAGCACGTTTTATGTTCGCGCTCTGGGCTCAGCGCCGACCTCGAAAAATACCTCGGCGGGACTCGTCCGCAGCGAGCAGATCTTTAACTTCGCGCAAACTCCGATATTTGGCACCGATGTAGTCGTGGGCGCTGTTGCCGATCAGGCTTTTCGTTACGCGGCATCCAACGGAAAAGCCGCCGCCTACACCGCCGCCGGCCTGCCAGCCGGCCTTAAGATCGATGCGGCAACCGGTGTCATCACGGGTACGCCAACTGAAACCGGAACCTACAATGTCGTGGTTACTGCGACCAACGCCGGCGGCAACGTGAGCGCCGCGTTGCTCTTGAACATCGGCGGCACCGGCAGTGCAGCCAGCGGCCAGTCGATCCGACTCATCAATCTTTCAGCCCTCGCCCAAGTGGGCACAAATGGAACGGCAATCACCGGCTTCGTCAGCACAGGTGGCACGGTACTCATCCGCGCCATCGGCCCCGGTCTAAGCGCCTTCGGCGTCAGTGGTGTACTAACCGATCCGGTGCTGCGGATTTATGATGCCGCCGGAGCGCTCGTAACGTCCAACAACGACTGGAGCGGCTCCGATATTTCGTCGGCCAGCGTCGCCACGGGAGCATTCCCCCTCGCCGCAAACAGCAAGGATGCAGCGCTGCTGCTCAACCTCGCCCCCGGTGGTTATACGGCACTCGTCACCAACGCCGATGCTCGCGGCGGCGCCCTGCTCACGGAAATCTACGATGCGAACGGCACAACATTGACGCCGCGTTTCCGCAATCTCTCCGCGCGCGCTCCCGTGGCGCCCGGCAGCCCGTTGGTCGGCGGCTTTGTCATCACCGCCACCGATGCCTCCGGCACACAAAAGGTCTTGGTCCGCGGTGTCGGTCCCGGTCTCACGAAATTCAACGTGGCGAACGCCCTCGCGGATCCGGTCCTCAAAGTTTACGATGCATCCGGCCGCTTGATCGCGACGAGCAACGACTGGAGTGGCACCGACGTCGCCGCGGCCGCTGTGGCCACGGGAGCATTTGCGCTTGAGGCCGGTAGCAAGGATGCGGCGCTGTTGCTCACCCTCGCTCCGGGCGGCTACACGTTTGAAATCACCGCGGCTCCGAACAGTGCCGGCGGTGAAGCGCTCGCCGACATCTACGCTGCGCCGTAACGCGGCAGGTAGAGCGTGTTGATCCAACGCGCTCTACCTAATTAAGCGCACGCTCACCAATTATCCGAGCGAAACGGCACGGCGGGTAGCCCCGCCCCGTTGTATAAATTTGCCTCCGGCGAATTTTTCCACGCGTAGCGCACGGCCACGGGCTCCTTCACGTCCGGCGCCGAAACGAGCAAGGCGTCGCGGTCGATCTTGGCGCTCGCCGGCCGGAAAACTTTGTT
>CAIXKG010000029.1 GCA_903919985.1 uncultured Opitutia bacterium | reverse complement strand
GAACTCGCCCTGCGTGAGACGATCCGACGCGATCCGCGGCACGATCGCGCGGGGTATAATCTTGGCCTGCTCCTCGCGCAAACCGATCGGGTCCCGGCTGCGCTCGATGCGTTGCACTCGGCTGAAGCCATCGCGCCCACGGTCCCCGATTACCCGTACGCGGAAGCGACGATCAAGTGGGAGCGCCGGGATCGGGTGGGTGCAGCGGCGGCGGCGCGCCGGGTGCTGGCGATCGATCCGAATCACCGGTTGGCGCGCGAGCTTTTGCGGGCGACCGGCGGTTGACGCGACGCCCGCGGCGTAGGTCACAACCATTATTTTGGTGCCCGGGACAGGACTCGAACCTGCACACCTTACGGCAAAGGCTTCTAAGACCTTCGTGTCTGCCATTCCACCACCCGGGCGAGACGGGAGAGAGTGCCGAGCCGGCCGCGGCAGACGCAAGCGGGGAAATCTGCCCTAAGAACGCGCGGATGTTCGGGCCGGCCAAGCGCGCTTATGGCTCCTCGCGTCCATGCCTGGGTTTAAAATTTTTTCGCATGCGTCCGACCGCTGGACCGCCGACCTTCTCGGCGATTTCCAGCTTTTCAAGCGGGCCATTGGCGTGGTTTGGCCGGCGATTTTGAGCCGAAACAATGCTCCGGTTAGCCTCAAGGCGCCGCCACACTCGTCGAGCAAGGCGTGCGGCTTACGCCCGAGGGCGCGGTTCGCGCGGGGATTGAGGTGTTGAGGGCCGGGCTTGCCCTCGACCCCGCGAGCCGCACCAGCGGCGCCGGGAAAAGCGAAATCTTGAACCTACTTGTCTACGGCCGTCGGCTGACGAAGGTATTCTGCTGAAGCCCCGCGCTACTGATAAATTATTTTCCCCCTATGATTCGCAAAGCCTTTGTCATGTCAGTCCACGCCGGCCACGAGGCCGAGTACGCCCGCCGGCACCAGCCGATCTGGGCCGAACTCGAAGCCGTGCTCAAAGCGCATGGCGTGCATAACTACTCCATCTTCCTGCATCCGGAAACGCGCCAGCTTTTCGGTTACGCCGAAATCGAGAGCGAAGCGCGCTGGGCGTCGATCGCGCAGACCGACGTTTGCCAGCGTTGGTGGAAACACATGGGCGATGTCATGCCCAGCAATCCCGATCACAGTCCGGTGTCGCGCGGCCTGGATGAAGTTTTCCATATCGATTGAGCGCGGGCGCGCCGCCGACGTTGCCGCCATGAAATTTTACTCCCCCGTTTTTTGCGCGGCACTGTTCGCGGCGACCGTCGTCGGATCGGCGCAGACGCCCGCGGCGCTCAGGGTCACACCCAACCTCTCCGGCCAAATTGAGCATCCGCTGCGGTATCGCCCGGAAAACGGGGCGTTCGTAATCGAAAATGGCACGGAGACGTTCAATCGCCCGCTCTACGGCGGTAACACCGCCTTCCGCGTCGACGGTGGCGACAAGCCGGAGTTTGTTCTCTATCTCCCCGGTCGCGGCGGTAACTTGCGCCTGGGGCTGTCCGGCGCGGCCGGCGCGAAGTGGCTGCTCGATGCGGCGCGCGTGACGACGAGTTACGTGCCCGGCGAATTGCGTTACGAGATCCGTGATCCGCTGTTGGGGGCCGATGGCGTCTTGCGCCTAGCAGTCATCGCCTACGCGCAGACGGAAGGCGTGATCGTCCGGGCTGAATTGGAAGGGAGCCCGAGAACGGCTCCGCTCGAATTGGTCTGGGCCTACGGCGGCGTGAACGGCCAGCGCGGCACGCGCGACGGAGATATCGGCACGGAGCGCGTGCCGATCAGCGAATGGTTTCAGTTGCTGCCGGAATTTTGTCGTGACGATCGCATCGAGCTCGCCGCCGCCGGGGGATTTACGCTGCGCGCGAAAGCGGCGACGATCGTAGGCGTGGCGCCGGGCGCGCAAGCTGGTCTCGGCGACGCTAATCTCTGGCGTGATTTGCCGGCGCTGCTCGCATCGGTCTCGAACGCCCCGCTGACGTCGCTACCGGCCGATGCCTTGCGCGTGGTCGTCGGCCGGGCGCCGCTTGTCGCGCGAGAACCATTGTTGATTTCGTTGCAGCGCGTGGAGACCGCGGGGGCTGCACCGCAGGATCTTGAAACCTATCGCGAGGTCACGGCCGAGCGCCCGGGTGCGGTGAAGCGCGCTCCGACGAAGGTCGCGTTGCCGCCGGTGTTCCAGCCGGCCGATCTGCCGCGCGTCTTCGCCGAAAGCGCGGCGTATTTCCAAGCGTTGCGCACGCGCGTGACGATTGAAACGCCCGACGCCTACATCAACGCGGCGGCCGCGGCGCTGAATGTCGCTGCCGATGCGGTTTGGGATGAGGCGCAGGGCGGCATCATGCACGGTGCGATCGCGTGGCGCACGCAGTTGCTCGGGTGGCGCGGGCCTTATTCGCTCGATGCGCTCGGCTGGAGCGATCGCGCCCGCAAAAATTTGCTGCACTGGTCAGCCCGGCAAAACACCGATGCGATCCCGGCGAAACTTCCGCCGGCCGATGCCAACGCCAATCTCGCGCGCAGCGAAACGGCGCTGCACAGCAACGGCGACATGTCGAATTCCCACTACGACATGAACGCGGTGTTTATCGACGGGCTTTTCCGCCATCTGCGCTGGACGGGCGACGTGGAGTTCGCCCGCACGATGTGGCCAGTGATCGAGCGGCATCTGGCGTGGGAACGCCGACTTTTCCGGCGCGAATTTGGCGCGCAAAAATTGCCGCTCTACGAAGCCTACGCGGTCATTTGGGCGAGCGACGACTTGCAGTACAGCGGCGGCGGGGCGGCCCACGCCTCGGCCTACAATTATTATCACAACCGCGAGGCCGCGCGACTGGCCCGATGGCTCGGCGTTGACGCGATTCCGTACGAGCGCGAAGCCCAAGCGATCGCCCAGGCGATGCGCGAGCTGCTGTGGATGCCGGAGCGAGGCACGTTCGCGGAGTCGAAGGATTTACTGGGCCGGCAGCTCGTGCATCCGAGCGCGGCGCTCTGGACGATTTACCACACGATTGATTCCGAAGTGACTACGCCCGCGGAGGCGTGGGCGATGACGAGGTACGTGGAGGCGAATCTTCCGCAATTGCCCGTGCGCGGTCCGGGCGTGCCGGCCGACGCGGACTATCACATGTACGCGTCGTCGGACTGGATGCCGTATTCATGGTCGATCAACAACGTCGTCATGGGTGAAAACGTACACACGGCGCTGGCGTTTTGGGAAGCGGGCCGGTCCGAGGCGGCTTTCGAGCTCACCAAAAGTTCGCTGCTCGCCTCCATGTTCATGGGCATTTGTCCGGGTAACGTCGGCTCGATGAACTACCTCGATGTTTACCGTCGCGAGTCGCAGCGCGATTTTGCCGACGGTAGCGGCGTGCTGTCGCGCGCGTTGATCGAGGGACTTTTCGGTGTGCGGCCGGACGCGCTCGCCGGCGAACTGAAAATTGCGCCGGGCTTTCCGGTCGCTTGGAACGACGCGAAGCTGCGGCACCCGCAGGTCGGTTTTGAATTCCATCGCAACGCGCGAGCGGACACCTACGTCGTCGAGCCGCACTTCGCGAAACCGATGCAGGTGCGTTTCCAGCTGCCCGTGCTGGCGGCGACCGCGCAGGCCACGGTGAACGGAAAAGCGGTGACGGTGACTCGCCTGACCGGCCCGGCGGGCGCGGAGCGCATCGAGATCACGTGTCCGGCGGCGTCACGGTCGGAGATCGCGGTGACCTGGTCGGGCGCGCGGGTGACTCCTCCGGCCGAGGTCGATCCCCGCCGGCGTTTCGCGAACCGATCGACGGCCGCCTCCGATCAGCCGGGGTCAGCCGTCCCGGCGAATTACGAAACGGTTGATTTGACGAAAACGTTCAACGATCGCGTGACCGAAATTTTCCGCTTGGGGAAATACGTTTCGCCGCGTTCGCCGTATGTGTCGCTCGCGTTGCCGGCGCAAGGCATCGGAGCGTGGGCTGGCCACATGAACGAAATGGCGGAGATCGACGATCGCGGTTTGCGCGCGGTGGCGGCGGCCAACGGCGGGAAGCTGACGCTGCCGAATGGCGTCCCTTTCGCGACGCCCGCGGCGGCGGATGCCAAGAACATCATTTTTGCGTCGCAGTGGGATAATTATCCGCGTGACGCGTCCGTGGCGCTGTCCGGTCGGGCGCGGCGATTGCACCTGCTGATGGCGGGCTCGACGAATCATATGCAGAGCCGGATCGATAATGGGGAAATCGTGGTGACGTACACCGACGGATCGACGG
>CAIXKG010000028.1 GCA_903919985.1 uncultured Opitutia bacterium | reverse complement strand
TTGCGTAGCGGCAGGCGTCTCTGCCTGCTGCCGTCGGCGTCCTCGCTTCGGCCGGCAGGGACGCCCGCCGCTGCAACCTGAGCGTCTAAGTATTCGCTTAAACCGCTCTAGGCATCGGGCGAAAATCGCGGAGCGTGGCCGTTTTGCGTAGCGGCAGGCGTCTCTGCCTGCTGCCGTCGGCGTCCTCGCTTCGGCCGGCAGGGACGCCCGCCGCTACAACCTGAGCGTCTAAGTATTCGCTTAAACCGCTCTAGGCATCGGGCGAAAATCGCGGAGCGTGCCAGATTGCGGTCAGCTTCCGAACGAATCCCGAAGATCGAGGCAGTCGGACCCCGCGTGGGCCGATTAAAAGAATCGTGATCCTAATCTCAAATCACCGAAGAATTATTTTTTCCGGTCATCATAACCCTTCGGGTGCGCGGAATGCCATTTCCAAGCCGAGGCCACGATGGACTCGATGTCGTTGAATTTGGTTTCCCAGCCGAGTTCTGTCTTTGCCTTGGTGGAGTCCGCGTAAAGCGCGGGCGGATCGCCGGCCCGCCGCGGGGCGGTCGTGTAGGGCACCGTTTTTCCGGTCACCTTTTCGATCGCACGGATCACTTCCAAGACCGACGTCGGTTTGCCAGTGCCAAGGTTGTAGAAATGAGCGGCTCCAGGTTGCTCGAGCTGTTTGAAGACGGCGATGTGAGCGCGGCTGATGTCGTCGACGTGCACATAGTCGCGAAGGCACGTGCCGTCGGGCGTCGGGTAGTCGGTCCCAAAAACTTGCAGGGCAGGGCGCTGGCCCGTCGCCGCGCCGATCGCACCCGGAATGAGGTGCATCTCGGGCGCGTGGTCCTCGCCGATGGTTCCGTCTTCGGCGGCGCCCGCAGCGTTGAAGTAGCGAAAAGCGGCAAAGCTGAAACCGTGCGCATGCGCGAGCGCCTTGAGCGCGTTCTCGAGATCGAGTTTGGTCTGGCCGTAGGGATTGATCGGCACCTGCGGCGTCGTTTCGACGATCGGCATCGCGGACGGCACGCCGTAGGTCGCACACGTGGACGAGAGCACAAATTTCTTCACGCCAAAGCCCAGCATGCAGCGGAGGAGATGGAGTGGGGCGGCGACGTTGTTGAAATAATACTTCAACGGATCGGTCACGCTTTCACCCACATAGGCGTAGGCCGCGAAATGCATGACCACCTCGATCTTCTCCTTCTTGAAGATCTTGCCGACTTCGCTCTCGTTACCGAGGTTGACGCTGTAAAACGGCACGTCCTTGGGCACGGCCGCACGGTGGCCGAAAACCAGGTTGTCGAGCACCACCGGCTGATGGCCGGCAGCGAGCAGTTGGCGGACACAGTGACTGCCGATATACCCGGCTCCTCCGACGACAAGAACGTTCATAATGAATGATCGTTGTATTGCTTTCGAGCGGAGGTTGGCTAGCGATTTCCGCTCCCTATTTAATGAAGCCCGCGCGCATCGTCATCACTGGACTAGGTCTCACCGCCCCGAACGGCAACACGCTGGCCGAATTCCGGCAAAACCTGCTCAACGGCGTCGCGGGCATCGAGCGGATGGAAGTTCGCTACATGGGCTCCCAACTCGCGGGGGTCTGCCACTACGACCCGCTGAAGTATCAGAAGAAAAAAGAAGTCCGCGTCGGCACCCGTGCCGGCTCGATCTCGATCTACTGCGCGCGCGAAGCACTGGCCGACAGCGGGGTAAACTACGAGGCGCTGCCGAAGGATCGCATCGGCATCTACATCGGCTGCACCGAACATGGTAACGTCGAAACCGAGAACGAAATCTACAACATCTCGAAATTTAACTACGACACGAAGTTTTGGTCGCACTACCATAATCCCCGCACCGTCGCCAACAACCCAGCGGGCGAAACTTCGCTCAATCTCGGTATCACCGGTCCCGCCTACACGATCGGCGCCGCCTGCGCCGCCGGTAACATGGGTCTCATTCACGCCACGCAAATGCTGCGCTTGGGTGAAGTGGACTTCGCGATTTGCGGCGGCGTGAGCGAAAGCATCCACACGTTCGGAATTTTCGCGGGCTTCAAATCCCAGAACGCACTCGCGACGCACGAAGACCCGAAGAAAGCCTCGCGCCCATTCGACAAGGCCCGGAACGGCATCGTCATCTCCGAAGGCGGCTGTCTCTACACACTGGAACGCCTCGACGACGCCGTGGCCCGCGGCGCGAAAATCTACGCCGAGATCGCCGGCTACCACGTTAATTCCGACGCTTCCGACTACGTCCTCCCCAATCCGGTCCGGCAGGCCGAATGCGTGCGGGCCTCGATCTCCCGCGCTGGCCTCACGCCCCGCGACATCCACATCGTCAACACCCACGCCACCGCGACGCCACTCGGCGACATCCAGGAATGCGAGGCGATCCGCGCGGTGTTTGGCGAGGGCTGTCCCGATACTTACATTAACAACACCAAGAGTTTCATCGGGCACTGCATGGGTGCCGCCGGCGCGCTCGAACTGGCGGGCAATCTACCGTCGTTCGATGACCTGATCGTGCATCCCAGTATCAACGTCGATGATCTCGACCCGCAGTGTGCAATCCCGGGCCTGGTCCTAAATCAACCGCGGAAGGTTGAAAAAGTGGAGACCATCCTTAATAATTCCTTCGGAATGCTCGGGATAAATTCCGCGTTGATTGTTAAACGGTTTCACCCGTAATCCGACTTTTACCAAGCCCACATGACCAAAGAAGAATGCAAGCAAGTCGTAATCGATATCATCGCCGATATCGCACCCGACGAAGATCTGTCGAACGTGAAGCCCGAGATTCGCCTCCGCGACCAGCTCCAGCTCGATAGCATGGATTTTTTGGACATCGTAATGGAGCTCCGCAAACGCCACGGCCTCGAAGTGCCGGAAGCCGATTATCAACACCTCGCCTCGCTCGACAGCTGCGCCGAATACCTCACGCCGAAGTTCAACGCGCTCGCGGCGAAGAGCTGAGCTTCGATCGGAGCGGCGACGCCCTCGAACGCTTCGCAGGATTGTAGCTGAGGACAAGGGCGTCCGCGCTCCCCCGGGCGATTAAAGACCTCCGCCTTTTTGCCTAAAGCCCAACGACGCGACGGAGCAAAATTTGATCGAGTTCTCCGCGGGATCATCCGCTTTGGCTCCGACCTTTTTCCTTTCGCGGCTTCGCGCCTAATCCGAAATCCTCCCGGTGAATAGTTCTTCGCACTACGATGTCGCCATCATCGGCGCGGGGATGTCCGGGCTCGCCGCAGGTATCCGGCTCGCGCACTTCGGCAAACGCGTCTGCATCTTCGAGCGCCACAATGCCGTCGGCGGGTTAAATAGTTTCTACAGCCTGAGCGGCCGAAAATTCGATGTCGGGCTGCACGCGATGACTAACTTCGTGCGGCCGGGCGTGAAGGGCACGCCGCTCACGAAACT
>CAIXKG010000027.1 GCA_903919985.1 uncultured Opitutia bacterium | reverse complement strand
CGGCCGCTTTACGACAATGCGGCCGAGGGCGGCCGCGCTCCCAAGCGGGGTACGTGCACCCCGCCTTCAATAAAAAAGGTCAGAGCTTCACCAGGTCGCTCGTCGCCGGAACGTCCTTGATGATTTGCGACGGCTCTGGGCCAACGCCGAGATAACGGAGGTTCGGCAACTTTTCGGCGGCCGGCCAGGGCTCGCCGGCGTACGCGACATCCAATGTGCTCTTCATCATCGCGGCGACGTAGCGTTGCGCGTTGAGCGGGAGGTCGGCGAAGCGGCGAATTTTTGAAATATCCTCACTCCATCCCGCGTGCCGCGTGTAGACGGGCCGCAGGGTTTTCCGCACGGCTTCGTTGCGCGGCACGTGGCTGAAAATCTTCCCGGCCGAATCCTGATAGGCGGTACAAATGAGGAGTTCGCCGTTCCAGTCGCCCGAATGCGTGAGCGCGTCGGACTTGTTAATCATCACGTCTTGAAAACCGCCGTAACGGAGTGCGTCGCCCTTTTCCACGGCGTCGAACCAGCCCACCATGCGCTGGCGCCCGGTGCTGGTGCCGAACTCGATTTTCTTCAGTTTCACTGCGAGCGGATGCGCGTCGTCTATCTGCGTGATGAACGTGTGCGTGCCGACTTTCGTGTCGTAGGCTTTGGCGACGCCGAAGGTGTGAATGCGCTGCACCGGAATGCCGGCGCTCTCAAAAAACTCGGGTGTGAACGTGTGCGAGGCGGTGACGTTCGGGGAAAAGCCGTGACGCTTGTCGAGCCAGTAGGCTTGGCCGAATTCGCCGATGATCGTGCGGCCGGCGTGGAGTTCGCGGAGAATAAGTTCGCGGACCTCGCCGATGTTTTTCGCGAGGGCGACACCGGCGTCCCAAGTGACGGTCGTGAGCGCGTCGAGGTTAAGCGTGAAAGGCGTGGCACCGCGGAAACGGGTGAAGTCGAATTCGGATGGGGGGAAAATTCCGAGCTCGATTGCTTCGGCGTTGGCGCGCAGTTCAGCGGTGGTGAGCTTGTCGAAGAAGCTGGCGAACGTGGCGGGAGAAACGCGGCAGACGTGCTGGATCACGCGCAGGGCGCGGTCGGCGCGGTGGGCGAGTTTGCGGGCGAAGAAATTCGGTCCGGCTTGGAAATCGGAAAAAGTCATTTGCCACTGGCTGATTTCGTCGGCGTAGGCCGGCGTGATGCCGCGGCCGGTGGAACCGCGGGGTTCCTCGGCTAATACTTTTTCGCGATAGTCTTCCCAGGCGAGGTCGAGCAGGCGGTGCGTGAGGTCGGTGACCATCGTGCGCTCGTCGATCAGCAGACGGGAGAGAATGGCGTGGCCCTTGAGCTCGAGCGGCTTGGTTTCCCACCAGATTTTGCGGGGGTCGGCGACAACGCCGGAGCCGATGCACAGGTGCGCAGCGTCGCGCACCACGACGCCGGCCGGAAGTAGATTGAGTTTAACGCCGCCCGCCGTGTGGCCGGAATTCGCGCCGCCGTTGACCTTGAGGACGACGGAAACCGGATGGGGCGTGCCGCGCAGCTCGTCCGCGACTTCGGGAATCAGGCGGCCTTTGCCCTCGTCGCCGAGGGAGATGCCGACATCGGCGATGAGTTGGCTCGAGAATGGAAGCAGGGACATGGGTTGCGGAGACGGTCTGCAACCGGAACCCGCTCGGAGGAACGGCCCCTGTTGCCGAAAAGTAAAAGCGCGTCGGACAAAGGGAGGGCAAACAAAAACCTGCGGCCGGCCGGAAAGAAAACCGGCCGCCTGTGGGTAGCACCGGGCCTCCGCGCCCGATGGGATTGGTGGAATCGGCGCGGACGGCGCGTTATGGAGTCGGCGCCGGCACGAACACCGATCCGACGACCGACGGAACCGAAACCGGCGCGCCGGTCGGCGTGAGCTTACCCGTGGCACCATCGACGCGGAAGACCATGACGTCGCTGCTATCCTGATGCTCGGCGATCAGCCACGCGCCGGTGGGATCGAGGGCGAAGTGCCGGGGCGTTTTGCCGCCGCTCGGTTTGTTATCGACGAACGTGAGTTTGCCGGTGGCGGCGTCGAGCGAGTAGACGGTGATTGAGTTGTGGCCGCGGGTGGAGGCGTAGAGAAATTTGCCGTTGGGATGAATCGCGATTTCGGCGCAGCTACCGTTGGCGGGTTTGGTTTCGCCGGGAGGAAGCGTGGAAATTGTCTCGAGCGGGGCGAGGGCGCCCTTGGCGGCGTCGTAGCTGAACTTCGTGACGGTGCAGAGCATTTCGTTGATCACGTAGACGAATTTCCCGTTTGGGGAGAACACGAGGTGGCGGGGACCGGAGCCGGGCGCGAGAACGCCGGAAGCCGGATCGTTGGCGGTGAGTTTGCCCGTCGCGGCGTCGAAGCGATAGATGAAGACCTTGTCGGCGCCGAGATCGGCCGCGAGGACGAAGCGGTTATCGGGCGTGGTGTAGATCGAGTGCGCGTGTGGCGATGCCTGACGGCCCGGATTCGCGCCGGAGCCCGTGTGTTGGACAAAGGAACTGACGGGGCTGATGCGGCCGTCCTGGTCGAGCGGCATCGCCGCAATGCTACCCGTGTTATAGTTGGCGATGAAAACGCAGCGGCCGTCGCGATCGACGGAAACGTGACATGGACCGGAGCCTTCGAAGCTCTGTTGGCTAATGAGTTTCAGCGCGCCGGTTTTCGCATCGATGCTGTAAGCGGCGATACCGTTGGCGCCGGGGTTCTTTTTGGAGTCGAGGCTTTCGTCGACCGCGTAGAGCACTTTGCCGTTGGGATGGAGCGCGACGAACGAAGGATCTTTGGCCTCGATCGCGAGTTCCGCGGCCGAGAGCTTACCCGTGGCGGTATCGAATCGAGCGCGATAGATACCTTTGCTCGGGGCTTTTGAATAGGTGCCGAAATAAACGAAGTATTCATTGGCTGCGGCGACGGCGGGAAGGGCGGCAGCGAGGATCAGGGCGAGGGCACGGTGAAATTTCATGGCAGAAAACAGGGGTGTTTTGGTTTTGAGGGGTGGGGTTTGGGTAAAGTCGGATGTCCCCCGGCTAAGCCGGGGACGAATGGACTCACGCGACCGTGGACCGTGAGCGGGATTACCAGGACAACTCTAGAACGCGGCCGGGGCTGAGTCCGCCACTCGCGGCACCGCTGACGGACCGGGTGTATTCGAGAATGTAGAGTTTCTTGCCAACTTGGAGGGCATCGGCCGGGCGGGCGAGAGGGGCGATGAACGTTTCGGAGTGAGCCTCATAGATTCCCTCGGAATTCTTAGTGAGCGAAAGGAGCAGCATATCGTAACCCGAGTCTTTGCCTTGAATCATATTGCAGAAACGGCCCATCAAAAACTTTCCGCGGGAGGCGGCCGGCCATTCTGGTCCGAGGAAAACGAGGCTGGTCGGCGAAGAGTGAGGATCGAAAGAAGCCATCGGCTGGCCAGACTTGCCGATGCCGGCGGGTCCGAAATTGCGGATCGCGGAAACGAATTTCAGGCCAGGAGGTGGCTCCGGAGTGTAGGGGTACGGCTTTTCGGAAACGGGCTTGTCGGCGAACTGATACGGGAAGCCGTAGTGTTTTCCTTTTTCCACGAAATCGAGTTCCTCCGGCATGTCGGCGTCCGGGCCGTTGGTCGCGGTGAACAGTTCTTTGCGGTCGTTCCAAGCGAACGTGAAGGCGTTGCGGATGCCGCGCGCGAATACCTCCAAGGTCGGTTTGTCCTGCTTGGGATCCAACCGCCAGATGGCGGCCGTGATATCAGTTTCGCCGCCCTTCCAGTAGTAGGAGGCTTTGCCGGCGACGCCGCCATCGACTTCGCCGCCATCAGTACGGGCACCGCTGCTGACGTACATCAGACCGTCTGGACCCTGCTCGATCTTGCTGACGCCGTGGTTGAAATAGCTGTTGCCGTAGGGGTAATCGACTTGGAACCACGGCTTGAAATCGGTCGGTGTGCCGGTGGCGTCGAGTGGAGCGGAGCGAAAGATGACGACCCGGTTGAGATGGTAGGGTTCGGCGCGGACCTGGTTATTTGAGATCAGGTAAAGACGACGTTCAGAGTCGATGGTCAGACCGAGACATTCGTTTTTGCCGATGGCCTCGGGGTAGTAAGTTTTGGCGGTGAGTACGCGGACAACGTTTCCGGTCGCTGGCTCGATGCGCAGAACGTCGCCCCCTTGGGTGAGAGCCATGATCCAGTTGGCGCCAGGCATCGTGGCGAGGCGGATGCTGTTGAGCGGGAGACGGACGACTTCGCGGAGTTTGAAACCGTCCGGAACTTTGGGCAGCGGTTGATAAGGATCCTTGGCGTTGGCCTCGGCGGAGTTGAGCTGGGCGCGGACGCGTTGTACGTCGGCGGTCAAGACGGCGTCGCCTTGATTGCCCCACGAGCTGCGAACATAGGTGAGAACATCGGCGATGATATCGTCATCAAGCGTGCCCATCGGCGGCATGACGCCCTGATATTCCGTGCCGTTGACCACGAGCCGCCCGCTATAGCCCTGGAGAACGACGCGGATGCTGCGGTCCTTGTCGGTCATCAGGTAATCGGAGGATGCGAGGGGCGGGAAAATGGCGGGGATGCCAAGGCCGGTGGGTTGGTGACACGCGGCGCAGTTCGCTTGAAACATCTGGGCGCCGCGTGAAGCGATAGGCTCGGCGGCTGATGCGAACGGTGCGAGAGCGAGTCCGGCGGTGCAGACTCCGAGGGTAAAAATGCGGGTAAGCATGAGCTGCCTGCGTAGGCGAGCGCGGGAGCGGGTCAACTCATTAAGTGAAGGCGGGACGAGCATCGGCCGCGGCGGAAGCTGATCGCCGATTTCGGGACCGGTTTAGGCCGTTGCTCAATCGTTAAGTCCTTCGCCGGACATGTCCCGTCAACGGCCTCTTGGCTCGTTTTCTTGCGGCGCCGAACCGGAATTCACGTTGAAGGGAGCGACGGAGGTGGTTTCTCTCCCCGGCCATGACGCTTGCCGACTTGGGCTGGAACGACGCGCTCGCGGCCGTTTTCGCCCCCCACTTTTTGGACGGCTTAGAACCGGCACGAGTCGTTTGCGAATTGCGCCGGAATTTCTACGCGGTTCAAACCGCGGCCGGCGAAGTGCTGGGCGAATGCGGCGGTGGTTTTTTTCACCATGCCCGCACCCCCGACCAATTTCCTGCGATCGGGGACTGGGTCGCGGTGCGGTCGCGGTCGGGCGAGGAGCGCGCCGATATCCATGCGGTCCTGCCGCGTCGCACCAAGTTTTCCCGGCGCGCATCGGGGTCGGAGGCGATCGAGCAAATCGTGGCGGCGAACATCGACACCGTGTTCCTCGTGAGCGGACTCGACCAGAATTTTAACCCGAAACGCATCCAACGGTTTCTCGTGGCGGCGAATGAGAGCGGGGCCGCGCCGGTGATCCTTTTGAACAAATTCGATGTGCACGACGACGCGGACGCGGTGCGGGCGGAGGTGCAGTCGCTGGTTCCGGGGGTGCCGGTTTTACTCACCAGTTCCAAGACTCGCAAAGGCCTGAAGGCCCTTGTAAATACCTACGCGCTGCCTGGCCGAACTCTCGCGTTTATCGGGTCATCCGGCGTCGGTAAATCGAGTCTGATCAACGCGCTGGTTCGCGGGGCCGATTTGCCCACGTCCGAAGTGCGGGAGAAGGACAGCAAGGGTCGTCATACGACGACCCGGCGGGAACTCGTTTTGACGCCATCCGGCGCCCTCGTGATCGACACGCCGGGCATGCGCGAACTCCAGCTCTGGGGCGTCGAGGACGGCGTCGAAGAGGCTTTCGGCGACATCAAGGCGTTCGCCCTGCAATGTCGCTTCAGCAACTGCCACCACGGAAATGAGCCGGGCTGTGCCGTGCGCGCGGCATTGGACGACGGCACGCTGGACCGCACCCGGTTTGATTCCTACCGAAAACTTAAAGCGGAAAAAGCGGCGAGTGTGGTGCGTCCCCGCAAACCGGGCGCGCTGGCGAGCAAGCCCGGCTGGAACAAAAGATCCGAGGGTGCGCAACCCTTTCGCCATCGCCAACACCAAGAGGAATGACGGTGGGCGGCTTCCCGTCCGGCCCGTCATTGCTCCCTCAAGAATAGATCCGAAGAAGACCAAGTCTAAGCCCGAGGGTTATCCGACTTGTCCGAAACTGTCGCAGTGGGACGCAATGGTTGACGCCGCCGTGCAGGAGGAGTCCTGAAAACCTGCGAGCGAAGATTGCGAGAAACCCGACGTCGATCCGCGCGCACCTGCGGCGGATCATCCGCCGCGTAAGGTCTAATCACTAGGCCCAAGGATTAACTGCGCCGACCGCCGCGGCGACGAGGCCAGCGAAAAATATCATCGGATTTTTTGGCCCGACCGCCGCAAAAACGATCGCGGCGTTTTGTCCAAGTCCGCGTCAGCGGCGCGGCCGAAATCCGCCCATCAAAAAAATCACGAGGCAGATCAAAAGAATGAGGCTGAGGGCGCCGCCACCATATATCGGACCACCCATATAAAACCCGCCGCCGCCGAACAGGAGGAGCAGTACCACTACGAGAAGAAGAGTATTCATCCCGCCATGGTAGCCAAAGCACGGCGGCGGTTCCGCAGTTTCGGCGCGGTTCGCATTTTTTCGCGGACCGCAAGAAGATGACCCGACGGCCATCCCACGCCGGCGCATCGATCTCGATGCGGGATTGAATCGACGTGCAACGCGTGACGCTGACCGCGCATGCGGCGAGCAAAGTAATTTCCATGCAGCGAAAGGGAAGGGCTGCGGCGGGAATATTTCACCGATTATTGAGATTCGCGATCTCGCCTGAAATGCCGGGTCGACCTTCGGTAGGCTCGAGGCCCTGTGCTGATCGTAGGGGGCGGGCAGGGTGTGTCGCAGTATCTTCGCCGCTGGTTGATCCAACGTATGCGCCCCCCGCGAATAATGCACCTACCTCGCAGGTGCGGGTCGGTGTGAACTCTGATCGAGCGGCGTGACGGGATCGATAAAGAGCCAGGCAATTCCGCCGAGGACATAGAGCGTGGCGGCGAGGACGAAGACCGTGAGCCATGCCTCCATCGTCGGCAGCGAAGTGGGACTGATCTTCGAGCTGTTAAGCATCGACCCGACCACGGCTGCTCCGGCCGCCGAGCCGAGGTTGCCCATCATGTTCATGCTGCCCGATAGCGAGCCAGCCAGCCGGCCGCCTACATCCATGCACGCTCCCCAATCAGGTCCCATGGCGAGGTCGCTGGAGAAACTCGCAAAGCCGATCGCGATCATCGCGAACGTGGGATCCCCGATCCGGGTTGCCACGATCAGCATAGTGCCTGCTCCAAAAAATCCGCACGTTGCCACGATGCGCCGCGCTCGCGCGACATTGCCCGAGCGATCCGCCAGTCGCTTCGCGAGCCAGCCGCCGACAAAGCACCCCACGCCGCCGAAGAAGAGCGGTAACCCAGCCAGAATCGCGCTTTTGCCGAGGGCGACGCCGCGCGCGTCCCGCAGATAGGTGGGCAGCCAGGTGATGTAGAAATACCAGCCCCACGACATGCAAAAATACTGGAGCCACAGCAGCCACACCGTCGGCGTTTTGACGAACCGGCCCCATGGCACGCTTTCGTGACTCGGCGCATTTTTTTCCGCGCCATCGAGCAAGGCCAGTTCGGCCGCGTTGACGCCGGGATGCTCCGCCGGCTTGTCGCGAAACCATAGATAAAACCAGATCGCCCACACCACACCGCACGCGCCAAAAAGCACGAAAGCCCAGCGCCAGGTCGTCACGCCCAACACCCACGCGACCAACAACGGCGTGAACGCACCACCCCAGCGCGCGCTCAACCACAGGATGCCTTGCGCCCGGATGCGCTCACTGGATGGCAGCCAGATGGTGAAGATTTTGGTGACGTTGGGAAAACATCCGGCCTCGCCCGCCCCGAACAACAGACGGCACACCAGCATCGAGGCGAAATTCCAGGCCGCGCCCGTCGCCGCCGTGAAGAACGACCACATCATCACCACTTTCATCAACACACTCCGCGGGCCGTAGCGGTCGCCCATCCAGCCGCCGGGAATTTCGAGCAGCGCGTAGGAGAGCGCGAAGACCGAAAACAGCAGCCCCATTTGGCGCTCATCGAGCCCGAGATCGCGGCGAATATCGGGCGCCGCTTGGGAAATGCAGACGCGATCGACAAACGTGATGACGGCCAACGACACCACGAACGCCATCATCACGAAGCGCGCTCGCGTGGGCTTTTGCGCGCTGACGGCAGAATTGGCGCCGCTCATTTGGTCCCGCCCGTCTGGGCGACTTCGACCGCGAACACGTACGTGGGCCCGAACATATTCGAGCGAAAGATCACGTGCTTCTGGTCCGGCGTGAAAAATGCGTTGGGCTCCAGCGTGTATTTGTTTTTGTGCAAACTCACGAGGCGCTCCGGGTGAAACACGCCGGGCCTCACCAAATTTTCGCCGAGCGAACCGCTCGCGTTGAGTAGCTCCGGTCGGAAAAGATAAATCCATTCGTTCTCGGCCGACGCCCACTCGACCACGGTATTGGAACCGCCGTCGCCGCAAAAAAGTTTTCCGTCAGCCGTCTGGCTGTAGTGAATCGACCACGCGTTGATATCGACGTGATACCACGAGCGCTCGCCGGTTTCCACGTGGTAGCTGCCGGTGAAATGGTCCACGCCCCACGGAAAACGAATTTCGTACCAAATAGTTTTTCCATCGGGGCTCCACGCTTCGTGTCCGACCGCCTCCAGGCCCATCGTGCGTTTGTGGATGAGGGTGTTCTTGGTGCCGTCGGCCCGAATCGTCCAGATACGGTCAACCTTCCACCACGTACCTTCATGGCAGTACATGAGCAGCATGGGATCGGTCGGCGAAAACTGGAGGTGATTCAACCAGTCGGTGCTGTGCTCGAGGATGTTCGTCGTTTTCCCCGAGCGCAGATCGAGCGTGAACATCGTCATCGGCTGACGCTGCGCGAGCCGGGCATCCATCATCAAAACCTTGTCGACAGCGGCGCTGAGAACCTGCCCGCGGTTGGCGACTTCGGTCTGCGACACCGGCGCCATCGTCGCAGCTGGCGCAGCGGTCCGCGGCGCGCCGGCGGGATCGGTTTCGTTGAACGTGCCGGCGCCGAGGGTTTCGTCGGCATTGATGCTGGCGATACTCGCGCGCGGTGGTAGGTCCGCGATTTTTCGCGTCGCACCGGTGTCGATGTGGGTCGCGTAGAGCGCGCCGGCCTTGGTGTAATAGACCGTCGGCGTCTTGCGACCGACGACGATCACGCGAACGGGACCGGGGACCAAACTGCGGGTTTTGAAGGTTGCGAGGTCTACGACGGAGATCCCGCCGCCGGCGGTGTAGACCATGCTTTTGCCGTCGGGCGTGCACGAGTTGTCATTAAAATAAAGGCTGGCCGAGCCGGGCTCCGAACTGATCCGGATGACACGATGGCCGGTATCAGGGTCGACCCAGGATGCGGGTATTTCGGCCACGGGCGATTCAGCACCTCGCAGCGAAAGAGCGAGGCCGAGAATGCAGAGCGGCCAGATAATGGAATGGTTTTGGGGGCTCATGGGGTGGGGTGCGTTCGACACGAAAAGGAATCGGGCGGACCGACGCAAAGGCGGAACGATTCAAAAATCGAAACCGCCTCCTCTCTCTTTTGACGGGAGTTTAAAGGGTTTCACGCCGTCAGGTGATCTTTGTTTCCGACCAGTCCGTCGCTGGCTTCGGCCATTTTATTTTGAACGCATCGAGCCCGCGGTCAGCCGTGGTGGTGATGACATGATCGCGCGACGAAGGGTGATCACCGGGTCCGAGATGCCAGGTGGCGGCGGGCGTCCTTGTCTGCGGGAATCGGCGTCCTCGTTTCGGCAGGCAGGGACGCCTGCCGCTACCTCGGACGTGGCCTCGCTTGGGGTTGAACCGCGCTCGCTCCGGGATTGCGCTCGCGCCTGACTTCCCGAAATTGCGCGGCATGAAAACTGGGTTGGTTTTTTTCTTTCTCCTTTCCCTTGGCGGCGCCCTCGTTCCCAGTCGCGCGGTTGAAAGTCTTGGCCTATCCGCCGCCACCGCGACGGGACCGCAGCCGGGCAAACCCTATCTGAATCCGGCGCTCAAACTAGAGCTGGCGACGATCCCAGCGGGTTCGTTCGTCATGGGTAGTTCGTATTTGGATTCCAGTCGCCGAGACGATGAGGTCCTGCATCGGGTGATCTTGACGCGATCATTTTGGTTGGGACGGACGCCCGTGACGCAGGCCCAATACGAGGCGGTCATGGGGACGAATCCCAGCCATTTCAAAGGATCTGACTTCCCGGTGGAAACGGTGTCGTGGGATGACGCGATGACGTTTTGCCGGAAGCTCACGGAGCAGGAACGGGCCGCGGGGCGTTTGTCCGCGGGTTTTGCCTTCACGTTACCGACGGAGGCGCAGCGTGAGTATGCGTGTCGGGCGGGCACGGACGGCCGCTACGCGGGCCCGTTGAATGAAATCGCTTGGTACTCCGGCAACAGCGACGAGCGCGTGCATGCCGTGGGAGAAAAGCAGCCGAACGCTTGGGGGCTCTACGACATGCAGGGCAACGTGTGGGAGTGGTGCGCCGACTGGTACGGTAACTACGAGGCAGAGGCGGCGAACGACCCCGCGGGACCGGCGCGCGGCCGCAGTCGCGTTTATCGCGGCGGGGCGTGGTTTCATTCGGCCGATCTTTGCCGTTCCTCGGCGCGTTTTAAAACCGAACCTGATTATCGCGGGAGTCTGCTCGGCTTCCGTATCGCGCTGGTTGGGGTTCAGTAGGCCGGCGCATGTTTTGGGTAGGGCGAGTTATCCTTAACCCGCCGCTGCCACTCGGCTCACCACAAACGCTGCGCCGAACCGGCGCGTTAAGGATAACGCGCCCTACCTTCAATCTGACCTAGGAAACTTCTCGTTTTTCACGTGCAGAGGCGTGGCTCGCGCGTAAGTTGGACGCATGTCACCGGCGAATAGAGACGAAGAGGATATTTTGGAGATCATTGACCAGCGGCGGCCGACGACCAATCCGATGAAATACGTCGCGTCAGCGGTGGTCGCAGTCGTGGCGGTCGTTTTCGGATTCCTTTTTCTTTCTCATTTCACGCCGCTGGAAATGGTCGGCGCCGCGACGTCACCGCTCGAGAAAAGCGCGGCCCTCACGGGCCGTTTTCTGCAGCACGTCGGGAATTTTCTGCAGAGCAGTCACGTCAGCTCGAGCAGTGAATTGGAAATTGGGCGCGTCACCGCGACGGACAAACTCGGTCCGTTGATCGTGGCCAAAATTGATCTCGATCTAAAATTCACCAACGTCGATGAGCACATTTTCGGTAATAGCACGGCGGAGGTACGGGCCGTCGGCCGCGCGTTTTACTACGTTCCGCTCTTGGGGCCGCAAGCCACCTGGAAAATCGAAGCGTTGGAAAAGGACGGCGTTCGAGTCTGCGTGGTTCACGCCCCGGCGTTGCGCGTGCTCACCCCGGTGAACGTGGATACCCGAGGCCTGGAAATTCGCGCAAAAACGGGTGTGCTGCGTTCGAATGGACAGGAGATGACCGACGCGGCCCTCGCCGATATCACGCCCCGGTTGAATCACGAAGCGCTGGTCCATGAGGTCGCGGTGCGCGGTGCGGCGCGGAAGACGATCGCGGCTTTCGTGAAAACCTGGCTCACGGTTGACTCGAGTTGGGGGTCGGCCCGGATCAACGCGATCCAAGTGCTCTTTCCGGGGGAAACCCCAGTCGACACGGATTTCGCCATCCCCGGCTTTTACGAGGGCCGATGAAACGTACGATCGTCATCCGCGAGGCCGCACCCGGAACGCCGCCCGCAGGTTCACGGATGCTCCGCTCCACGCTGACGTTGCTGTGCGCGCTGGCCGCGGACGGTCTGCAGTGGCTGGTCCCTTTTCTCTGGCCGGTCTGGGACGGTGCGATGGTGATTGCCGTGCTTCTTCTTTGGGGCTGGCGCTGGGAAATCCTGGTGGCGGTGATCCCGGAGGTAATTCCCGGTCTAGAGCTGGCGCCGACTTGGACGATTTTTGCTGGCTACATCATGCTCGGTCGAGGCAAGTACGGCCGTTGAGTGCCTCGGTTTATTTTTTCCGTGCCCGTTAGGCAGGTAGCGGCAGGGACGCCGGCCGAAACGTCACTCGCGCTTTTTGCCGAAGAAAAACGCCAGCCAAAGCCCGAGCGCGAGAATCGCGATCAGCCACCAGAGGTAACGGATTTCGCGGGCGGCGAGCTCGACGAAGGCGAGGGCGCGCGGAAAAAAGAGGCACAAAATTACAATCGCGACCACGCTCGCGGCGATCGTGAGTTTGCGCTTGATCGCGCGCACGGCACGGATGCGTGGATCGGCGTCGCCGGGACGCGTGCGCGGCATGCGATGCGCGACGCCGGTCACAGGTGGTTCAGGTTTTTTCATGCAAACGAAAGCGTACCAGTTCGGATTGAAGGGCAAAAAAACGAAAAAATGAAGAGCGCATTACAGGGGACTAATACGGTTTCCGGGGCGGCCTCGGAGGGGTCGACATTGCGTTGAGTTTGCAAAGATTTGCAGGGTGGGTATCGCATCTCCCACTTCTTCTCCGCTTTTACCCTATGAATAAACGGTCTTCTCTCTCGCTCTGGGCTTTGGTGTTTTTCGGTGTGATCGCCGGTGGCCTTCGTGCGGCGCATCCGTTTCTTGGCACGGATCCGGTCGGCGGGAAAGTCGCGGCGGTCTCGCTCAGCGGGCGGGTTTATTGGGAATTCGCGTGTAAAGGCCCGCGCGATTGTTGGGCCACCTCGGACGGCAATTTCGTTTTCAGTTACGCCGGCGGCGTCATGGAGAAACTGGACGACGGCCGCACGCTTTGGGAATACGTCGCCGAGTCGGGCGCAGACGTTTCGTCCTGTCAGCCCTTGCCCAATGGCCGCTGTCTCGTCGTGGAGAACGGACCGTGCCGCCTCGTGGAAGTCGATACATTCGGAATGGTTCTGAAAGAGATGCGGCTCACTCCGCCGCACCCGGATTTGCAAGTGGAGGTAAGTGAACGATTCGGCGCCGCGCGGCAATCGGCCGATGGCCATTATCTGGTGTGTCGCAAAGCCGAGCATGTGGTCGAAGAGCTGGACGCGGGCGGCAATTCGCTGCGCCGAATTCCGGTGCAGGGCGATCCTCGCCTCGCGGTGCGCTTGCCGGATGGTCACTTGCTGATCGCGTTGGGCGATGGACGGAAACTCCAGGAGCTCGATGCCAACCTGAAGGTCGTATGGGAAGTCGGCGAAAAGGACGTCGCGGGAAATCCATTGTACAGCGTGACGGGCTTTCAACGTCTGCCGAACGGAAACACGATTTTATGCAACGATCTTGGTCCGGACTATGTCGGCCAGCAGGCGCAGGTTTTTGAAATCACCCGCGACAAAAAAATCGTCTGGGAATATTCCGACCGCACCAAATTCAAAACCATCGCTCAGTTTGAAGTCCTCGACCTGCCGGATGACGTGATGAAGGGGAAAGTTTTGCGCTAGGCGCCGAGCAAGCCAGACTCGGAGATCCCGGCACTTTTCGTCAGGTGGTCGGGTCTTCCGGGACGGATTTAGCGGTCGTCAACCCAAGATCTTGCTGCGAAATCCGGCCGACTTTCACTGCTGCTTACGCCGGCTCGTGCGATCGATTGATTTGCGATCCTGACCTGGTTCCGCCGCGAGACGTCCCGGTCGATTGCGCGCGGCCGCGAGATCGCCTTGGGCCGTGGGGGTCCGTTCCTCCAAATCTCGAACGTGTTTTTCCAGCACAGCCCGTTCGGTGTTGGCCTGGGTAAAGTTTTTTTCGGCGATCCCGGCGCGAAAGGCCACGTCGTTGAGTTCCGTCCTCTGTTGCCACAGAAGCGCGCCTTCGCCCAATCCGACCAGACAGAGAAATAGAATGACGTAATTGCGGGGCTCTTTCATGGTGCAGGGGCGGGGTAACACGGGGGGAGCGGCAAACAAATTCGATAGCAATGGGCGCCGATTGCAACGGAGTAACGTTGGTCCGACGTTTTTTCAACGTGTGATATCAGTGCGGGCATTTTCCGGAGCCTGTGATCAGTCGAGGTGTTTGATGGGTTTCGGCGGGGAACCTGTCGTCATCGCTCCAGCTCAACCGAGGAACATATCCAGCGCCACGCCACGGCTCGGGAATCTAGGCCGCTGAGTTTGGCGACAAAAAGCACAAAAGTTCGTGGGCCTGCAGCCATGTCTTCATTGCGCCAAGGAACTTGCGAAGAAAATCGCGAAGAACCGCAGCCGTAGAATGGGCGTGGCGTGCCAGAGGAAGGGCCGTAGATCCGCCGACGCAGAGCGCCTCTCGGCGCGGGAAATGCGAGTCCAACAGGTCGAAAGTTTTGGGCCTTTTCGTGGCCAACCTTGCTGGGGCTGGTGGGTGGGCCAATCGACCGTCGACGGGGCAGCGGACGTCGAGCGCTGAATCACACCGGGTTTCCTAGGACCCCGGCTGCGGCACGGGTTTGATCGCGGTGCGGTCGTAGCCCTGTTTCTCGATCAACGTCAGCACGTGCTCGTAGTCCGCCGGGGACATCTGTTGGTCGCGTGCGAGGATCCACAGCAGGTTGCGGCCGGGCGTGCCGACGACCGCCCAGCGATAGTCGGGAT
>CAIXKG010000026.1 GCA_903919985.1 uncultured Opitutia bacterium | reverse complement strand
TTGCCGCGAAGGACTGAGTCACGACCTCGTAAAGCGAACCAGCGGCGATCCCGAGAAACCGATTGAAATCGGGATCGGGACGGACGGAGCCTTCCGCAACGTTTGATGGAACGGAAACCACGGCGCGTCGGATTTGGTTGGTCAGCCCGAAGCGTTCTTCCATGGGAGACGGCTTCGATTTTGTGTAAACGTTTTCGGAGAAAACGATCGCTTTCTGCCAGACCGCGAGCTTTTCGAACTTAAACACGTTGGTAAGGGGTTGGCTCTGGGCTCTCCACGCTGGGCTCTCGGCCGTGGCGCCCTACGGCGCGACTTCCTGGAGGAATTTAAAGCTGCCATCCTTGACCGTGATGATGACGGCGGATTTCGAGGCATTGCGCTGGGCGTCGATGTTGGTTTTGCCGGTGACGCCCTCGAAACCCTTCGTCGCGGCGATGGCAGCGCGGAGTTTTTCGCTATCGGTTGAGCCAGCGCGTTTGAGCGCGTCGACGAGCACCAGCGCGGAATCGTAGCCGAGGGCGGCCATGGCATCGGGCGTTTCGCCGCCCCAACGGGCCTGAAATTTTTTGACGAATGCGGCGACGGCGGGGGTTTTGTTTTCCGGAGAGTAATGGGTGGAGTAGTACGTGCCCTCGACGGCCTTTCCGCCGATCTCGATGAGTTGCGGTGCTTCCCAGCCATCGCCGCCGAAGAGTGGAATGGAGAGGCCGAGCTCCCGGGCTTGTTTGGAAACGAGCGCCGCTTCGGTGTAGTAGCCGGGAACGAAGATGGCATCGACGCCGGCGGCTTTGATGGCCGTGAGCTGGGCCTTGAAATCCTTGTCGCCCTCGGAGAACTTTTGCTCGATCGCGACCGTGCCGCCGTCGGCGATAAACGTCTCTTTGAAATATTTGGCGAGACCCACACTGTACGCGGAGGAAACAGACGTGAGCAACGCGACCTTCTTCGCCTTGAGTGTGCCCAAGGCGAACTTGGCCATGACGGTGCCCTGGAACGGATCGATGAAGCAGACACGGAAGATATAATCGCCGATCTCGGTGACCTTGGGGTTGGTCGAAGAGGGCGAAATCATCGGAATTTTGGCCGCCTGGGCAATGGGCGCCATTTCCAAGGAGCGGCTCGACGCCACTTCGCCGAGGAGGGCCACGACCTTGTCGCGGGACAACAATTTCTTCGTGATCGTGGCCGACTCGCCCTGCTTGGATTGATTGTCCTCCGCGATGAGTTCGAGTTTGCGCCCCAGGGCGCCCGCCCCGGCATTGATTTCCTCAATCGCGAGGAGGGTGCCTTTGTGCGAGGATTGGCCGAACGCGGCCTCCTTCCCGGTGAGCGAGGCGACTTCACCAATTTTGATGGCCTGGTCCGGAGAATTTGTTTTTGAGCAGCCTGAAAATAGGGAGGCAAAAAGGCAGGCCAGTGCGGCCGATTGAACCGCTCCGAGAACGGCGGCGTGAAAAGTCAACGGACGAAGAGATTGCATAAGAATAGCGGCTTGGGTGCGCGGCAGACAACGCAACGGGCAGCAGGTTTTCAACCAATCTGTGACGGCGATGATAAAACATCCGGCGCGTCAGCGATGCGATCGATACGCGACCACAAATAAATTGCCCTGTTTGCGCGAGGCGGCTTGCTCGGGGCCAGTGAACACGTTCGACCGGCATCTGTTGCGCGAGTGGCTGCAAATTCTCGCGTTTGTCCTGCTGGCGACCTGTGGCTTGCTGGTGGTTCAGGTCCTGTACGATAAGTTCCAAGTGCTACGTGACAACGGCGCGCGTGGCGTGGTGCTTTGGGAGTACGTCGCGGTGACATTGCCTAGTTTTTTGGCCGTGGCGCTGCCGTTTGCGCTGCTCGTTTCGGTTCTATTCACCCTCGGCAAGCTACAGCGGGCCAACGAACTCACGGCCATGCGCGCCGCCGGCGTGGGCTATGGCCGCTTGATGGCTCCGATCTGGATCGTGGGACTGGGCTGTTGCGGGCTTTCCTGGTGGCTCAACACCGACATCGTGCCGACCTCGGTTGAGCGTTCGCAAGCCATGGAGGAACAGCTAAAATTCGGTCACGAATCGAAAGGCTCGCTCCCGCCTGATCGCATCGGCGCCACCGGGGCCGTGGCCTTCGATAATACCGGGGCACGGCGGATGTGGTTTTTCAACCGCTTCAGCAAGTTCACGGATCACGGTTACGGGGTGTCGGTTTCCCAGCTCGATGCCAAGCGACGGGAAACGACGCGCCTATTGGCCGCAGAGGCTTGGTTCGATCGGGAACGCCGAGGATGGATCTTTAAGCGGGGACGTTTGATGACGTTTGACCCGGAAACCGGCGAGAACCTGGCGTCGACTCCGTTTGAAGATCGCTTTGAGGGGAAATTTTCCGAGGACCCCGAGCTGATGCTTTTGGTCGACCGGCGGCCCATCGATCTTTCGTTTCACGAACTCTCCCGCTTGATCGACTATTTCGAGGCGGAACGGAATCCCAAGGGCGTCCCGTACGCAGTGCGCTATTTTAGCCTGATCGCGGATACGCTCGGCCCGCTGATCGTCATCGCGATCGCGATTCCCTTCGCGGTGGCCGGCGTGCGGGTGAACCCGGCCGTCGGCGTGTCGAAGTCGATCGGATTGTTTTTCCTCTACTACGTGCTGGCCAACATCGCGGGTTCGCTGGCGACAAAACAGCTATTGGAACCGGCGGTCGCGGCCTGGCTGCCGAACATCGGAATGACGGCGTTGGCCGGTTGGTTTTTCGCGCGGATGAGGTGACGGCGCGCGGTGGCTGTGACTTATCGGGTGAGCAGCATTTCGCCGATCCGATGCCAGACTTTGTTGTCGGGCCAAAGCAGGATCACCCAGACGACGATGCAGTTGATGTAGCTCAGGAAGACCGCGGCGCTGGCCATATCTTTAATGCGTTTTGCGAGCGGATGGATTTCCGGGCGGATGTAATCGATGACCCATTCGATGGCGGAGTTGAGCAACTCGACGATCAGAATGAGAATGAGCGACGCGATCATCAGCGCGGTAGAAACGGCGTTTACGGGCAGGACGATGGCGAGCGGTACGAGCAGAACGGCAAAGATCAGATCTTCCCGGAATGAAGGCTCGTGTTTTAGCGCGGCAAAAAAACCTTCGATGGAATATCGCACCGAGGACAGAAAGTTTTTGAAGCTACGGCGCTTCAGCTCGGGTTCGGGGTGCGCGGGCGGGGACACGCCTCAAGGTTAGTCTGGGCGAACGGCAGGGAGGAAGTCGGAAGTTAATCGACGTCATTGCCCACTGCACAGCGGCCGGCGAAATGCCCTGAAAAACTTCCAGGATAAAACTTAGCGCCTTCGTGCAGAAATAATAAACGTCCGCGCCCGGTCCGACTCGTGCGAGGTGACATGAAAGCCTAAATCCTGCGCGGGTCTATTTCGCTGGCGGTGGCCGGTGTCAGTTTGGCCCATGCATCGGATTTTCCGTCCCGTTGCCTACGGCCCTGCATTCAGGGCCATTTCAATTCCAGGGACGGTGGTCCGCAGCGTGTCCGTGGTAACCGGCGAGCCGGCTTCGACGCAGGTCGCGGTGGTCGAGCCATCGAAGCATCGGCGCTGTCCGGCCGAAGTCGTTGACGTCACTCCGAGCGAGCCGCGTGGTAACCCGGAGCAGACGTGTTCATGCCGCAGCTGACCCTGCAGCGGGTTTTCTTTTCAGGATGATGAAAGCCGGCGGAGCTCGTCGAAATTGAGGTCGGTAAAGTCGTTGAGGATACCCGCGTGCAGCCGGTCCTGTTTGTAGATTTGGAGAATGCGGGCGTGCTCGTAGTCCGTGGTGGGGAAAATCTTCGCGGGTTCTCCCGGTAGGAAAATCGCAGTATAGGCCCGCTCTCGGTCGACCATGCGGCGAATGACGATCATGCGCGAAGAGTAGACGCCAGGGCGGGATTTGCCACCGCTCAGCTCCAATTAAAATTGAAACTGATACTGATACGCTCTGCGTCCACGCGATTGGCCACTACCTCGTGGCGCAGCCAGCTCTCGAAGAGAATCACGTTACCGGCGACCGCGGGATAGGTGATATGGGCCCGGTGCATCGGCTTCGCATCAGTGCGACGTGGCGGTGCGGCCATGAATCGATCGAGGCGCGGATCTTCGAATTTCAAACCCGGACAACCCTCGGGCGTGGCGACGTAGTACGTGCCGCTGATAAACGCGAGCGGGTGCAAGTGCAGGGAATGCGCTGCGGCCGGCGGCATGATGTTCACCCAACAGTCGGTCATGAAAATTTTGCGTCCGCGCAAATCCAGTTCGAGCGTTTTGGCGAACGCGCGTGCGTGCCGCAGCAGCTTCTTTTCCAGCACGGTGAACGTGCTGGAGAAACGGTGCAGCTCGTTCATCGAGGCGTAGCTCGTGTACCCGCCCGGATAATTTTTCTCCGACCACCGCCGGCCGGCGGTGTCGAATTCACGCAACTGACGACATTCCTCGCGGAGGCTCGCGTTGAGCTTCTCCAGACCCGTGGGCTGAAGCGGCTCGCAATAAATCTGAGTGGGAAACCAGGTGCGGACAGGCATGGGCTAGAGGTTATTTCACGCCGCCCATCAATTTTTTCACCCAGGGTGCGAAAGCGAGCAACACGAGGGTGGCGACCCCGACCCAGGCGGCTTGGACGAGAAAAAAGTGGGCGAGGGCGTTGCCGTCGGTGGAGGTAAACTCCGCGGCGAGTACGCCGGCCAGTTTGTTCCCCAAGGCCGCAGCGAGAAACCAGATGCCCATGACGAGACCGAGTAGCTTGGCCGGCGCGAGTTTGGTCATCGTCGAGAGGCCGACCGGACTCAGCATCAGCTCGCCCACGGTTTGCAGAAAAAAGAGGCCAACGATCCACAACGGACTAACCTTGCCGTCGACCGTGAGTTTGGCGGCTGGCACCATCAGCACGAACGAGAGGCCAAGAAACACGAGGCCAAGGGTAAATTTGATCGGAGCGGAAGGCTGCCGGTCGCCCATTCGCACCCAGAGCCAGGCGAACAGCGGTGCGAGCAATATCACGAAGAGGGAATTGACCGACTGGAACCAGGCCGAGGGAAATTTGTAGCCGAAAAACTCGCAGTTCGTGAGTTGGTCGCCGAACAGGGAAATCGTTGAGCCCGCCTGTTCGAAGATCGCCCAGAAAATAATCGCCGCGAGGGCGAACACGAAGACGGCGGCCAGTCGTTTGCTATCGAGGTCGGCCTTTAGCCCCAGCCAAATGATCGCCAGCACCGGTACCACGACATAACCGTAGCGGATCCACGCGAAATTTTTGTTGGTGTCGGACAGCCGGACGAGGGCGAAAAGAATCGCGGCCCCCAAGAGAACGCCCAGCAATTTCCCCCACGGTCGGGGAATGTCCCGCGCGGGCGCGAGGCCGACGTGCGCGAGCCGGCCGAGTTGCAGGATGTAGATGACGATGCCACAGGTCATCCCCACGCCGGCGGCGGCGAAGCCCCAATGCCACGAGTGATTGGGGTCGAGACCCCAGCCCGTGAGCATGACCTTGAACTGGTCGCTCTGCGCGAGCCAGCCGGTGAGGAGCGGCGAGCTGAAAGCCCCGAGGTTGATCCCCATGTAGAAAATCGAGAAGCCTGCGTCGCGGCGCGGGTCGCCGTTGCCATAAAGGCTGCCGACCATGGAGCTGATGTTGGGCTTCAATAATCCGGTGCCGAGCGCGATGAGCACGAGGCCGAGATAAAAGGCGCTTTCCGATTGCAGGGCTAAGGTGAAATGTCCGGCTGCGATGACCAAGCCGCCGTAAAGCACCGATGCGCGCGCCCCGAGAAAATTATCGGCCAGGAACCCACCCGGGATCGACAGCATGTAGACGGTCATCGTGTACGTGCCGTAGATCAACGTGGCGCGTTTTGTGTCGTACCCGAGTCCGCCGGCCGCGGCGGGCGCGACCATGAATAGCGTGAGCAGCGCGCGCATTCCGTAATAGGAAAAGCGCTCCCACATCTCGGTGAAAAAAAGGTTGGTGAGTCCACGCGGGTGACCGCCGAGGCCGCCGGTGTCGTGGGGCGAGAGGGTGGGAACGGGGGAAAGATCCGAGGGCAGCGGGGAAGCCGGGGAAGAGCTCATAAGTATTCGCGGGAGATTGCGGGTCGCGGATGGGACCGCAAAGCTGAAATCCCGGCTGATAACCGGACGCGATTTGAAGCTTTAGCCGGTGAAAAATATCCATTGTCTCCGCCACACATTCCCATGATCGCACTCTACGGTTGGATCGCACTCGGTGGCGCGTTGGGCAGCGTCGCGCGGTTCGCGCTCGCCGGCTGGGTGGCGCGGGAGTGGGGCGAGCATTTCCCTTGGGGTACGCTGCTGGTGAATGTCGCCGGCTGCTTTGTGATCGGTTTTTTTTCTGCGCTGACGGCGCCCACCGGCCGGGCGCCGGTGGCCGCCACGGGTCGGCATTTTTTCATGACCGGGGTGCTCGGTGGGTTCACCACGTTTTCTTCGTTTAGCTTGCAGACTTTGGAACTGGCGCGCGCGGGCGCGTGGCTGCGCGCTGGCGGCAATGTGGCCGGTTCAGTCGGTCTCTGCCTCGTCGCCGTGTGGCTCGGTCATCTCGCGGGCGCCGCCTGCAACGCCCGCAGCGCGGTCAGCTCATGAACTGGCCCGGCTTGTAGCCGGCGTGGATCGATCGGCTGGGCTTGCAAGCCGGCGCCCAGCACGAATCCAACGGGCAGTCCGTCAAGACCTCGCGTCGCTTTAATTCGATTTACGTGCAGCCCATCGCGTCGTGGCTCAAGTGGCGCAACTGGGAGTTCTCGGTCGCTCCCCGCCCGATCGCTTATCTCAACAAGGATGAAAATCCCGATCTGTCCCGCTATCGTGGTTACGTCGAATGGCTGATCAGCGCCGAGCCTAGCGACGATTTTAAGTTCACCGCCTACCTGCGCAAAGGCGCGGGCTCGGGTTACGGCAGCATGGAGTTGAACGCTTCGTGGGCGTTTGAGGATTTGCTCAGAGGCTCGGGCGGGCGCCTCCAGCTGCAGTATTTCAACGGCTGGGGAGAAAGCCTCCTCGATTACAATAAACGACGCAGCGACCAGATCCCTGTCGGGCTCATGCTGGTGCCGTGAGTTGAAACGGCACCAACGTCACGCCGCGCCACCGCGCCTCTGCAGGAAACTCGAGCGGTTTAACCGAAAGCTTGCCCGTTGGCGACGTAGCGGCAGGCGTCCCTGCCTGCCGAAACGATGACGCCGAAACCGGCAGGCAGAGACGCCTACCGCTACGCTACACGGCCGCGGAAAAATTCAAACCGCTCTAGTTCGCGCCGTGCATTTTGCGCCACGCCGCGAAGTGCTCGAGGGCGCGTTTGGGGGTATCGCCGTACCAAGCGTAGCCATCGCGGCGTTCCTTTGAAATCTCCTCCACGGAGTCGTGAATGGTTTTGTCGCGGTCGCCAAAGAGCGGACGGTCGCTGCCAATTTCGCTGTAACGCGGCCACAGCGGCGTGGCACCGGGCACCGGGTTGAGGTGACGGCCGGTGCCATCGCCGGTCGGCTTGAACTGCACGTCATGGAGCACGGTTTTTTCGAACCAGCTCGCCGCGGATTTGACCGCCGTGACAACCGCACCATCGGGGGTGGGAAGCGTCATGAGAAAAAGCGCGATGCCCGCGCTTTCACCCGCGGCCTGAGCGGGCATCTCGTAGTTGCGCGCCGAGGTGGGCGCAAGGGTCAGCGGGTCGTGTTGCTGGCACCACACGGTGCGACGTCCGGCCGTGACGATCTGGGTGGCGAGAATGCAGTCGAGTCCGCGCGCAAAACTGGCGGCGGCGCGAGCACGAAGTTCCTTGGGCACGAACGAGAATTCGTCGCGGCCGGCGGCGATGTCTTGCAACAGCGTTAGGATGTTGACCATCGCTCCATCGTTGAAGGTCACCATGTCATGGTAACCGCCTTCCAGCGGCCAGACTTGGGGCCATCCCCCGTTGGGAAACTGCGCGGCAAAAACATAGTCGAGCCCGTGCAGAAACGCGGCGCGAATGGTGGAGTTGGTTGCCGGTGAACGGCTGGCCGTGATGGTGTGGGCGAGAAACCGCAGCGGCGTGATCGTGGCGTCGTTGTCGAAGGTGCCGATGTAGCCGGCTTCGTACCCGGACCGCTCTCCGGTACGGCGCGGTCCAACGGTCATGTCGGTGTTTTTATTCCAACCGCCAGCGGGAGTTTGAAACGAGACCAGGTTTTCCGCGACGCGGCGCGCCTCCTCTGTGCCGTACCATGGGGCGTTGTGATCAATTTTCAGGCCGCCGCCGTGGGGCGGAACGAGCGGTTCTTTGAGACCCGCCGATTTTATTTCCTCGGCGTAGAAACGGGCGTCGGTCGCGAGGGACCGCTCGGAACGGACGAGGTAATCGCGCCACGCCGGCTGTTGTTCGGCCGGCAACGTGGCGATCCGCTCGATCGTGAGCGGCGGTGCGGGCGGATTCATTCCGACGACTGCCGCTTGAACGGCGACCGGAAAAAGCGCGAAGAGCAGACTAAAGGTCAGACGCATGATGAGAAAATACGGACGGGTGAAAGTGGAGGTGCGCCGCGGACGGGAATGACCGTAAACGGGCCGCCGGATCAGCTTGGGTTGAGCAACTCGGTCAGCACGTGATGGACGACCTGCTCGGACGATTTGGTCGTCAGCCCGGCTTGGTGATAATAACCCTCGGCGACGGGCTTGTCGGCGCGCGCATCGCGGACAAAAAGTCTAAATTCGATGATGTAGTTTTTGAAATCCCACGCCCACCGATCGTCGTAGCTAACGATCGCCTCGGCATTGTCGGGCTTCATGGTGAGTACACCGCACGACGCGTCGCAGCCCAACGATTTTAGCTCTGCGACAATCTGTTCATCGATGCGGTGATTGTCTGCGAGCCGATGTTCAACGTAGACGTGTTTGTAGCGCTTCAGGTCGACGACTTTGCGGGCGGAAAGCGAGGAGCAGCCGCCAAGCAACGCGAGGGCCGCGAGGACGAACAGGGAGGACTTCATGGTCGTTTGGAGCGGGGCGATCGACTTGGTGAGCGCAGACCTCCTGCCGAAATTTCGTCGGCGCCTTGCAGACGACGGCGCTTTCGATGGACCTCAACCGTGTAGATAAGTGTTCAATAAATTCTCCAGGTACTCTTGTTTGCCTGAGCGCGGCGTGGGTTCGCCGAGTTTGGAGAGGACCAGTTTTTCCAGGGCCTTGAAGTTGGTCTTGCCGGTCTCGATGTCGCGGCCGAAACCCGCGTCGAAGCTGGCGTAGCGGTCGGTCACGAAGTTCGTGAATTTTCCGTCGGCGCGGATGCGGCGCGCCAGTTTGAAGGCCAGCGCATAGGCGTCCATGCCGCCGATGTGCGCGTGGAAGAGATCCTCGGGATCGATCGAAGGACGGCGCAGCTTGGCGTCGAAGTTGAAACCGCCGCGACCGAGGCCGCCCGCATTGAGAATGCTGACCATCGCCAGAGTGAGTTCCTTCACGTCCGTGTTGAACTGATCGGTGTCCCAGCCGAGGAGCAGATCGCCGGAGTTGGCGTCGATCGAGCCGAGCATCTTTTGTGCGGCGGCGACCTCGATCTCGTGCTGGAAGGTGTGACCTGCGAGCGTCGCGTGGTTCGTCTCGATGTTGAACTTGAAATAGTTTTCCAAGCCGTAGGTGCGAAGAAACGCGATGCCGCTGGCGACATCGAAATCGTACTGGTGCTTGGTCGGCTCCTTCGGCTTGGGCTCGATCAGGAACTGGCCCTTGAAGCCGATGCTGCGCGCGTAATCCACCGCCATGTGCAGGAACGCGGCGAGATGATCCTGCTCCCGCTTCAAGTTCGTGTTGAGGAGCGTTTCGTAGCCTTCGCGGCCGCCCCAAAATACATAGTTTTCGCCGCCGAGTTCCTTGGTGACGTCCATGGCTTTCTTCACCTGGGCCGCGGCGTAGGCATAGACGTGCGCGTCGGGATTCGTCGCGGCGCCGCACATATACCGCGGATTCGAAAAGAGATTCGCCGTGCCCCAGAGGAGTTTCACGCCAGTGGATTTTTGCAGGGCGAGCGCGTGGGCCACGACGGCGTCGAGATTTTGGTTCGATTCGGCGAGCGTCGCGCCTTCAGGAGCGATATCGCGATCGTGAAAACACCAGAACGGCGCGCGGATTTTTTGGAAAAACTCGAAGGCGGCGTCCATGCGCGTCTTGGCGATGGAGACGGCATCCTTGCCCGTTTCCCACGGACGTTGAATCGTGCCCGGACCAAACGGGTCGGCGCCGACTCCCCGGAAGCTGTGCCAGTAGGCGATGGAAAACCGCAGGTGCTGGGAAAGGGTTTTTCCATCGATGATCTCGTCGGGGTTGTAGTGCCGAAACGCGAGCGAGCGAGTCGACGAAGGGCCTTCGAAGGCGATGGTCGGGACGGTGGGGAAGTGAACGGCAGCTTTTTTCATGGCGGATCACGAGCTAGAGAGAATTTTCTTTCGGGTGCGAGACGGGAAACAGCTGGCGACGGGAGAGTCGTGCGATGCTTCAGACCGCGTGCCGGGAGGCGAGACACGGACTGGAGTCGAGGGCAGTTTGTGAATCGCGGCCGCGGTGCGCGCGGAGGCGGTTGTGGAGCGGCTTTTTTGCGTGGACACTTTCTGATGCACCGGGATTTTCTCCCGCTCACTTTACCCCGATGTCGCCGTGGCCAAACCCGGCGCAAACCGTTTCCCTGAACTATTTACCCATGAGAATATTCGCAGTCGTCCCCGCGGCGTTTGTCGCCTTTGCCACGTTGTCGGTTGCTCTCACGGCGGCTGAACTGCCGACTTGGGCGTTCCCGGTCGCGCCGCCGAATCCACCTCGGGCGCCGGCCGCTCCCGGCACGCCTCCGCCGGCTCGCTCCCCAGCGGCGCCCGTTGATGAAACTCCGAAGCATGTACCCAACGCGTCGGTCTCGCTCACTAATCAGCAACTCAAAGCCCATGGCCCGGCGGTGCCCGACTGGCATCCGGAGGAGCATCCCGCGATGCCCGCCATCGTGAACCAGGGCCGCGAGCCGGCGGTGTGGGCGTGTGCGTTTTGTCATTTGCCCACGGGCGCGGGCCGGCCTGAAAACGCCAGCATTGCCGGTCTGCCCGTGGCGTACATCAAACAGCAAGTTCTCGCGTTCAAGAACGGCGATCGGCCGGGCGCCGAGCCCAAACGTGGGCCGCAGAATAATATGATCCTCATCGGTAAGGCGGCGACCGAGGACGAGGCCGAAGCAGCGGCGGAATATTTCGCCGCGCTGAAACCGCAGACATTCATGAAAGTCGTCGAGGCGGAAATGGTCCCGAAAACGTTCGTGGCCGGTTCCATTCTCGCAAAAGCGCCGGGCGGTGGCATGGAACCAATCGGCAATCGCATCATCGAAGTGCCCGTCGAATTGGATCGCTTCGAACTACGCGATTCGCGGACGCCATATGAAGTTTATGTGCCGGTGGGCAGCCTCAAGCGTGGCTCCGAACTGGTGGCAACGGGTGGTGGCAAAACGCAGCAATGCACGATTTGCCATGGGCCGGCGTTGAAAGGACTGGGTGACGTCCCGCGGCTGGCCGGTCGTTCGCCGAGTTATTTGATGCGGCAGCTTTACGATGTGCAGAATGGCACGCGCACCGGAGCGTCCACGGCCTTGATGAAAATCGTCGTGGCAAACCTGACCAACGACGACATGCTCGCGCTCAGCGCTTACATCTCGAGCCTCGAACCGTAGAGCAGTTCTAAAACCGGCCCCGCCTATCGATTGAGGTAAAATTCGATCACTACCTCGCTACGGTCAGAAGGAGTGCCGCCGCTGACGACGGCCGGCGGGGTTGGTGCTGGCGTTGATCACGGCGAGCGGAATGCCGTTGGGGCCGGAGTCCTTGCGATTCACGCGAAGATTTGGCCGAACAGATAAATCATCGCGAACGGAATGATGAACATGAGCGACACGGCGGCCTAGTTGAGGAACAAGTTCGTGCAGTTTTTGTGGAGGAGAATGAGAATGGAGCGCATGAAGGTTCCGATCGGCCGTTGCCCGACGCCAGCTCGGGCGGATTTTCAAACTGCCGGTCTGATTTCCGCCAAGCAGGAAATCGGGCCACACCCGGCGAGGAAAATTATTCGCTTACTGTTTCGAGCACCAAGCGGAAACCCCGGGCAAATCGTGCCGTGGGAAGATCTTTGCTGCGTACCGCGGCACCGATAATCGGAATGCCCGTTTCGACGCCCCACGAACTGCCGCCCCGGACAACGCGAAAGACTCCGTCCGAAGGACCGGTGGGATCAATAACGGCACCGCCTTGAAGCGAGGGTGCGTACCAGTCCCGGCACCATTCAGAAACGTTGCCGTACATGTCGTGCAAGCCCCAAGCATTGGGCTTTTTGCTTCCGACCGGGTGAGTGTCTGCAACGTAGAGAGCCGTGTTGAAGGGAACCGGCCATCGCGATGGAAGCGACACGGGGAGCCATCCGACCTCGTTCGGTTTGTCAGGGAGCGATTTGGGTGATCCGGCGCGACAGGCATATTCCCACTGGGCTTCGGTCGGCAGGCGGTACTCTTGTTTTGGAGAAATTCTATTCCCGGCGCGCTCCTGGAGTGTAAGGCGACGACAAAATTCCACGGCCTCATTCCAAGAGACATTATACATGGGAAACGTTGCACCTCTTCCATTTGGAGGGAGATCGAAGCATTCCAACTCGCGCTGATCGTCCACGGTTGTGCCCATGACGTCGTGCCATTGGCGCTGGGTGATTTCGTATTTACCGATCCAAAAACCGTGGCGAAGGACCACCGCGGTGATCGGCGACTGGTCGGGAACGAAATAGGGATTGTCCGGCGAGCTTCCCATTAGGAATTTCCCTGGCGGCACATGGACCATCTCCAGACTAAGCTTCGGGATGGTGAAGTTGCGCTCGTCACCTTCAGGCAATCGCGTGGCATCGCCCTGCGCGGCTGTCGGCGGCGAGGCCGGGTTCACGTTCGTTGCTGGCCTCGTGCGTGGATGATCGATTTGTATTTCGGCCTCACCAATCTGCGCGAGAACGAGTGGATCGAGCGTCCCGGCTCGGGCCGCGGCGAATAATCGTTTCGACCCCAATGTGTGTCCGCTTTCCGCTAGCCGTGACGCGGAGCGCAAGAGAAGCGATGTATCATACGGCCAGCATTTCGCGGAGGTTTCCAATAAATCGGCCCACGACTCCGGCGTCGGGCTTTGAGTGCGAAAAAGTACTTCACCAAGCAGAGCAGCGGTTTCACGGAGGACCGGAGGACGAGCGGCAGCTTCCTGCAGCAAAGCGATAATGGGGCTCGCCTCCGTCGGAGTAAGCAAACGGTCGCCGAACCGAAGCCGCGCAATCTTTAGTTCAAGATCCGCCAGTTCGACGTAGGGAAGAGGACGGCTCGTGCCCAGCGCGATGGCCGCTTCGAAGCTGCGCTTCGCTTCGACGGCATTGCGGCGCTCCATCATCATCAAGCCGGTCGTTATCCAGATGTGATCGTTGAGCTGTTTCCGACGGAAACGAGGTGTAAGCGCGCGTTGAGCCTCGTCAGATTTGCCGACTAGGCGCAGATAGTCCGCCCGGATGCGCGCGCTCTCCTCCGGCGTGGCCGGGCGCGAGGTGTAGGTTTTTTTGACGTCTTCAGCCAATTTCACCGGCAAGCGATTCCAGAAATTAGACGATGGGAGACCACGGACCAAATTACTCGTCAGTGGGTTGGCGTAGCTCAGCAGCACGGTTTTCATAACCGGAAGGTCACGGCCGAATGTCTGATAAAACTGTTCGGGTGAGATCGGTCCCGGACCCGCCCGAGCTAGAAAATCGATAAATGCGCGGGCATGCTGCGGGCCTTCGGCCAGCAAATGCCAATGACAGAAAGCGTCTCGTAACAGCCGATGCAGAGGACTTGACCAGGCCGGAGAATCGATGTCGGTTGAGAAAAGATTTTCGATCGGAGGCAGGGTCGAGACAGGAAGGGATCTCTGCCACCCAGGAGCGCCGGGGAAATAATGCGCCCACCGATTCATTTGATCGTGAAAAGTGAATTCTCCGTCGACGGCGCTGGACATTCCAGCGAGGACGGCGACTACGCCGGTTTTTAAGAAGGGTTGTCCGGACGCGAGGAAAGGGCGGCTCTGTCCAACCGCAGTCGTGAACGGAGTGTTCGGCGGAGCACCCGATCGAATCGCGCGACGATAGACAACAAGTGCCGGATCGTTGAAATAGGCGGCTTGCGCGTGGATGAGCGTGTCGCGCTCTTCCGAATCTCTCTCCGGGCGCGGAGGATCAGGACTAGCATACCGCACTGCCAATATAGCAGTGTCTTGAGAGCGAGCCAGAACGCCCCATGGACGTTCTGCATAACCGAGGGGAGAGGGGAAGAGCGGGGTTAACTCTGCGTAACGAGACGGGCTCGCGAGAATCACGCTCAGCTTTGTTCCTGCAGGGAGTAACAGCTCTGGACAGACTTGCCGGATGAAATGGAGGAAGGCGGCGAAATCGATCGCAAATGACTTTGTGCGAGCGTCGCTCCGATCGCTGAGGATCTCGAAACCCTCAATCGTGGCATAGCGCCAAGGCTGAGGAAGTAGGGCCGCCTCAACTTCGAATTCCGGCATAAGCACGATCTTGTCGGATTTCACTTCGACCGCGGGAAGCAAGACCACGCTGTCGTCGTTCTTTTCAGCACCATTCAACCGAGTGATAATGCTTACGGCGAGGGCCGCAGTTAGCAAAATACCTCGCCGCCCCGGGCGATTCACAAACGCCGGAATGAAATCGCGGAACGACACGTTGTGACTTTTCAGGGATTGATTGAAAAAAAAGCGGCCCAGTGTCGGGCCGCTTGATCGTAAGTAGGAATTGGCGATCGCAGTCTATCTGTATTCCTCGCCCGTCGTGGCGTTGATGATCTTGAAGTGCTCGAGATGGTAGTTCGGGTCGGCGCGGAACGCCAGTTTCACCCCGTACAGTTTCTCGGCGCGCACGAGCAGATCGGCGTCTTCGCTGCGGAGCCGTTCGAGAATGCTCGGATGCACCAGCACGCGCAGGGAATATTCCTTGCCGTCGTTGCGGATCTGGAGGCGACGCGCGATCGACGAGAGGCGGCGTTGCAACTCGACCGACATCGTCGTCGCACTCTTCACGATACCGCGACCGCGGCAGTACGGACATTCGGTGTAAAGATTGGCCGAAAGACTTTCCTGCTGACGCTGGCGGGTCATCTGCATGATGCCGAGCTGCGAGATGGGCAGGATGTGATTCTTGGCTTTGTCGGTCGACATGAGCTCGACCATTTTCTCGTACACGGCGTTGCGGTGGCGCCGCTCTTTCATGTCGATGAAGTCCATGATGATCAGGCCGCCGAGATTCCGGAGCCTGATCTGGCGGGCGATCTCGGTCGCGGCCTCCAGATTCACGGCGTAGATGACGTTTTTCTCGTCGCCGCCGCGGTTCTTGTGCGAGCCCGTGTTAACGTCGACCGCGATCAGGGCCTCGGTTTCGTCGATGATAATTTCACCGCCGGACGGGAGCGGGACCTTGCGCTGGCCCGTCTGCTCGATCTGACGCTCGATGTTGAAGCGTTCGAAGATCGGAATGCTGTCCTTGTAGAACGCGATCTTGGTGGCGGCGCGTTTCGAAATCAGGCCGACGAGTTGCTGGGTGCGCTCGTGGTCTTCCTTGCTGTCGATGAGCACGCGGTCGACTTCCTCGGTGAGGAAATCGCGTACGGTGCGCTCGACGACGTCGGGTTCCTGATACAGGCAGGCCGGCGCCTTGTCGCTGAGCATCTTGGCCTGAATGCCTTCCCACGTTTTTAACAGAATGTGCAGATCGCGGACGAAGTAGCGGGATTTTTTCCCTTCGCCGGCCGTGCGCACAATCACGCCCACGCCTTCAGGTAGCGTGAGCTCGTTGATCAGCGTCTTCAGCCGTTTGCGCTCGAGTGGATCTTCGATTTTGCGGGAAATACCGCAGCCATCGGAGAACGGCGTAAGGATCAGGTAACGGCCAGGGATCGAAAGATTGGTGGTCGTGCGCGGTCCCTTCGTGCCGATGGGGCCCTTGGTGACCTGAATGATGATCTCGCTCCCGGGCGGGTACATGCTCGGGATGTCCTTGACCGTGGGCTCGGCCGGACGCGGCGGGGCGTTCTTCTTTTTGTTAACGCGAACGACCTCGATGTTGGAATCGGTCGCCGCCGGGAGCATGTCCCAGTAGTGAAGAAACGCGTTCTTCGTGTACCCGATGTCGACGAAGGCGGCCTTGAGGCCGGGATCAAGATTCTTGATTTTTCCCTTGTAGATGCCGCCGACCATCCGGTTGTCGGACTCGCGCTCGATGTCGAATTTTTCGAGACGTCCATCGACGAGGAGCGCGACCCGCTTTTCGAGGGGCTCCGAATTGATGATGAGCTCGCGGTAGGAGCTTTTCTCTTTCTGGAACACCGCGAGGATTTTTTGCAGCAGGGGGCGTTGCTTGGCGCGCTCGGAGGCGCCGGCTTTTAGGTCCGCGGAACTGACGTGAACCGTTTCGCCGATGGGCGGGGGATTGGCCAGTTCGGCGTCATATTTTTGGGCGACGTCCGTTGGGCCGTCGGGATTCTGGGGTGATTGCGATTGATCGCTCATGGTGGGTGCTATGCGGGTTGGGCCCGGGGCACCGATGTGGGGCGGTCGCGGCGCAGGAAATTCCGGCAGAGCGGTCAGTATCGCGGGAAGAATCTTCGGTTTTCATGCGAAGTCCTTTCGGAAGCGATAGACGCTCTGGACCAGTCCTTGCAGCAAGCAGCAACTGAGCACAAAGGAGCCACCGTAGCTAATGAAAGGAAGCGGTATGCCCGTGATGGGCACGAGTCCGATGGTCATCGCGATGTTCACGAACACATGCACCATGAACAGCACCGTGACGCCTAAGGCGAGCAGGGTGCCGAAACGGTCTCGGGAGAGACCGGCGATGCGGATGCCATTGAACAACACGAGACCAAACAGACCGAGAACCGTGATGCTTCCCAAAAAACCGAGTTCTTCGGAAATGACTGAAAAAATAAAATCATTGTGGGCGATGGTCGGCGGGAGATAGCCGAGCTGCGCCTGCGGACCTTGCTGCCAGCCCTTGCCCGTCAGGCCGCCGGAGCCGACTGAGATCAGCGATTGGTTGAGATTGTAGGTTACTCCTACGCCGCGTGGATCGATCTTGTTGGGCGCGATATACGTCAGGATCCGGTTCCGTTGATAATCCAGGAGGGGGACCCACGAATGGCCCTGATACTTGCCTGTCACGACTTCGCGATGAGTCTTTGAGTCGGGTGCGAAAACGTAGTCATTCGCTTCCGTAAACTGGACGTAGCGGTAGCAATCCCAGCCGACGATCGCCATCAGTAGCACAAACGCCCCGAGCGCCGCCGCGAAAAAACGCGCGGAAAGCTGGGAAACATAGAGCATGGAAAACACCATCGGAGGCAGGACGATCAACGACTTGAGGTCCGGTTGTCGCCAGATAAGGAACATGGGTACGCCCACCGCAAGGGCCAATTTCCCCAGCGTGCCCAGCGACTGGGCGATCGTGCCGATTTTCGAGCGAATGAGGATGCTCGCCGTGATCAACAGCACGGCGATCTTCGCGGTTTCCGACGGCTGATAGTGGAAAAACCCCAAGTTGATCCAACGCGAGGCACCCCAAGCGCTGGAGCTCGAACTCGAAAAGAACAACACCACGACCAACGGAATCAGGCAGACGACGTAAAACCAGTGCGCGACACTCAGCCAAAAGCGGTAGTCGATCAGCGAAACCGCGATGTAAATCGCCGCGCCCAAACCGAGAAACGCCATTTGTTTGATCCAATCCTGGCCGTGGGCATGAAGCTGCGCCGAATAAATAAACGCGACCCCGAACAGGCTCAAACCGAGGATCGCCAGCGGCGTAAGCACATCCCAACGCGACCGCGTCGTGGTCTTAAAGACCCCGAGGTAGACGAGGGGTGAGGCGAGGTTCATGAATCGGCGGCCGGTTAAGCGAAAGTTACGACCACCCAGCAGAAACCAGTTCCATCCAATCCGGCAAGGCTGCGTCGCCGGAATCGTGCGTTTCGATCTAATTTTATTTCGCTGAGCTTCCAGCGGCGGCCAATTTCACCCCCGCCCAAAACACCATCGCGCCCGTCGGGCCTTCGATCACCAAGCCGAAGTACGCGCCCACGAGCACAGTCCATCAGGCCCCGCTTGGGTCCGGCCGGTTGCGACCTTTGCCATGTCCGCCCTGTGGGCCGCTGCAGAGTCGTGTCGTGGAACTTTTGGTATCTCGGATTGGCGGGAGCGATGGCGTGGAATCGCGTGGTCATGCCCGGCGCCGCGAGAGCGGAAATGAGCCGGCTGATTAAGGATTGCGCGACCAACTTTTCGACTCGCGGTCTCCCGCCCATTTGGGCCGGAGAAAGACTTGAGCTTTGGGAGGCGGCCCCTAATTTCCCGCAACTTGACGTCAGTGAGCGCAGCCGACTTCGCCTTCCTGATTGCTGAAAGTGACACGTTCAACCGGTCGTTTTCGCTCTCCATTTTCGTCGGCGTATTGCTCGGTTTTTCGGGGGTTTGGGTTTTCGCGCGGAACCGGCGAAACGTCGCGCACGAGCAGGCGGCTGAATTGATTGAGTTCGCGCGTCGCGAGGCAGCCGTCGGCGCCGAGGAATTAAAGCAAAAGGCCGAGGGCGAGATCGCGGAAAAACGCGCCGACCTGAACCGGGAGTTCGACCGGCGCGAGATTGAGTCGGACGTTCGTCTGCGCGAAATCCGCGCCCACGAGGAGTCGCTCGCGTTGCTGGACTACCAGTTGGAGCAGCGCCAGGAGCGGATCAATCGCGAGACCTCGGCGGTGAAGCAGGCGCGCGACGCGATCCGTGCTTTGTCGAAAAGTGTGCGCAAACGGCTGGAGGGCGTTTCACAAATGGACGCCGAGGAAATCCGGCGCACGCTCCGGGAAGAGGTCATGCTCGAATGTCAGGACGAGCTGCGCGCGCTGCGTCGGGCGACCCTCGAGAAATCCGAACAGGAACTGCAAACGGATGCGCGCCGGATCATGATTGCCTCGATGCAGCGCATCGCCAGCAAGCCGAACAACGATCTGACCGCGACCCTCGTCCCTCTGCCGACCGAGGAGATGAAAGGGCGCATCATCGGCCGCGAGGGGCGCAACATCAAAGCCTTCGAGGCCGCCACGGGCGTGACGCTCCTGATCGACGAATCACCGCAGCTGGTGTTGCTCTCGTCATTCGATCCCGTGCGTCGCGAAATCGCTCGTTCCGCACTCGATGCGCTGGTCAAGGACGGACGCATCCACCCGTCGAGCATCGAGGAATTTGTGCAGCGCGCCCGCGACGAGATCGAGTTGGTGACGACGCAGGCGGGCGAAGACGCCGTGACGAAACTCAATATCAACGGCCTGCATCCGGAGATCATCAAGCTGCTCGGCAAACTGAAATACCGTTTCTCTTATAATCAGAACGTGCTCGATCACTCGGTTGAGACCGCGTTTCTAGCCTCGCTGATCGCCAGTGAACTCGGTCTCGATCCGAATCTCGCTAAACGTGCCGGTCTGCTGCACGACATCGGCAAGGCCATGCCGGGCGAACACGAAGGCAGCCACGCGACCATCGGGGCGGAATTCATCAAGCGTTACGGTGAAACACCGATCGTGATCAACGCCGTCGCGGCTCATCATGAGGAAGTAAAGCCCGAGACGATCTACGCCGGTCTGACAATTCTCGCGGACACGATCTCAGCGACGCGCCCCGGGGCCCGGGCAGAATCGATGACGAGCTATATCCAGCGGCTTGATCGCCTGGAGAAACTGGCGCTCGCGGTCGAAGGCGTACAGCAGGCGTTTGCAATTCAGGCTGGTCGTGAAATCCGCGTCGTGGTGGCGCCGAACCAGGTAACCGATGATCGCGCGCGCGAGATCGCGAAGGAGCTGCGTGCGCGAATCGAGAACGAGCTCCAGTATCCTAGCACGATTAAGATCACGGTCATCCGCGAATCGCGGTTCACCGAGACGGCGACGTAGTCGCTGGAGGGGGCGCTTTTGAGTTTCGCGTTTTGGGTTGGTCACGGCTTGCGACTTCCCCTGTGTTCGCCGCTCGACAACTCAAAACCAAAAACCCAAGACTCGATTTCTCTACACGCCATGGCCGATCCAAAGATCCTCGAAACTTTTCCCAGTCCTGCGCCGCATCGCGATTACGTGATCGCGCATACCCATCACGAGTTTACCTCGGTATGCCCCATGACCGGGCATCCGGACTTCGCGGCGATTACGGTGCGTTACGTCGCTGACAAAGTGTGCGTGGAGCTGAAATCGCTGAAACTTTATTTCCATGCTTTCCGCAATAAGGGCATTTTCTTCGAAGCGGTGACGAACAAGATTTGCGACGACCTCGGAGCGGTGCTGGCGCCGCGCGAGCTCACCATCATCGCCGACTGGAAAGGCCGAGGCGGCGTCAGTTCGGTGGTGACGGCGGTCTGGTCGCCGAAAAAGCGGACGCGCAAGCGCTGACGGCGAAGGGCGCGGGGCCGATACCTCAGAGTCTAGCTAAAGCCGGATTAACCCAAAACGTAGCGGCTAACAGCGTAGCGGCAGGCGTCCCTGCCTGCCGTTGTGAGAACACTGAACCTGGTAGGCAGAGACGCCAGCCGCTTCATGGAGCGGCCACGGAAAATTAGACCGCTTAGCGGCGGCGCTTTGTCACTTGCGCCGCGGCGTCGAGCTTGGCGCGTTCCTTTGCGGTAAGGCTCGAAATCCCCGAGCGTGCGATCTTGTCGAGCAGCGCGTCGACTTCCGCCATGGCCGATGCCTTGTCTCGGTCTGCGCTCGCTGGCTTTTTCGTCGGTTCCAAATCCGGCACCAGGCGCAATTTCGGTTTGGGCCGAAGGAAGGAAAGCGTCGGAAGATTAAATCTTCCTTGTTGGAAACGTACGAAACCGAAAGCGAATCCGCTGGTGACCCAAAGGGACAGCAGGCCGACGCCGTCGCGGGCCGCCAAGGCCATCAGGCTGAAGAGCCCGAACAGGATCAACGCCATCCACTGGGCGAGAATATTGAAGAGCAGCGGAACGCTTGGGTACAGCGTCGCGAACGCGATGAAGAGGGCGAAAGCGCCCGTTTCACCTGCCAGCGACAGGGATCGCCAGGGTCCGATCGCGGTGAAGAGCAGCGGCGAAAGCAGATAAAGCCCCGCGTACAGCATGAAAAAAGGCCGCCGCCCCAGAAACCGTTCCACCTCGCGGCCAAACCACACGATCATCGCCATATCGATGGCGAACTGCAGACGGGGCGGATTCACCAGTCCGTACGTGAAGACGCGCCAGATCTGCCCCTTGAGTACTTCGGCGCTCGTGAACGTGAGCCAGTCGAGCAGGGGATCGATCTTGAAGAGCGCAAAAAACGTCGTGACCAGCATCGACGCGACGAACCCAACTACGATGAGATGCGCAGCGTATACCGGATGACCGCGGAACCAGGTCACGGGCTGATGTTCGTCTGAAGATTCGTATCCGTACATCGCTAGTTCGCCAATAGTTGCGGTCGTTCGGCCCCTCCGCAAGCGGGGAGACGGATTAGAAGGGAGCGAATTCGCCCGCGATCCAATTCGTCGTTCCTCGGTCGTCGGGAGCGCGACGTTCGTTCTCGGAGCCCGCCGTGAACGTCACCTATTAAGTGACATTCCCTCGGTGCAAACCTGGCGGAAACGGCGCGGCTCTCGGCTTCGTGACTTTGCTTTTCTCGGTCTCGATTTACCCGAAGTGGTCGATCAATTGAAGGGTGGAGCCGATGGGCGAGTAATTTAGACGCTCTCCAGCAATTTGTAGAGTCGCGCGACCATCGGCGTAGCGTCGTCCAGAAGTCCGGCCGAGATGAGGGCGTTGTCGAGGATCTGCTCGGCCACGAGCTTCGCTTTTTCGGGCGAGGAAACGTGGGTTTCGGCCAGGCGTTTCATCACCGCCGAACGAGGATTGATCTCCAAGTTCACTTTCACGGGTTCGTCCGCGCCGTCTTTCTTCATCGCCTTCATCATCCGGCGCATTTGGGGCGACATGAATTTATCGGAGTTGATCGCAAGGGCCGGTGAGTCGACGAGGCGGTCGCTGGCTTTCACTTCGGCGACGCGTTCGCCGAGCGTTTCTTTTAGCCACGTGGTGAGTTTTTGGGTTTCGTCCTCGCTGAGCGCGCCTTCCGGTTTCGGCAGGTCCGCGAGCTTTACGTCGGCATGGTCGGCGGCGGTGAGCTTCTTGCCGTCGAATTCGCGGACGTTGTTCATCACGTATTCATCGACGGGCTCGTAGCAGAATAACACCTCGAGATTGCGGGCCTTGAAGCCTTCGAGGTAGGGACCGCTTTCGATTGCGGTGCGATTGGGACCGACGAGATAAAAAATCTCCTTTTGGTCTGCGCCCATCCGAGAAACGTAGTCGGTGAGGGCGGTGGTCTTCCCCTTTTCGGTGAGCGACGATTCGTAGCGGAGTAATTTGGTCAGCTGCTCCTTATGCGTGAAGTCGAGCGCGGCGCCCTCCTTCAGGAAGACACCGAATTCGGCGTAGAACTCGTTGTAGGCGTCGGGCCGCGCGCTCGATTCGTCAGCAAGGAATTTGAGGAAACGCTTCGTGATGACCTTGTTTAACTTTTCGATCAACGAGCGGTCCTGCATCGTCTCGCGGGAAATGTTGAGCGGTAGGTCTTCACTATCGACCACACCTTTAAGGAAGCGCAGCCACTCGGGCAGCAAGTCCTTGGGTTTCGCGTCGATCAGCACCTTGCGGCAGTAAAGAGAAATGGCCGGTTCGCTGCGCGCCATGCCGAATTTCTCGGTGTTGCTCTGCGGCACGAAAAGCAGCGCGTTGATCGAGAGCGGTGCGTCGGCGCTGAAGTGCAGCCGCAGACGGGGCTCGTCGTGAGCGTGGGCCTGGAATTTGTAGAACTCGGTGTATTCCTCGTCCTTGACCTCGTTTTTCGAGCGCAGCCACAGGGCTTGGACGGTGTTGATACGTTTGCCGTTAAGATTGATGGGCACCGACACGAACGCGCTGTACCGCTCGAGGATTTCCTTGATCTTCCATTCCTCGGCGAAGTCGGCGCAGTCGTCCTTCAACTCGATCACGATCTTGCTGCCGCGGCGAAGATCGGCCGCCTCCTCGATCTCGTAGCTACCCGAGCCATCGCTGGTCCACACGTGACCGGGTTCGCTCGCCCGCCATGAGTGCGAATAAACTTTGACGGATTTCGCGACCATGAACGCGGAGTAGAAGCCGACGCCGAACTGGCCGATCAGATTGGCGCCCTTGGCGCCGCCCTCGCCGAGGGCTTTCAGGAATTGTTTTGAACCGGAATGGGCGATGGTTCCGAGATTTTCGATCAGCTCGGCTCGCGTCATGCCGATGCCGAAATCCTGAATCGTGAGGGTCTTTGCCTTGTCGTCGGTCGTGAGGTTGATCTCCAGCTCGGCCTTGTCGTCGAAGATATCCTTCTCGGTGATCTGCGTGTGGCGCAGTTTTTCCAAGGCGTCGGAGGCGTTGGAAACCAGTTCGCGAACGAAGATTTCCTTCTCCGTGTAAAGCGAGTGGATGACGATATCGAGCAGCTGTTTGATCTCGGCTTGGAACTCGAATTTTTGCGGCGTGGCGGTGGACATGGAAGGGTGGTTTAAAGAGTGATTGGCGATGGATGGACAGACCCAAGAGTCTGAAGAGCCCGCCATTCTAGCGAGCGCGGGAAAAAATCAAGCGGGGGTTACGGCTCGGAGTCGAAGCGAGAAAGGCCGCTTGGTTGAATGGAGGCGGGGTGGCCTCACCCTTAAAAGCCTCGCCGAGCTGCAACGTCGCTCGCGGGGTGAGGGCACCCCGCCCACAGTGACGTCCGCTCAATCCGCCCGGCGAAACGCCTGCAAGGCCGTGACGAAATCGTCCGGAATGCCGAAATCGAAACGCCGTCCGCGTGTGATTTCGAGCGCGAGGTAGCCGTCGGCCTGACGTTGCAACTCCTGCGCGCGCGTGAGCTGGAACTCACCGCCATCGCGTACGTTGTCGCGGATCATGCGGGCGAGCACGTCGTAGATGGACGGCGCGAGCACGTGCATGCCGAACCAACCGAGGAACTCGTCGTCACCGAGTCCATCGACGCGCAGTCGGTTGCGGGCGGTTGCGATATCGGGCTTTTCGATGATGAGATCGACGTCGATCAGCTCCGGCTGCCCGGTGCGGCGGCGGCCGGCGATGGTGCCGAAGCCGCGCAACTCAGCCGGGCCGATGCGGTTCACGGCGGAGACGCTTTTGCCTCCCGCCTGCTCAGCGGCCCGCACGAGTGCGATATGCGGTGAGTCGGGTGCGCCGCGAAAGAGGTGATCGCCGAGACAAAGCAGGACCGGCTCGCCCGCGGCAAAATCTGAAGTTTGGAAAACAGCGTGGCCATAGCCTTCCTGGGTTTTCTGTTCGCGAAAATGCAGACGGTCGACCCAGGTCCTCATGCGCTGCGCTTCCTCGAGCAGGGCGGGATATTTGGCGAGGCGTTTGAGGTAAGCGTCGCCCGGGCCTTCGAAATAACGCCGGATGGTGACGTCGTCACCGGGCTGAACGATGATACAGATTTCCTCGATGCCCGCCGCGGCGAGTTCGATCAGATGATAGTGGATCAGCGCGCGGTTGATACCGTCGGGGCCGACGACGGGAAACAACTCCTTCATTACCGCATGCGACGCGGGGAAGTGACGCGTGCCGAGGCCGGCAGCGGGGACGACAGCTTTGCGGATGGCGGGCATGAGAAGCGTTTTTAACCGAAGAACTGAAAGAAGCTAAGGCTCGGGTGGCTTGAGCGAGTCTTCTTTTGATTCTTTCCGTTCTTTTGTGAGCTCCGGCTTGGTCGCTCAGGCGCCGAGCCGTTGCCAGCCTTTTGGGCCGAAGTGATACCGGCGCGCGCCGAACTCACAGGCGCCTGGCGAAGTGCCTTCGAAGATGTCCGGCATGCGGCCGATGCGGCGCGAGTATTCCAGCGCGATCGCCGGGATGTGTTCCTGCAGTGCATCCAGTTTGCCGAATACCGCCACGGTGCCGCCGGTGCCGCCGCCGGTGATTTTGGCGCCGTAAAGCCCTTTTTTCACGCCGAGCCGGCGCACGCTTTCCACGAGGAAATCCACTTCGTCCACGGACAGATGACAGTTGTCCCGATAGCTCGCGTGTGCGCCGTACATCAATTCCCCTGCTAGGGTGAGCGCCGCTTCGTCTCCGGTGGCGCCGGCGCGTAACGCGTCCATGAAGCGCAGGACGCGGTCGTTCTCCTCGACCGGGTGTGTGGTGGGTCCGGCCACGCGATAGCTGGCGCCCGGTTGAATGGTCGTCACCGAGTCGTCGTGCGTCTTGTGCTGGGCGATGAACGCCGCGCCCTCAATCGTCTCCGGCAGAATGGAACGATAGTCGCGGGCAAACTCTTCGGGCGTGAGCTCAGTCAGATAGTTCACCGCCGTGCGACCCTGCCGGGCGCGGAGGTCGTTGATGATACGTTTGCCCATGAACGCCCCGATGCGCGTGTCGGAGTACGGACTCCCGGCGACGGAGTGGCGGACCATCGAGTTGATGCCAACAAAGCCGGTGCCGCGCGGAATTTCGACTTCGCCCATGACGGCACCGGGGCGACAGAGGATGTGCGTGAGTTTGCCGCGCCGGCCAAGCGCCACCGCGATTTGGTCCATGATGCCACACGGTGCGCCGACGACATGATTCTCGGCCATCTGTCCGAGTTGCGCGAGACGGTCGCCGCTGAGCGCGAGGCCGAGGTGAGCGCTCACGCCGGCGAGCACGGCGACTTCCGTCGCGGCAGAGCTGCCGATGCCGACGTTCATCGGGACCGCGCTGAGCAACATCAGGCTAAAACCGTACGGCATCCGGATGCCCTCCTCTTTGAGCAGCGTAAAAATACTGCCGCCGACGTACGCGGCCCAACCGGCGAGCGGGTTGGCCTGGCAGACCTCGCGCACATGAGCGTACGAGGCGAGGCCGTCGCCTTGCTGAAAATAATCGAGGGGGATGCGCGTTTCGATGGGCAGGCTTGTGCGGCCCGTTTGCACGGTGCGGATGCGAAGCGTGCGGTCGGTGCGGGATTGCAACGCGATGAGGGTGCCGCGTCCGAGCACGGCTTCGCAGACGTTGGCCCCTGAGTAGTCCGCAATGCCGCCCATCACGTCGAGGCGGGCGGGTACGCGGGAGACAAGAATTTCCCCGGCGTTGAAAAATCCCGCGAGCCCCGTCGGATCGCTGTTCGGCTTTTGCAAAAGCCGTTCGAGTTCGATGATTTCAAAGGGAGATTCGGCGGGACTCATGGGCGGGTGGGAAAGCGAAGACAAAAAGCGGCGCGGAGTGGTGTCAACGGGTGAGGGCGAAGGGCGGCTGCGACCGAGTTCTAATGTGGGCACCCCGCTCACATTTCGAATCTAACTGCGGCGGAGCCCCAGCAGAAACTCCCGATTGCCATCGGTGCCCGTGATCGGCGAATCGATCGTACCGATGAGTCCGGCCCCGCGAAGCAGGGTGAGTGCGAAAGTGCGGACATCGTCGAGGACGGCTTGTTGCACGGCGGGGTCGCGAATGATCCCGCGCCCCTTGTCGACTTCGGCTTTCCCGGCTTCGAACTGCGGTTTGACCAGCGCGACCAGCACGCCACCCGGACGTACGAACGGCCAGACCGCGGGAAGCACAACCTTCAGCGAAATGAATGAGAGGTCCATGACGACGGCATCAAAGGCATCGCGCGGCAGATCGCCGGTGGAGAGATGGCGGGCGTTGACCTTTTCGAAATTGGTCACACGCGGATCGGCTCGGAGTTTGGCGTGAAGTTGGGCGCGGCCCACGTCGACGCAGACCACATCGGCCGCGCCGGATTGCAGCGCGCAGTCGGTGAAACCGCCGGTCGAGGCTCCGACGTCGAGCACGTGCGCGCCCCGGAGATCGAGGGCAAACGCCGCGAGCGCCGCCGCCAGTTTTTCGCCGCCGCGGCTGACAAAACGCGGCGGTTGTTCGACCGAAAGTTCGGCGTCCGCGGGAAAATCCTGACCCGGTTTGTCCAGGCGTTCTGTGCCGCGGCGGACCCGGCCGGCCATCACGAGTGCCTTGGCCTGCGAGCGGGTTTCAGCGAGGCCGCGGGCGACGAGCAGTTCGTCGAGGCGGATTTTTTTTGCGGTCGTCATGAAAGGACGGCCGCCCTTGGCCGCTTGCGGGACAATACGGCCGAGGATGGCCGCGCTCCCAGTTTCTGTCGGGCGGGCGACCAGCAGGAAGTCCGGCCGCCGATTTCCGCCCGGGCGAGCGGCTTTTTGGTGATTGGGCAGAGGCCGCCTTTTTGCCAGCGATGATTGAAGAGCCAGCTGTCGGGGATGTTGACGTTGAGATCGGGCGGAAGCTTTTTCCCGCGGCCCGCGATGGCGGTGAGCGCGAGACGTGCGACGTGGCGGCATTCGCGCCAGAGGAGGCGGACTTCTGCGGGACCGAGCGATCCGGCGAGGCGGGCGGGATGGATCGCGGCGCGCCAGAGAAGTTCGTCGGCCATCCAATTGCCGATCCCGGGGAATCGCTCCTGCATCAGCAACACCGCCTTGATCGGCGCCCGGCCGCGGCGCCGCAGAAAATCGGCGACCGTCGCAACCGTGAATGGGGCGGAGCACAATGCGGGCGCGATTTTCGTCCACCAGCCCGGCGCTTCGGGACCGACGGTAAATTCGATTTTGCCGAACATGCGCGGATCGGAAAACACGAGCGCCTGACGATCCGTGAAGAGCACGAGATGATCGTGTTTGCGCGGGACGTGCGTGGTGGGCGCAACGGAAAGTTCGCCCGTCATGCCGAGATGAAGGCCGAGCCAAGCCTGGGTTTTTTCAGCGGTCACAAAGCCGAAAAGCATCTGCTTCGCCGCGGCGGCCGAGCTCGTGAGCGTGGCGTGGGTGAGCGCAGCGTGCAGGGTAGCGGCGGGCGCGCTGCGAAAAAGTTTCTTCGTGTCGTGGGTGTGGACGCGAAGGATGCGGGCCCCATGCGCGGCCTGATCCCAGCGTTTACGGAAAAATTCGACCTCGGCGAGTTCGGGCATCAGGGGGAGGTTTTTTTAACCGCTAATTTTCGCTAATGGCCGCTAATGAAAACCAAAGAATCGTTTCCGATGGATTTTCGGAATTAGCGATGATGAGCGTCGATTGGCGGTTTATCGGACGGGGACTTGTTCGATTAACGGAGCGTCGCGACAAAGTCCGCGAAGTTTTCGAAGACCGGGATTTTATGCTCGGCGACGATGGTGAGTGTCGCCGGATCGATTTTGCCGGTGCGGACGGCGGCGACCTTGATTTTCGCGGAGAGCGCGGCGCCGATGTCAGCGGCGGAGTCGCCGACCAT
>CAIXKG010000025.1 GCA_903919985.1 uncultured Opitutia bacterium | reverse complement strand
TTTCGGCAGGCAGGGACGCCCGCCGCTACGTCGTTAGCACCGATGATTTCTAAATCCTGCTGATAAATGTCTTTGAACCCCGCCCGCGGCCCGGACCATAAAAGCCCTGCGTTCATGTCCAACCCCTTCCGTTCCCGGCGCACTTATCTCCCGTACTCGCTGGAAATCGTCGCGCGCGCGATCGCGCGCTTGCTGTACCGCGTCAAGGTGCTGGGCCTTGAACACGTTCCCGCGAACGGCGGAGCTCTGATCATTGCGAATCACCTTTCCTATGTGGACGTCGTTGTGCTGCAGCTGGCCTGTCCGCGGCCGTTGCGCTACCTCGGATTCAAGGGCCTGCGCGCGAATTGGTTCTTCAATTTGGTCTTTCGCTGGTGCGGGGTGATTGGAGTTTCCGCGCGTAACCCGACCGAGGGCGTGCGCCTCACGGTAAAAGCGCTGCAGGCCGGAGAACTGGTCTGCGTGTTTCCCGAGGGAAATATTTCGCGCACGGGCCAGTTGATGGCGTTGAAGAAAGGCTTCGAGATCATGGCGCGCCGAGCCGGGGTGCCGGTCGTGCCCGCCGCAGTCGATGGTCTATGGGGTTCGCTGTTTTCCTTTGCGGGTAACAGGTACATCTGGAAATCGCCCCGCGTGATGCCGACGCCGTGCTGCGTGGCGTTTGGTGAACCGATTCCACCCGAGCGTGCCGACGTGGCCGCGGCCCGCCGTGCGCTCATGAGCCTCGGCGCCGACGCCTTTGACCAGCGTCCCGTGCTCCGCCGGCATTTGGGGCGCGAAGTGTTGCGCGGGTTGGCGCGGCGACCGCGTCACGTCGAAGTGGTGGACCGCACCGGCGAGCGCCGGTCCGTGACGGCAGCTCAACTGGCGGCGACGACCGCGGTGCTGGCCCGCCGCTGGCGGCGGACAATCGCGGAAAAACGGGTGGGTATCGTGCTGCCGCCCGGGGCGGGTGGGTTCATCGCCAATCTCGCCGTGGTGTGCGCCGGCAAGGTGCCCGTTAATTTGAATTTCACGGCGGGTTGTGACGCGGTTGAAGCTAGCATCAGGCAGGCTGGCATTCGAACGGTGATCTCGGCCGACGCGATGCGGGCCAAGCTCCCGAATTTCCCGTGGCCCGCGGCGGTGATCGACCTGAAAACCGAAATTACCGCGGCGGGTGGCAAGCGCGCCATTTTGCCTTGGTTGCTGGCGGTTTGGATTTTGCCGAATCAGATTTTCGCGAACTTGGTGGGCACGCCGAAAGAGGGCGATCGCGAGGAAGCCGCGCTGCTTTTCACGAGCGGTAGCTCGGGCGAACCGAAAGGGGTGGTTCTCACGCACCGCAACCTCCTCGCGAATTGCGCGCAAATTTCGTCGCTCTCGATTCTGCCCAAAAATGCCACGCTGCTCGGCTGCCTGCCGTTGTTTCACTCCTTTGGTTTTACCGTGACGCTTTGGTACCCGCTGCTCTGCGGCTGCCGGCTCGTATCGGTACCGAGTCCGTTGGAAACCCGGAAAATTATCGACGCGATCCGCGACGAGGAAGTCACGGTGTTGCTCGGCGCGCCGACCTTCGTGCGGCCGATTTTGAAAAAAGCCCGGCGGGGCGAGCTCCGAAATCTTAAGTTGGTGGTGACTGGGGCCGAGAAATTGCCGGACGACTTGCACCGCGGGTTTCTCGAGACGTTTCACCTCGATATGCTGCAGGGCTACGGCCTGACGGAAACGACGCCGGTGAGCGCGTTAAACCAGCCGCATCCGCCGGTGACGACCGGCACGGCCGAGGCGCAGATCGGCCGGAAACCCGGAGCGGTGGGAAGATTGTTGCCGGGCATGACGGCACGCATCGTAGATCCGGATTCCGGCGTGGAGCTGGATCTGAGCGCGACGGGTATGTTGTGTTTGCGCGGGGCCAACGTGTTTCCCGGTTACCTGAATGACGAAAAAAAGACGATGGCCGCATTTCGCGACGGCTGGTTTGTGACGGGCGACTTGGCGCGTTTCGATCGCGATGGATTTCTCTACATCGAAGGCCGGCTCTCGCGGTTTTCCAAAATCGGCGGTGAGATGGTGCCGCATGGCACGGTGGAGCAAAAGATCGCGGAAGTCTTTACCGCGGATCAAAGCGAGGGATATAGCTTGGTGGTGATGGGCGTGCCGGATGCCGCGAAAGGCGAAGCGCTGGTTTTGCTCACGACGCTCGACCTGAAAGTTGCGGAAGTCAGGGACCGCTTGCTGGCGGTAGGCGT
>CAIXKG010000024.1 GCA_903919985.1 uncultured Opitutia bacterium | reverse complement strand
CGGACGGAGAGCTTGATCGCGTTGACGACGATGGTGGATCCGCGCCCGCTTTTTTTCTGGCTCAACGGTGCGCGCATCCTCGCTTACGACTTGCCGGCCTGGCGGATCGAAGCGGCGGGCGGATATGATCTCGTCTCGGTCGAACGGCAGCGTGCGATCGATGTGGAGCAGGCGCGACTCGCATTGCGGCGCATCGCAGCGGCGCGGCAGATTTATCGGACGAGTGCGACGTTGTGGGTGGAGCAGGCGAACATCGAATTGAACCGGCTGCGGGACGTGTCGGCGGCGGCCGAAAGCTATCGTCGCGCCGCGGAGCAACCGGACGCACCCTACTACGCGGGCCGAATGTACGCGGAGTTACTCCGCAAACTCGATCGCAAGCCGGAGGCCTACGCGTGGTTGAGGGCGCTGCACCCGCGATTACCGTTGGACGATGAATCGGCCGGAGCCGCCGTCGTGCTTGGGCGCATCCGGGATTTAGAGCGGGAACTTGCGGTGACTTCGGCGCAAAGCTATCGACCGAGGCAACCATGAGTCGCCAGCGAAGAAGTATTTTTCCGAAGTTGGATCGCGCTCTCGCTCGACCGATGGGGCTGCACGCCAAGAAATTTCTTCGGCCTCTTTGCGGCCAAAAATTCCGCGACCTTTCTCCGCCCGGCCAAAAGTCGACGGGATGGATCCGCTCGATTCACCCGCTTCGCTAGCCGTATGACGCCCGATCTGAATTCGCCCCGCACCGAAAAAATTTCGCGGTTAAAAATCTGGCTGGAGGCGACGCGTCCCCGCACGTTGCCGGCCGCCGTAGCGCCGGTACTCGTGGGTTCGGCGCTGGCGGCGCACGAGGGCAAGTTCGATGGACGCGCGGCCGGGTTGTGCCTCGTCTTCGCGGTGTTGATTCAGATCGGGACGAATTTCGCCAACGACTACTACGATTTCGTGAAGGGCGCGGATACGGCGCAACGCGTGGGCCCGCGCCGCGCGGTGGCGGCTGGACTGGTCGCCCCGGCGCGGATGAAGGCCGTCATGCTCGTGACTTTCCTGGCGGCGTTTGTGAGCGGATTGTCGCTGATCGCGTGGGGCGGTCCGTGGCTGCTCGTGGTCGGTCTGACGAGCATCGCTTGCGGCGTGGCGTATACGGGCGGTCCGTGGCCGCTGGGCTACAACGGACTCGGCGATGTGTTTGTTTTTATTTTTTTCGGGCTCGTGGCGGTGACGTCCACGTACTTTGTCCAAACTGGCGAAATTTCGCGCGAGGCTTGGCTGGCCGGTGCAGCGATCGGATTGCTGGCCGCAAATATTTTGGTCGTGAACAATTATCGCGATGTTGAAACCGATCGCGTCGCGGGTAAACGCACGCTGGTGGTTCGTTTCGGCCGTGGTTTCGCGCGGGGGCAGTTTATCGCGTCGCTCGCGCTCGCGTTTATGCTGCCGCCCGTGTTGTGGGCGCGGGGTTTCTCCGCGTGGGTTTTGCTTCCAGTCCTACTTGGGCCGATGGCGTGGGCTCATGGGCGGCGCTTGCGGGCCAGCGAAACCGCAGCCGAGCGGATCGCGTTGCTGGGCGACACCGGGAAACTACTCGCGGTGTACGCGGGGCTGCTTGGGCTCGGTGTGATACTTTAGGTGCGCCGACCAGGCAGACCTAAGCTCGCGATCGAATATCCTAGTAGCGGAAAGCAGGAGCGTTTCGGAGCGCCGCCCGAAAGCCTCCCGGTTTCCGCTACGGTAGAAAGCGGCTTAAAGCAGCGCGACCAGCTTCGCCTTGATCGCGGCCTTTGGCATCATGCCGACAATCTGCTCGGCTACTTTGCCACCCTTGAACACCAACATGGTGGGAATGGCGCGGATGCTGTATTCGGCGGCAATCGCGTCGTTGTCGTCGATGTTCACCTTGGCAATCTGGACCTGGCCATCCAGCTCGGTTGCGAGTTCGTCAAGAAGCGGCGCGATGGCTTTGCACGGGCCGCACCACGGCGCCCAAAAATCCACGAGAAGTGGAGTCGTGGCAGAAGCAACGGCGGCTTTGAAGGTATCGGTGGTGAGATGGACGATTTTTTCGGACATGGAGTTGAGGGTAATGGATCGGCCGTAAAAGCCGATGATGGTGGATTAGCGCGGGGTGGACTTGGCTAAAATTTCGTCGAGCTCCTGTCGCTCCACGTTTTCGAGAACTTTGCCGCGGTTTTTCAATTCCTCGAATGTCTTCACCACGGTCTCGGTCATCCGTTCGTGAGTTTCAGCGGAGCCACCCACGAGGGCGAACTGCTCGCCTTGCGTAATCCGCTTGTGGCCGTCGGCGTGATCCAAGCCCAGGCCGAGCAGCGCCGCGCGCGGTCCGGTGGCTTTTCGCTTTTTACTCACGCGAGCACCGTGCTGACGTCGGCCGGATTTTCAAGTGGCTTTTCGATCACCACATTGCAGACGATGTCCGCAAATGCCTCGTCTTGCTGGAGGCGAAGCTTGCCGAGCCGGGTCAATTCTAGGACCGCGAGGAAGGTGGCGACGAGTTTGCGCAGCGTGACGCCGTGCTCGAAAAGTTGTGAAAAGACAAAGGAACGCTCCGTCGCGAGCCGGCCGAGCAGCCACTCCATCTGGTCGGCGACGGTGAACTGCTCGTCGTGGATTTCGCCCACAACCAATTTATCGGCGAGACGCCGGAGGACGATGTTGAAGGTGTTCCAGAGGTCGATCCGGTCGTTCTGCTTGAGCGGACGGTCGAGCAAGTCGGCCGACCGCGAGGCGACGTGTCGTTCCATGAGGTCCTGCCGCTGCCGGACGATCGCGGCGAGCTCGGCGGCGGCCTCCTTGAATTTTTTGTATTGGAGCAACTGGTGGACAAGTTCCCAGCGCGGGTCGATGTCGTCCTCGGGATTGGCGTTGGGATCGACCGCGTGCTGGCCCTTCGGGAGGAGGAGGCGGCTTTTGATCTCCATCAACGTGGCGGCCATGACAAAGAAATCGCCCGCGACCTCGAGGTCGAGCGACTGCATGGCGCGCAGGGCCTCCAGGTATTGTTTCGTCACCGACTCGATCGGAATGTCGTAGATATCGATTTCGTTTTTCCGGATGAGAAAAAGGAGAAGATCGAGCGGGCCTTCGAAGACCTGAAGTTTGATGCGGTAGTCGGAATCGGGAACCACGGTGGTGGAATGGTTGGGCGGCGCCTGGAGGCGGCAATGATATTTCGCAATCGCTACGAGGCTCGGCGCCGCAGACTGGCGACATAGAAACCATCGCTGTTGTGCTGCGAAGGGAGGATGGCGAGACCGACGTGGCGTGGGGTCGCGGCGAAGACATGCGCCGGCGGCTCGGCATCGAAGCCGGTGTGCGCGGCGAGGAAAGCGGCGACGACGTCCTCGTTTTCCATCCGGCTCAACGAACACGTCGCATAGACGAGTCGTCCGCCGGGTCGCACGAGCGCGGCCGATGCCGTGAGCAGCGCGAGCTGGGTTTCGGCCGCGTGCGTAATTTGTCCGGGCGTGGTGGTCCACTTGAGGTAGGGCGAGCGCCGCCAGGTGCCGGAGCCGCTGCACGGGGCGTCGATCAGAACGCCGTCGTACTGCGCAGGTGGGAGCGGTGCCTCCGCCAGCACGGCGACGTTGGTCAAGCCGGCTCGGTCGGCGCGGGTTTTGAGTTCGCGCAAGGCCGACGGTCGAATATCGAACGCATCGACGTGTCCTGTGGCACCGACGAGAGCGGCGAGTTGCAGGGTTTTTCCGCCCGCGCCGGCGCAGGCGTCGAGCCAACGTCCGCCGGCGGCGATGCCGGCAGATTCTAGGATCAACTGCGAACCGAGGTCCTGAATCTCAACCCAGCCGCGCTCCCACGCTTTGGTTTTGGTAACATCGCCTTCGGTGAGCAGCTGAATCGCACGGGGCAAAATTGCCGAGCGGCGAAACGTCCAACCGGCGGCGGTAAATTCGGCGAGCACTTCGGCCGTGGCGTCAGCGGATGGAGTTTGGAGCCGGAGCCATAGCGGCGCGCGGGTGTGGAGGGCGTCGAGTTCGGCCGGCAACGCGGTGTCTGCGCAATGACGGGGCAGCCAGTCGGGCAACAAAGCGAGTGCGTCGGTTTTGAGGTGGTTCGCTTTGGCGGCAACACTTGGCGGGCACGGCGGCCAGCCGTGGCAAAGTTCGGCGCGATAGGCGCGCGTGGCGGGGAGATCCGCCGCGAGCCAGGCGACGGCCGTCGCAGCGCGCGCCGGGTCGGTCTCGAGCAGCGGCTCGATCCAAGGCAGAAAGCGGACCGTGGTGTAAATGAGTTCACGGTAGAGCCGGCGGTCGCGCGAACCAAACGCGCGGTTGGCGGCAAAAAGTTCGTTGATGCGGGTGGGAAGATTTGGATCGCGCCGCCAGTGCGGACTGAGCGCGGCGACGAGGCGGAGGAAGATTTTTTGCTGACTGCCGGAGAGGGACATGAATGGAAATAGGATTAAGCGCGAAGACGTACAGGCGGCCAAATTCCGCGACGGGAAGGCGAGGCGATCGGACCGCCTAACGTATCACGGGGCTGAAGTAGAATATGAAACTATTTCTTCGCGGTTCGTTGCGGCCCTTCGCGCCTTCGCCCTAAAACGCCAGATTGATTGGTCCGATCAGAAATTGCGCGTCTCGATCTGGATGTTGAAGCCAAAGCCGTTTTCCCGGCGGCTGCCGGAGCGGACTGATACCACGTATTCGATGAGCCAGGTGTTCTCGAGATTTTGCACGATGCCGTACGCCTGCTCGTTGAGGCGGCGCGCGCGGGCATCGTAAGCGAGGCGGGCGAGAACGTCGTACGATTCGTTCACGTGGATCCGGCCCTCGATCCGGTACTCCTCGGATTCGCGCCGGAGAAAATTATTCGAGAACCGCACTGACCATGCGCTACCATCGCGGATCGTAACGCCGGAGTTAAATTCCTGCAGCGTGCCGGTCTGTGGCGTGAAACTGTGGTAGGAGTCCACCTGCAGCCACGGCGCGGGCATGAAGGCGAATTCACTGTGAATCTCGGAGAGATCACGATCGCCGGGTTCGCGGTGAAATCGAAAATCGGCCGCGACATTCAGCACGAGCAGATCGCGCGAGCCGTAGGCCGGATCGCGGGTCTGGACCGCGTTGTCGACCCCGAGCCGCACCGTGTTGGTGGCGTGGAGATCGTCGATGGATCGCTGGTCGCCCAAGCCGAGCGGACGCAGGTAGCTGGTCAGTGGCTCGCGCCGATCGATGGCGGGGATGTAGCGCCGACCGAGGTCGCCCTGCGGGATATAACGGTAACTCAGTTTCGGCGTCAGGAGATGGCGAAGGCCGTCGATTTTCCACTGCGGGTTTTTGTAATCGTAGGTGGCGCTGGCACGAAGATCGGCGTCGAAGCCGAGTTCGCCGAGCACCCGCGTGTACGCGCCGGCTTGGCGCGCACCGACCGTGCCGGAGTAATGCGTGACACGGCCGCCGGCCAGGGGCGTGATACTTAGCCACTCGCGCGGCGTGAAGGGGCGCGTGAGCGCGTAGTAGGCGTCGAGGCGATCGGACTCGAGCCGCGGGCTGAGACCGGCGGGCGGGCGTTCGCGGAGGACGACGGCGCTGGCGTTGAACCGCTGATAAAAACCCTGTCCGACGGCGAACGGCAGCAGGTCGAAGCGCACCTCTGGCAGGCGCTCCTGCACCGGGTTGAACGCATTCGGCTGCACCCGCGCGAACGCGGAAACTAAATAATTATGACCGGTGTAGACCGACTCGACGAAGCTGTCGGGCTCCTGCACTGGAAAAAAGTATTTAGGATAAAAATCGCGAACGATCTCGGAGTCCTTCCACCAGTTCACGGTGGCGGCGAGGGTGAGATTTTCAGTGAGGCGCTGCGCGTGCTGCCACTCGACGTAGCCGCGATTGGAGGAAATCGGGCGACTGAGAACATCGGTGAGTTTTTCGCCGTGATCGTGAATAAACCCGCTCCGAAAAAAACCGCGAAGATCCTCGCCGTCGTTCGGTCCGCTGTAGGAGGCCGAGGGTCCCGCCATCAGACCGCGGGCCGTGTAGAATCCAATGTCCCCGCCGACTTTTACGCCGTCCTTGACTGGAATACGGAGGCCCATTTCGCCGAAAGCACCAAGGCTTTTTCGGAAGCCGCCGTTGAACGTGAGGTAAGAGGCGAGGGGTTCATTTAGATTTTGTTGGAATTTAGGCAGCGGTAGGGTTTGCGCCCCGCCGAGCCCGAGCCGCGGCGCGGTGGCGTGGATGTTCTGGCCGGGCGCGTAGCTAATCGTATTCGTGTAAACGGTCGGTTGCCAGGGGCCGGGCTCGTGGTAGGAAACGACCGCGTTCTGGAGCGACAGCTCCTTCAAATTACCGGTCGCTGAGCTGCCGCTGATATAAAAAGGATATCGGCCCGTACGTAGGGCGCCGGTGGCGAAAGTGCCGGGGGCCAGATCGTAGGTGAGTTTGTCCGTGAGGATGCGAACCGGCCCGCGGGTGAGCGTGACCTGACCGATGGCGACGGCTACGCCGGTTTTTTGGTTGTAGGTGATTTCGTCGGCGGTGAGCAGGGCCGGTCCGTTTTGAAGCCGAGCGTGACCCTTCAGGATGCCTATTCCGGTTCCAAAATCGAATCCCGAGGCGGAGTCGGCGCTATAGTCCACCGCCGATTCGGGCGGCGGAGATTCCGCCCCGCGGCTCGTGAACGACGAAAGGGCCGCGATTAAAAAAAAGGAAATACGACGACGCACGCGCGAAGCAAAGGCGCCGGTTTCCCGCCAAGCAAGGGCGGGTTTTTGAATTCAATGGTTCGGAAAATGCTACGCGGTGAACGGTGACCGTCCGAGGAAAGTTTCAGACGTTTTGGCTTTCCGCCCGGATCATCGCCGAAACAAGATGAAACCGCACATGCCAAAAAAATCAGCCCTTCGCCCCGCCGCCGCGCTGCCAGAAATGCCGCCGCTCGCCGCCGAAGTGAGGGCGCTGGGCACGGCCTTGGGTCGTGTGATCACACGGCTCGAAGGGCCGGCCACCTTCGAAATGGTCGAGACGCTGCGGAAACTGGCGAAGGCCCGGCGGGGCAACGATCGCACCGCGGCGACGGCGTTGTCCGAGAAAATCGCCGCGCTCCCCGCCGCCGAGGCCTTCAACCAGGCGATGGCCTTCACGCTTTATTTTGAACTCGTGAATCTGGCTGAGGAAAATTTCCGCATTCTCCTGCTGCGGCGCCGGCGGGCGGCGTGGCAGCTCGGGGTCGAGGGCGCAAAGCCGATGCGCGAATCGATCGAGGCCGCCGTGCTCGAGCTGAAACAGGACGGCGTCACGCCCGCGGCCATGCAGGCGTTGGTGGACCGGTTAAACATTGAATTGGTTTTCACCGCGCATCCCACGGAGTCCAAACGCCGAACACTCCTCACGAAACTGCGCCGGCTGGGTGAAATTTTACGTCAGCGCGCGCAGCCCGAGACGCTCACCGAGCCCGCGTTGCTTGAGCCCGAGTGCGTCGAACGCGAGATCGCCTCGCTCTGGCTGACCGATCGTAGCCGCGTCGCGCGGCCGGAGGTGGCCGACGAGGCCCGCACCGGGTTGTGGTATTTCGACACGACGCTTTACGCGGCCCTGCCGAGGTTGCACGCGGACATGACGCGGGCGCTGGCGCGACATTATCCGACCGTGAGCGCGCCGAAGCGGTGGCTCGAGTTCGGCTCGTGGATTGGCGGCGACCGCGATGGCAATCCCGGCGTCACGGCGGCGGTGACCGCCGAGGTGCTGCGGCTGCACCGCCGGCTTGCGATCGAGAAACTACAAGTGAGTACCCGCGATCTGTCCCGCTCGCTCACGGTCAGCGACCGCCGCGACCGGGTGGTGCCGGCTCTGCGCAAGGAACTGCGCGAAAATCTGCACGCCACCCAGTATCTCGAGCTCTTGAAAAAACGGTACCCACACGAGCCCTACCGTCTCCTTCTCGGAGTATTGCGCGAGCGGTTGGTTCAGGCCGCCGACGATCTGGTCAAAGGCGACGCGCTGGCGGCGACCGCTGACGAGACGAATGATTTTCGCCGCGCCACGATCAGCGAAACGTTGGAAACGATCCGGGCTAGCCTGCTGGCCGGCCGCGGGGCGATCCTCGCTGACGGCGAACTGAAAATCCTGAGCGAGCAAGTGGAAGTGTTCGGTCTGCACACGGCCCGGCTGGATATTCGCCAGCATTCGTCGCATCATGAAGCCGCGGTGGCCGAGGTGCTCGGTCGCGACGATTATACGAAGCTTGATGAGTCGGCCAAGCAGTCGGTCTTGCTTGCGGCGCTGAGCGAGGCGAGCCGGAAGTCCGATGCGGCGGTTGCAAAATATTCCGCAGCGACGCGCCACGTGCTCGACCCTCTTGTACTCGCCGCGCGGGCGGCGCAGCGCTTCGGCCCTGAGGTACTCGGCATTGCGATTATCAGCATGACGGACGGCGTCTCGGATCTCCTCGAGCTCGAGCTGCTGCAGAAGATCGCGGGGGCCGCGCTGCCGGTGGCGCCGTTGTTCGAAACGCTCGATGATCTCCAGCGCGCGCCGGAGATTCTGGAAACGTATTTCACTTTGCCGGGGCGCGAGCGTCCGGTGCACCAGCATGTGATGCTCGGTTACTCGGACAGCAACAAGGACTGTGGTTACCTCACGGCGAACTGGGCGTTGTATGAAGCGCAGGCGGTGATCGCGGACGTGTGTCGAAAGTACGCCGTGCGCGTGACGCTGTTTCACGGCCGTGGCGGCAGTATCGCGCGTGGTGGCGGACCCGCGGCGAAGGCGATCCTGGCGCAACCGGCTGGCTTGCGCGACGGCGGCATCCGGGTGACGGAGCAGGGGGAAGTGTTGTCCACGCGGTATCACGATCCCGATCTCGCGCACCGTATCTTGGAACAAATGGCCTACGGCGTGATGCTCGGAACCCACGCGGCGGAAAGCGCGGACAGCGTGCCGTCAGAGTGGCGCGCCGCGATGGCCGCGATGAGTGCGGCGGGATTTGCGGCTTACAAGGCGGTGGTGCACGACGATCCCGACTTCCTGGTTTTTTGGAAGCAGGCGACGCCGATCGATGAGATCAGCAATTTGAAATTTGGTTCACGGCCGACTTTTCGCCGGGCCACGACCAGCGTCGAAGACCTCCGCGCAATTCCGTGGGTGTTCTCGTGGATGCAAAGCCGGTTTAACTTTCCCGGCTGGTTCGGCCTTGGCAGTGCATTGGATGCCGTGCTGAAGCGCGGCCGGGCGGGAAAAAAGCTGTTGCGGGCGATGCATGCGGAGTGGCCCTTTTTCCAGACGCTCATCGATAACGCCCAGCTCACGATGCACAAAGCCGACATGGGGATCGCGGCGCTCTACGCCGAACTCGTGGAAGACCCGCAGATCCGAAAGCGGATCTTCGCTGTACTTGCCGCCGAGTTTGCGCGGACCGAAGCGGCGATTCTGGCGGTGACAGGTCAGCGGCAATTGCTGGCGCGCGAGCCGGTGCTTTTGAATTCAGTGCGGCTGCGCAATCCGTACATCGATCCCCTGAACTATCTCCAAGTGGAAATGATGCGACGTTTGCGGACCAGTGTCGCAAGCGCGCGGTTGTCCGTCGAGGAAGCCGACGCCGTGCGTGCGGTGATCGAACTCACGATCAACGGGATTTCCGGCGGATTGAAAAACACGGGATAACGCGTCGGTGTAGAGGCGCGCCGTAGTCATCATTGTCATTGCGAGGTGCGCGCAGCGCGCGGTCGCCATCACGCTCCATGGTTTCGAGGCGGTCAGATTAGCAATGGCAAGGCGGGCGTAGCCCGGCGCATTCGCGACTAGACGGCGCCGCGTGTGGTCCCCAGCGTGGGGTTTCTTCCGTGATTATTTCGAAGGTCGATCTCGCCGCTTTGTTGTCTGCCACTCATTCCGCGCCGCATGCGGTGCTCGGGATGCATCCGCATCTCCGGGGGAAAAGTCAGGGTGTCGTCGTGCGGGCGATGCTCCGCGAGGCGCTGACGTGTGCGGTCGTGGAACTCGGAGCCACGCCGCCGAAGGTCCACGAGATGAAACGGCTGGCACCGGAGGGCCTGTTCGAGGGCTTCATTGCGAAGCGACCGGGCGTATTTCGCTATCAACTCCGCGCGACCTTCCCGAATGGCGAGACGCGCCAGTTCTTCGATCCATATTGTTTCCTGCCGACGCTGGGCGAGCAGGACCTCTATCTCTTTAACGAGGGCAACGAGCACCGGATCTACGAGAAGCTCGGCGCAAATGCGCGTGAACTCGACGGCGTGAAGGGCGTGGCCTTCGCCGTATGGGCGCCGGCGGCCGCGCGTGTTTCGGTCGTGGGAAATTTTAATCACTGGGACGGCCGCTATCATCCGATGCGCCCGCTTGGTGCGTCGGGGGTTTGGGAATTGTTCGTTCCAGGATTGGGCGCGGGGGAACTCTATAAATTCGAGTTGCGCGATCAGGCGGGCAACGTCCGCGTGAAGACCGATCCGTACGGCACGTATTTCGAGGCGCCGCCGGGCAACGCGGCGATCGTATGCGAGGTCGGGCATTTTACGTGGAACGATACCGGGTGGATGGAGCGCAGGCGGACGGAGGCGGCGCAACTCGACCGGCCGATTTCGGTTTACGAATTGCACCTCGGATCGTGGAAGCGGAAACCCGAGGACAACGACCGGCCGTTGAGCTATCGCGAGCTCGGCCCGCAACTCGCGGACTACGTCACGGAGATGGGCTTCACGCATGTGGAAATCATGCCGATTGCGGAGCATCCCTTCGATGGCTCGTGGGGTTATCAAGTGACGGGTTTTTTTGCGCCGACCCACCGGTACGGCTCACCCGAGGATTTTGCCTGGTTCGTGGACCTGCTACACCAGCGCGGCATCGGGGTGATTCTTGACTGGGTGCCGGCGCATTTCCCGCGAGATACGTTTGCGCTGGCCGAGTTCGACGGCACGCACCTCTACGAACACGCCGATCCGCGGCAAGGCGCGCACATGGACTGGGGCACGCTGATTTTTAATTATGGGCGCAACGAAGTGCGCTGCTTTCTCGTCGCGAGCGCGCTCGCCTGGCTCGAGCGTTACCATATCGACGGCCTGCGTGTTGATGCGGTCGCCTCGATGCTGTACCTAGATTATTCGCGCCAGGAAGGGCAGTGGATCCCGAACAAACACGGCGGACGGGAGAATTTAGAGGCGATCGATTTTCTCAAGCAGGTGAACGATCTGGTGCACCGCTATTATCCGGGTGCGCGCATGATCGCCGAGGAGAGTACGTCGTTTCCGCGGGTTAGCCGG
>CAIXKG010000023.1 GCA_903919985.1 uncultured Opitutia bacterium | reverse complement strand
TTCGTGATCGAGAACAACCGCTATGCGTATTCCACGCCCGTCGCGGAACAATTCTCCGCCGGTACCGAACTCTGGAAGCGCGCGGCCGGCTACGGCATCGAGGCCTTCGCCCTCGACACGACCGTGGACGTCGTGGCCACCACCAAGACCCTCGCCGCCGCCATCGAAAAAGTACGCACCACGTCACGGCCCATGCTCGTCGAAGCCCACACGCTCCGGCTCCGCGGTCATGCCGCCTACGATACCGGCGACTACCTCGCGCCGGGCGAAGCCGATGGATTTTTCGCGCGGGATGTGACACCCAAAGCGCGGGCGCAACTCGTGGCTTCAATCGGTGCGGCCCGCGTCCAAGCAATCGAGGCCGACCTGAACGCCTTCATCGAAGCGTGCATCAAGACCTCGCTCGCGGTGCCACGTCCCAGCCCCGCCGGCATGGCAGCAGACCTCTTCGCGCCGCCGGCGCCCGCCTTGCCTTGGATTCCATCGGTTTTATCTCAAATCGAAAAACCGGGATCAAAAATTGGGAATCTCACGTCCGCGCAGGCCCTGAATCACGCGCTCCGAAAAATTCTCACCGAGCGGCCCGAATCGCTCGTTATGGGCCAGGACATCGGCGCCTACGGCGGCGCGTTCAAAGTCACGGAAGGCCTGCTCGCCGACTTCGGTCGTCCGCGCGTGTTCAATACTCCGCTCGCCGAAAGTGCCTGCACCGGCTACGCCCTTGGTCTCGCCGTCAACGGCCACCGCCCGATCGAAGAATTTCAGTTTGCCGACTTCGTCACCGAAGCCATCACCCAGCTCACGCTCAACGCCGGCACGATGTATTTCCGCTCAGGCGCGGCCGCCCCGCTGGTGTTTCGCCTCCCGTCTGGCGGCGGCCTGACCTTTGGCTCGTTTCACTCGCAGGAACTCGAGTCTTTTCTTCTGGCGATGCCGGGCATCAAAGCGCTTTACCCCAGCACGCCGCAGGACGCGTTTAACGCGCTCCTTGCCGCCTACGAAGACAACAATCCCGTGCTCCTTTTCGAACACAAAGGCCTTTATCGCCGGGGTAAACATCCCGTTACCTGGGACCCAGATTATCGTTCGATCTGGCAGCCGCGCCATGTTCACCCGGGCGACTACGCCACGTTCGTGACGTACGGAGAAATGGTCCATCTCGCCACCGATGTGTGCGATTATTTCGCCGCCGAGTACGAGACAACGCTCGATCTTTTCGATCTGCGCGCGCTCGCGCCGCTAAAGCTGGAAGCCATCGAAGCATCGCTCGCGCGCACCGGCCGTCTCATCGTGCTGCACGAAGGCCGCCGCACCCACGGCTTTGGCGCCGAACTCGTGGCCCGCCTCACCGAGAGCCATTTCGCGGTGTTGAAATCGGCCCCTCTGCGCATCGCGTCGCTCGACCTGCCCGTGCCGTTTGCCCCCGAACTCGAACAGGCCTTCCGTCCCACCAAGGACAAGGTCATCGAGCAAATCACCGCGTGGATGGGTTGAGGAATTTTCGTTTCTGGATTCTCGATTTCCGATTTGAGACCACCTCATCATCACCCCCACTCGGCGTCGCCAAAGTCATGGACCGTTTCACGTTCTGGCTTGGTCCGTGAACTTTGTCCCCGTGCTCCGCGATCTGTGTGATCAAACTCCGATGCCGACATCAAAAACCCAGAATCGAAAAACGAAAATTCCAGCGGCGCGCTGGGCTGCGATGCAGCTCTTCGCCATGGACGTCGACGGCATTCTCACCGACGGCACGGTGCTCATCTCCTCTGATGGGACCGAGGCCAAACGCTTTTCCATTCTCGATGGACTCGGTCTGGCTCGCCTGCGCGACAGCGGCTGTCCGATCGCCTGGATATCCGGCCGCGCCTCCGACGCGACCACGGCACGGGCCCGCGAACTAAAAATCCCTTATTTGATCCAAGGCCGCGTCGATAAACTTACCGCCCTCACCGAAATCGCCGCAAAACTCGGGCTGCGGCTCGATGCGTGTGTCTATATGGGAGACGACGTCATTGACGTGCCTGCGCTGCTCGCCGCCGGCATCGGCGTGAGCGTGCCGGGAGCCATGCCTGAAGCGCAGACCGCGGCCGACTACATCACGCGACGCGAAGCCGGATGGGGTGCGGTGCGCGAGATCTGCGATCACCTTCTTTCCACTCGCGGTAAAATGCCGGGACGCTGATCCTCCGCTCCGTGCCCATGCTCCGCCGCGTTTTCATCGTCTTTTTTATCGGCCTGCTTGCGGCCCATGGGCGGGCCGAGGAGCCAACGACGAATGCTCCGGCCAAAAATTGGGTGCTGCCGCTCTTCACGGCCGAAGGATTTCGCTCGATGACACTCCGCGGGACCGAGGTGCGACCCGTCAGCGACACGCGCATCGATATCGTAGACATGAACATCACGGTGTTCACCGGCGGCGCGGCCGCGAAGGTGGAGTCCGTGTTGCTCAGTCCGGCCGCGAGTTTTTTTCCCAAAGAGCAGATCGCCCGTGGTCGCAGTTCCGTCCGGCTACTGCGCGACGATCTTGAGATGAACGGCGAGCAATGGACCTACGATCACACCGCCAAAAAAGTTTCCATCGCCCAAGGCGGTCGCGTTAGCTTTGCGGCCCAGATGCCCGACCTTCTCAAATGACATTCCGTTCTTTTTTGTTCACCTGCATCTTCGGCGCCGCGGCCGTTTGCGGTCTTCGAGCGCAAGAAGCTTTGCCCCCGACCGTCATCGAATTCGCCGGGCCCGCCGAAATGGTCAGCACTGACACCGAGACGATCGCGACTTTTCACGACAAAGTGGTGGTGACCGGCAATAACATCAAAGTGACCTGCGACTACTTACAGGTCGTCGCCTCGCGTAAGGGCGATCCCAAGGCCACCATCGGCAAATTCGGCTACTTCAAATCGCTCGTCGCCACGGGCCACGTCAAGATCGTCCAAGGCGACCGGGAAGCCTCCTGCGGCCACGCAGAAATTTTTCCCGGCGAGGACCGCGTAGTCCTGAGCCGCCTCACGAAATCCAAGGACGAGCCCTTCCCAACCGTGCGCAGCATCGACGATCAATACGTCGCGAGCGGTCCGCGGCTTGTGCTGTACCGTGGAGAGCGCCGCGCCCTCATCGAGGCGGAGGATGGCGCCGCGGTTGGCGTGACAGGCCGTTTCGTTCTGCCCACGATCAAGGATATGGGATTCGCCAAGGATAAGCCCGCGGAAAAATCCTCGCCGCCGCGGCTCCCGTAAATCTGTTTCCCGTTTTCCCCCTTGTCCACCGTCACCGCAGTTTCCGAAATCGTCGCCGAGGGTTTAGTCAAAACCTATGGCGCCCGCACCGTGGTCGACGGCGTCAGCCTGCGCATCGGAGCCGGCGAGATTGTCGGTCTCCTCGGCCGCAACGGCGCGGGCAAGACCACCGCTTTCTACCTGGTGGTGGGACTCGTTCCCGCCACCGCCGGGCGCGTTTCGCTCGATGGCCGCGACCTGACCCGGCTCCGCATGCATGAACGCGCGCGGCACGGGATCGGTTATCTGCCGCAGGAAGCGTCGGTTTTCCGCAAGCTCACGGTCGAGGAAAACATCCTCGCCATCGTCGAGGTCGCGGGCGTCCCCCGACGCGAGCGCGCGGCGCGCGTGGCCGACCATCTCGCTGAGCTTTCCCTCTCGCACCTCGCGAAGCAAAAAGCCTTCACCCTTTCCGGCGGCGAACGCCGGCGGCTCGAGATCGCCCGCGCCCTCGTCACCCGGCCGAAATTTTTGCTCATGGACGAGCCGTTCGCCGCGATCGATCCGATTTCGGTCGCGGAGGTGCAGAAAATTATCCTGCAACTGAAGGCCCGCGGCATCGGCGTGATCATCACCGATCACAACGTCCGTGAAACCCTCCGCATCGTCGACCGCGCCTACCTCCTCGAGAAAGGCAAGGTACTGTTCGAGGGCACGAGCGCCGAACTGATCCGCAACGAACAGGCCCGCAAGTTCTACCTCGGCGAAGATTTCAATCACTGAGCAAGAAAACAGCGGGTCGCGAGCATTCGAACGACGAAACTTTCACGCCTTCACGGTCTTTTTAATCGCCCCTTTTCCGTCCCCTCATCCCATGCAAAAAGCCATCCACGGCATCACGGTCGCTCATTTCTACGAGACGTACCGCGAGAAATTGAAGATGGAGCTCGTCACCGGCGAAGCCGGTCTGCACCGCCTGATCAGGGAAGGCAGCATCAACCGTCCCGCCCTCGCGCTCACGGGGTTTTTCAAATACTTCGCGAACAAGCGCATTCAGGTGCTCGGCGCCGCCGAGATGAATTATCTGAAAACCCGCGCCCAGCATGAACAGATCGGGATATTTCAAAAAATGGTGAAGACCGGCGCGCCCTGCCTGGTGCTCACGCGCAATTTCAATCCCACGCATCCACTGCTCGCCGTCGCCGAGGAGATGAATTTCCCGATCTTTCGGTCGCCGATGATCACAATGAACTTCATCAATCTCGCCACGCTCTGCGTGGACAACGAGTTCGCCCCGAGCGGGACGGAACACGCCACCACGCTCGACGTGAAAGGCGTCGGCGTGATGCTGCGCGGCGATTCTGGCATCGGCAAAAGCGAGTGCGCCCTCGCATTGATCGAACGCGGACACTCCCTCGTCGCCGACGATCTCACGATCATCAAGCTCCTCGACGAACGGGAATTGATGGCCTCCAGCCGCCCGCTCAATCGCGGCTATATGGAGTGCCGCGGGATCGGCATCATCAATATCGCCGAAATGTTCGGCATCAAATCCATCCGACTGGAGAAGCGCATCGACATGGTCGTCTCCCTCCGGGAATGGACGCCCGACGTCGTCGAGGAACGCACCGGTCTGGAAGTGGCCTACTACGAGATCCTCGGCATGCGCGTACCACACATCGAACTGTATGTCCGCCCCGGCCGCGACATCGCCCGACTCGTTGAGGTGGCCGCGCTGACGCAAGCGTTGAAAAAAATGGGCCACGATCCGGCGAAAGATTTTAACGACCGCCTAATCGCTTTCATGTCGAAGCAATCTGTTTCGCCTACCACCACGATCAAACCCATCGAGCGCGAAGAACGCGCTCCCGGTATCTGATGGACGGCGGCGCGGGGTTGTCCTGCGCCCGCTGCGTCCAACGGTGACGTCCAAAACGCTATTCAATTCATGTCCTCTACCCGTCTCGACGGCCGCAAAGCCGACCAACTCCGCCCGATCACTTTCGAAGCCGGCATTGCGCCGTACGCGACCGGTTCCGTCCTGGTTTCGTTTGGGCTGACCCGCGTCATTTGCGCGGCCTCCATCGAGCCCGGCGTGCCGACGTGGATGAAACAACAGCGGATACCGGGTGGCTGGCTCACGGCCGAGTACTCGATGCTGCCCTACTCCACGTTGGAGCGAAAATCTCGTGAGATTTCCCGCGGTAAAATCGAGGGCCGCACGGTCGAGATCCAACGTCTCATCGGCCGCTCCCTCCGCGCTGTGATTGATCTCCAGAAGCTCGGGCAGAATACGCTCTGGCTCGACTGTGACGTGCTCCAAGCCGATGGCGGCACGCGCACCGCCGCGATCACCGGCGCGTACCTCGCGGCCCGTCTCGCCGTTCAAAAACTGCTCGACGCCAAAAAGCTCACCGAGAATCCGCTGATCGATTCCGTCGCCGCGGTCAGCGCCGGCATTTTCGGCGGGCAGGCACTGCTCGATTTGAATTACATTGAAGACAAGGACGCCGAGGTCGACGCCAACATCGTCATGACCGGCCGCGGGCAATTTGTCGAAGTCCAGGGTAGCGGTGAGGAAACGACGTTTTCCCATGAGCAACTGCTCAGCTTGCTCGCGCTCTCTCAATCCGGGTTGAAGGAAATTTCCGCGCTGCAGACCGCGTTTCTCACGCAGCAACTGCTAAAATCCTAGCCCAAGGTCGAGCCGCTTGACTGCCCGCTCATGCCGCACGCCGCGCCACCCTTCCGGTTGACGTGCGAACTCTGCTCTTATCCGGATTCTCTCTGGCGGGCCGGATCGAACACGATCGCTTCATTCGCAATGCGGGCAATCCGGCGGACGCCGTCCTGCCGCTGATCGAGCGAGCGGGCCGGCGAAACAGAAAGGCCCAACGTCCCTACGCGTCCGCGATAGGCAGCGTCATCGCATGGACGCTGAACCGAGCACTCCAGCGGGGGACCTCGATTATTTGCAGGTGGTCACTGCGGAGACGTCGCTCGATCTTTATTCGGCCCGTGCCGGAACGCGATTTTTGCTGTTACCATTCCCCCAAGATGAAGATCACCCACGTCGGTCCGGATGCCCTATGAGTCACACGCCCCTCGATCCCCTGCCCCAAGAACCGCGTCCGGGCCAATACCGGCACTACAAGGGCCAGCGCTACCGCGTTCTGGGCATCGCCCGGCACACGGAAACGCGTGAGGTCGTCGTGTACTACCAAGCCCTGTACGGCGAGTTTGGCTTCTGGGTGCGGCCGCACGCGATGTTCACGGCGAACGTGACGCTCGCCGATGGCACCACCACGCCACGATTCGCGTACCTTGATCCTTGAGCGCAGGCGCGCCGCCCTCCGCCGAATATCCGCTTGGGGGAATTCAGATCGGATTCTCCGCGCGGAATCACGGCGCCTCCGACAGATCGACTTGGATACCCTGTTCGCGCAAACGCAGGAGCTTATAGATCAGAGCGCGGCGGCTGATCGCCAGTTCCTTGGCGGTTTCGGTGCGGTTATAATTATTTTTCCGGAGCGCTTTAACGATCGCATCGCGCTCCACTTCCTCGAGGCGGGGACGCTCCGCGGGTTCAGCGGCGCCAGCGCCCGTTGTGACGTCAGCCGGCGCAGTCAAAACGCGGGTGGGCAGATGCTCCGGGAGAACAATTTCGCCCCGGGACAAGAGCGCTGCACGCTCCATGGCGTTGCGGAGTTCACGCACATTGCCGGGCCAGCGGTACCGCATCATGGCGGCCGTCACCGTCGCGGAGAAACGCGGTTTTTGCCGTGAAAATAATTGGATGAAATACGTCGCCAGCGGCAAAATATCTTCCGGCCTATCCCGCAGAGGCGGGATATGAATTTCCATGACGTTGAGTCGGTAGAACAGGTCTTCGCGAAACTGGCCGGCGGCGATCTGGACCTCCAAGTCGCGGTTGGTCGCCGCCAGGACCCGAGCGTCGGTGTGAATATCCCGCGCCGAGCCGATGCGCCGGAACGTGCCATCGTGCAAAACCCGCAACAGTTTCGCCTGCAACGGGAGCGCCATCTCCCCGATTTCATCGAGGAAAATGGTGCCGCGATTCGCCTCCTCGAAGCGACCGATCCGTTGCTGCATCGCGCCGGTGAACGACCCTTTTTCAAATCCGAACAACTCGCTTTCCAGCAAGTTCTCCGGAATCGCGGCGCAGTTTATTTTAATCAACGGCCCGCCCGCCCGCGGGCTCCAGGCGTGGATGAGATCAGCGACCACCTCCTTACCGACGCCGCTTTCTCCGGTGAGCAGCACGCGACTTTCGGAGGGCGCAACCACGGCCGCATCGCGAAACACCGCCTTCATCAAGAGACTGTTCGTAATGACCCCGGAAGGGACCGGCGCCTCGGTCGTGGCGGTGGGCGTAGGTTTAGACCCGCCGCCCGTGGCCTTGCGCACAGAGAGAATCAATTCGTCGAGGTCGATCGGCTTCGCGAGGTAGTTCACGGCCCCATCCCGCATCGCCGCCACCGCGCTGCGAATATCGGCAAACGCGGTGACCAGCAGCACGGGGAGATCCGGCAGCGTTTGACGCACGCGACGCAGCGTTTCCAAGCCCGACATGCCCGGCATGCGGACGTCGGAAATCATCATCGCAAATTTCTCCTCTGAAAGAAGCTGGAGCGCCGCCTCGCCGGAGGCGGCCGACTGCGTGAGATAACCCTGCGCATGGAGAAATGTCTCCAACAGGCTGCGCTGCGCGCGGTCGTCGTCGACGATCAGGATGCGCCGCTGATCCGGAGCGGCCGCGCTCATGTCGGCGCAGCGGCGAGCTTGAGTCCGCTGAATCGGAAGCACGCGCCCCGCGGTTCGTTCGCTTCGCAACTGACTTCCCAGTGATGCACCGCGGCAATTTGCGCCACGATGGCGAGGCCCAGCCCGACCCCTCTGGGCCGCATGGTGATGTAGGGCTTAAAAATTGAAACACGATCAGCCGCCGGTACCCCGGGGCCGTCGTCACGGATTTCAAGTATGGCTTCACGCGAGCCGACGGTGGCTAGGCGCACCTCCACGCGTCCACCCAAGGACACAGCCTGAATGGCGTTCAACAACACGTTGAACAACGCCTGCCGCAACAGCTGTTCGTCGGCGTCGATGATGAGCGCCGACTCTGGTTGCTGCACAACGATCTGTTTTTCTTCGATGTCCGGTACGAGCGTGCGCGCTAAATCCGCGACCAGACGCTGCACATCAACGGGGGCCAACTGCACGTTGCGCGGTTTCGAGTAGTTAATGAATTCGTTCAGCTGCACGGTCACGCGATCTGCTTCCTCGAGGATGATCGAAGCGTGCTCCTTCAACTTTGGGGTATCTTTGGCCTCCATCGAAATCATCTGTGCCAGGCCACGGATCAGGTTGAGCGGATTGCGCGTCTCGTGGGCGAGTCCGGCGGCCGCGAGATTCATTTCCTTCAAGTGTGTATTCATCTCGCCCGCCTTGATCAGGCGGATTTGAAGCTCGGAATTTTTCCCGACGTTCCGCCACGCCAGCGAAGAGATCATCGCCCCACCCATCGCGAGCAGGCTGACCATGGAACGCAATAGCAGGTCGGCATTCACGGTGCGGTGCATCTTTTCCGTGGAGAGCGAGATGACGATCGCATGCACGCCCTGCTTTTGGATCTGCTCCGCGGTCATCATCCAGTACGGCCGGCCCATGAGCGGGCGCGACTCCGCCGGCGTCACGGGCGCGGGCCCGCCGTCCGCTGCGGGCATGGGAACTTCGGTGGACACCGGCTGGGAGCGCCGACTTGGAAGGCGCTCGCGACCAAGCCTCTCGTCCGTCACCACAATCGGGGGACGCGGCCGCGACAGGTCGTCGGTGGCCGGCGATCCGAGGTCAGTTGGGTTCATGACCGTCAGCGTGCGATCCTCCCAGTGCACGCCAGGTGGCTGCAAAATATCGCCCGGCAGCTCCATTTTGCTGCCCGCGCTCGCAATCGGCTGGCCGGTCGCAGCTAGGATCGTGATGGCCTTTAGCTCGTCTGAAACGAGCAGTTTCAGCGCCGACTCCAGACGGTCCTTCGAGACCATCGGGCTGAAGCGTTGCTGCGAACGCACCACGACCCCCAGCGTCGAGGTGATATCGCTGGCGCGGTTGATCAGGGCGTTTTCCGCCTCGCGTTTAAAACGAGCGTGCTCCTCGAACTGCCACGCGCACACCCCGAGCCCGCATCCGATCAGGGTGACATAAATAAACAGACGGCGTTTGGCATTCGGCGAGCCCATGGAGCGCAGCTGTCAATTCGCCCGGAACCGCCGCCCATTCCAAGCTTCAATTACGTTCAGGGCTTGGGGCCCGCGTTATTGGCCGGCGAGCTAGCGGGAAGAAATTTGCCGATGTCGGCCTTGTCGAACGTCACCGGCGCCATGTTGAGGCGCGAGCGCTCACTGTCAGTCAACGCGGCAAGGTCGGACGGCTTTTTGACGACGTGGGGCGTCAGGAAAATCAGGAGCTCGGTTTTTACGTCTTCCGTCGTCTTCCGCTTAAAGAGGCTGCCGATGAGCGGGATGTCGCCCAATAGCGGCACTTTATTGTCCACGTTGTTTTTCTGGGATGAGATCAAGCCGCCGATCACAATCGTCTGGTCGCTGGGCGTAACCACTACGGTGTCGGCCGAGCGGCGATCGATCACGGTGGCGTTACCCGCACCCGGAATCGAGACGGTGGTGGGACTGATCGAGGAGATCTCGGGCGCGACGATCATTTCCACCAAGCCGTCCTGCGTGATGAACGGCGTCACGCGAAGAATGATGCCCACGTCCTGATAGGTGATCGTGCTGGTGATGGAATTGTTCGCCGAATTCAGGTTCTGCGTCGTGGTGCTGAGCAACGGGACATTTTGCCCGACGAGGATCGTCGCCTGTTGATTGCTCCGGGTCAGAATGGAGGGACGGGAGAGAATCTCCGTTTTGCTTACGCCGGCGGAGGCGTGAATGGTCGACTGAATGTCACGGCCGATGAGACTGTAGAACGCACCCGTGATCGAGCTGTTGGCCAGTGCACTCGCGATGCCGAATTTCGTCTGCGCGATGCCCTCCGGATTGGTCTTGATGGAGATCGGTCCCTGGTACTTCGCCTCGGCGCCCAAGTCGAAACTGTTGTCATGCGTGACCTGCATGAAGACCACGTTGATCAGCACTTGGGGCCGCGGCTTGTCGAGGCTCGCGATAACGGCCCGGATGCTTTCGTTGGTGAGCGGATCCGTGACCACGATTATCTGCCGGGTGTCGACATCGCTCGATATCGAGGCGTCGCCCACCAACGTGGAATTTTGGTACTGCCGAGTGCTCGAGCTTGTACCGCCACCACCGCCGCCACCACCGCCGCCGCCGCCAATTCCACCGCCACCGCCGCCGACGGCACCGCCCCGGCCTTGGCCGAAAGCGGAAACGGAACTGAATAAAACGAAGGCCGTCAGCACAGCCGACTGGGCCTGAGACCGGAAAAATTTAGAATTCATAGAATTTGATTTAGACTAGCCGGTTAGTTCGTCCGCGTGGTACCCGTGCCGCTCGTGGTGCCGAGTTGGAGTTGCGTGGTGCCGCTGTTGGCGTTTGTCGTCGCGCGCGAGGTCAACGGGTCGGGCTGATTGTTGGTCGTGGTCCGATTGGAGCTGCTCGGGTAGAGTGCCTTCAGCATCGTCTCCATCTGTTTCACGTTTCCGTTCTCGATGTTGTAAACGAAGGCCTGCTGCTTGCGCCCCGTGGTCGAATCGAGCTGGGCAACCATGACCGTGATATCCGGCATCTGGTCTTTTGAAGCCGTGACGATCACGCGCATCGTGCGCGGATCGGCGACTGCCACGACCGGAACCGTCCGGTTGGTCGTGGTGCCACCACGACCCGCGCGACCGCCACCACCGCCACCACCACCACCGCCGCCCCCACGGCCGCCGCCGCCGGCGGCGTTGGCCCCGCCACCAAAGACTGCGGCGAGACCGGCCGCGCCGCCGAAGCCGCCAGCGCCAAAACCACCGGCGGCCTGGCCGCCCCGGCCACCATTCTGAGCCTGCGCGGTTGTGCTGTAGAGATTGGTGATGAGCTGCGCCATTTCATACGGGTCGGCGTTCTTGAGCTCAAAAATTTTCATCGTCGAAACCGAGTCGCTCGAGGTGTCGAGCGCATCCACCAGTTTCACGACCTGTTTGAGATTGATGTTCGTGTCCGTCACGATGAGCGAATTACTATCCGCGTTGGCCGTGAGCGTCGAAGTCCCGGGTAACAGCGCACCCAGATCGCGCGCGGCCGTCGTGGCGTCGAGGTGCCGCAGCGGAATGATTTGAATCACCATCTCGGCGGTGTTCGGAATCTCGTCGGGATTGTTGCTCGTGCGAATCGGAAGATTCTTCTTTTTCGCGTCCTCCTTCGACGAAATCACGATCGTCCGGCCCTCGACGACGGAGGTGAAACCGTTTTTATTTAGCGCGAGGTTGAGGAGTTGAAGCGCTTCGGTGCGAGTGATCGGCTGGGCGCTGAACATGTCGACGGTGCCGCGCACCGGCGTGTCGAGCACGATGGTGTAACCGGCGGCTTCGCTCATGTAGGTGAGCACGGCCTCTAAGGGCGCGCCGCGGAAATTAAAGCGTAGCGTCCCCGCGGCGCGTGCGGCGGGAGCTTGAGCGACGTCGGACGCGGGCGCGTTGACGGCAGCTACCGGGTCTTGGGCCCAGACACTGGAGGTAAGCGTGGCGATTCCGAGCCACACGGCCGGGGTGATGTGCGTGGTTTTCATGGTTTCAAAGTTTGATTGCGTCTCTCCATCATTTTCCGAACGGCGTCAGATGCATCGGCCGGGATTGCGACCGGAGCGTTGGGATTGACCCGGCCAGCGTTGGCCGCAGCGGCGCGGGCTTGAGCCTCAAGGCGGGCGACATCTTCGCCAACCAAAGTCCAATCAGCGCCTTCCGGCCGATGGAATTGCTGACCGACGCGGGCGGAAAACGACTTTCCGTCGGCCTCAAAGTCCACCGTATTGGCGCTGATTTTGGTCACCTTAAATTTATCGACCGAGTCGCCCACGCGCAGCGCTTTGCGGTAGGCGGCATCGGAGCCGTCGCAGAAGGCGCGCAGCCCCTTGTCGGAATCCATCGTGCCAACGAGCGTGATGATATCGAGCCGGGGCGGCACCTCGTCGACGCTACGATCGCGGCGACCGGTGCGGTTGGGATTAAAAATATTGCGGTCGGTGACGATGCGGAACGCGTCGTAGGTGCCAGTGGGCGCCACGGACGACGCAGCCGGAGCCTTGGCCACGCCGACCGCCGCTTTCGCAGGCGCCGGGGCGGCGGGAGCCGGCTTGACGTCGACCGCGGAGACGCGGTGCGCGCCAAGGATCGCAATTGAGAGGAGGATCAAACGTGGGTTCATTGTAATTTGCGCTCCAAAGGGGTGAGGCGGAGGCCGCTGACGATGAGGCTGAGGCCCAGTTTCTGACCACTATCGTCCCGGGATGTAATTTCCACCGAGTCGACGCGCAGAGCGAGGGCCGACTGCTCAAGTTCATAAAGGAAATGGCTCAGCGTAGTCATCGTGCCCGTGGCATCGATGCGACCTTCGAGCAGGGAATATTTGTCCGTCGCGCCGCGTTTCCATTGAAAGCGGATGCCGGAAAGTTCGACCCGGTTCGCGACGGCCCAACGGTCGAACGCCGAGTAAACGTCGCCCTCCGCCTGCGAGGGCTCCTTGGCCAGCGCATTGGCCTGCATATCGCTCCAGCGGCGATCGTTCTGCGCCGCACGCGCGATGGTGGTGCGACCGTTAGTGACGGACGCGTTCAGCCGTGTGATCTCGGCCGCATGCGTCTGCCAGGTGTGGTAGAGCGGTTCGATAACAACGCTGTCGAGCACGAGCAAAGCGACCACGACGCCCGCAATGATCGCGAGGAGGCGCTGACGGGGAGGAAGATTAGATATCATGAGCCGGAGGGAGCGTTCCAACGAACGGTGAGGGTGAACTGCATAGCCGGAGATTTACCGCGAATCTGCTCGATTTTAACGTCCTTGATTTCCTTCGATTTACTCAGGGCGTCTTGCACCCGAATCAAGGCGGCGTTATCGCGCATCGTGCCGCTGATGCTCACCGCCGAGGTGCCATGCAGCTCAAAGGTT